>CAILJB010000048.1 GCA_903834465.1 uncultured Pseudomonadota bacterium | reverse complement strand
GGGTACGCCTGTTTGAAAATCAGTTTTACCTGAGCCATCCAAATTTAGCGTAATGGTAATTTGAGTTTCGAGCGTGTTGCGCTCAACCGTTGCAATGCGTGAAGTCATAATTATTTTGAGGTTAGACTAAAACAAAATTAGCGATAACACTTATTGAAAAATGTTATCGCTGCGGTGTTTTTGTTGATAAAGATTTAACGCAGTAATTCTAAAATATCTTCCAATTCGCCAATCATTTGATGAATCAATTGTTTGGTAATAGTCGAATCATTTTTAGCATCAGCACTCGACAAATGCGCTTTTGCACCGCCAATGGTGTAGCCTTGTTCATAAAGCAATGACCGAATTTGCCGAATAATTAACACGTCATGACGTTGATAATGTCGGCGATTGCCGCGACGTTTTACTGGGTTAATTTGGGTAAATTCCTGCTCCCAATAGCGCAAAACATGTGGTTTAACACCGCATAATTCACTCACTTCACCAATACTAAAATAGCATTTCGCCGGAATAACCGGCAATTCGTTGTTATTACTCGGCTCCAGCATACGCTTCTACTCGTGCTTTAAGTTTTTGACCCGATCTAAACGTCACCACGCGCCGTGCCGTAATCGGAATTTCTTTACCTGTTTTGGGATTTCGTCCTGGACGACCGGTTTTATCACGCAATTCAAATTTACCAAAACCAGAAAGTTTGACTTGCTCACCGTGATCTAAAGAACGTTTAATTTCTTCAAAGAAAAGATCCACTATATCTTTCGCTTCGCGTTTATTTAGCCCTAATTCGTCAAATAAATTTTCAGCGAAATCTGCTTTTGTTAATGCCATACTCAATCTCTTAATTTTGCGCCCGTTTTTTGGGTCAAGGTCTCTAGGAACGTGCTAACTATAGCATCAATTTCGGTATCTGTAAGCGTTTGTGCTTGATTTTGCAACACTAAACTCAACGCCACACTTTTATAACCGTCTTCAACCCCTTTGCCACGATACACATCAAAAATAACCGTATCTTGCAACAATGGCTCTGAACACGATTGAATTGCCCCAATTATATCGCCCGCATTCACGTCTTCTTTAACGAGTAATGCTAAATCACGGCGCACCGAAGGGAATTTCGATAACGATTTAAAACTCGCACGTTGTTTTTGGAGCAATAAATCTTGCGATAATTCAAATAAAAATACCGGCGTTTCAAAACCGAGTTGTTGTTCTAACGTGGGATGCAACATGCCCAACCAGCCAACAATTTCACCTGTTTCAGTCAAAATTTTTGCACTTTGACCGGGATGCAAGGTTTCATGTGAAACAGCGACAAATTGTACCGAATAACCGGTCAATGCAAACATCGCCTCCACATCGGCTTTCACGTCGTAGAAATCAACCGCGCGTTCTTTTTCGCTCCATTGTTCTGTGGCAACATTGCCTAATGCTAAACCTGCCAACATTTTCTCTTGCAACGTTTCGCCATCTTTTTGGACAAACCGCAAACCCGATTCAAATAAACGCACGCGCGTTTGTTGACGATTCGTGTTGTGCAAGGCTGCTGTTAATAAGCCGCCCCATAATGTGGTTCGCATCACCGCCAAATCCGCAGAAATGGGATTTTGCAAACGAATAAACTCCGCACTTGGCGCAATCGCTTTTTGCAAAGCCTCATCGACAAAACTGTAAGTAATTGCTTCTTGATAACCGCAGTCAACGAGCAAATCTTTCACGCGATCCAAATCTAAAACGTTTTCAGTTGCTTGATTCAACGCGGAACGCACTAAAATTTGATTGTTAGGCAAATTGTTGTAGCCATAAATACGCGCAATTTCTTCAATCAAATCCGCTTCAATAGCAATGTCGAAACGAAAACTCGGGGGCGTGATTTTCCAACCGTCAGCTTGCGCGGTAACGTGCATTCCTAAACGCTGCAAAATGCTTGTGACGATTTCATTTTCAAACGGAATGCCTAAAATTTTATTGAGTTTTTCTTGGCGCAATAAAATTGGCTCACGTTTCGGCAATTCTGCTTGTGTCGTAACATCGGTAATTTCGCCCGCTTGCCCGCCGCAAATGTCTAAAATCAATTGCGATGCACGTTCAATGGCGCGGTTTTGCAATTCAAAATCCACACCGCGTTCAAAACGGTGTGACGAATCGGTATGCAAACCAAATTGACGCGCTTTGCCAGCAATCGCCAGCGGTGTGAAAAACGCACATTCTAAAAAGACTTTGGTTGTTTCTTCATGAACAGCCGAATAATTACCCCCCATTACGCCTGCAAACGCTAATGCACTTTCATCGTCGGCAATTACTAAACTTTTTTCGTCAAACATAATCGTTTGATTGTTTAATAATTCTAAGGTTTCGCCATTCGTTGCGTAACGAACAGTAATACCACCGGCTAATTTTGCTGCGTCAAAAACGTGCAACGGCTGACCCAATTCGAGCAGCACATAATTGGTCACATCAACTAATGGACTGAGCGAACGCAATCCGCTACGACGCAAGCGTTCTTGCATCCAGAGCGGTGTTTGCGCTTTGTTATTTACGCCTGAAATTAACCGACCTAAATAACGTGGACAAGCGTGTGCCGCGTCAACAGTCACGGTTAATTTTTCTGAATGTGTAACAGCAACAGGTTCAATTACGGCAATATTCAAAGCCATTTGATTTAAAACGGCAACTTCACGCGCCACGCCTTCAACACTCAAGCAATCAGCGCGATTTGGGGTTAAATCGACTTCAATGCTGTTGTCATCGAGTTGCAAATACTCACGAATATCTGTGCCGACAGGCGCATCAGCAGGTAATTCCATTAAGCCTTCAGCTTCGGCGACTAATCCTAATTCTTTTGCTGAGCAAAGCATCCCGAACGATTCAACGCCGCGCAATTTTGATTTTTTGATTTTGAAATCACCAGGCAACACTGCGCCGATAACCGAAGCAGGAATTTTCAAACCTGCACGCACATTTGCCGCGCCGCACACGATTTGTAACGGTTCTGCTTCGCCGACATTGACTTTGCAAACGCGCAATTTGTCTGCATCAGGATGCTGTTCGGTTTCTAATACTTCACCAACGACTACGCCACTAAATTGCGCTGCAACAGGCTCGACTGCATCGACTTCCAAACCTGCCATCGTGATTTGTGCAACGAGTTCTTCCGTGCTGATTGCTGGATTAACATACGTTCTTAACCAAGATTCACTAATTTTCATAAACGTCCCTGCCTTAGTTAAATTGTTGTAAAAATTTCAAATCGTTTTCGAAAAATAGCCGCAAATCGTTAATGCCGTAACGCAACATGGCTAAACGTTCTACGCCCATTCCGAATGCAAAACCGCTGTATTTTTCGCTGTCGATTTTGACGGCTTTGAAAACTTCAGGATGAATCATGCCGCAGCCCATCACTTCGAGCCAGCCTGTGTGAGAGCAAACTCTGCAACCTTCGCCTCCGCACATGACGCATTCAATATCGACTTCGGCAGACGGTTCGGTGAATGGAAAATAAGACGGACGGAAACGAACTTGAATATCTTTTTCAAAAAACGCGCGTAAAAATTCATACACCACGCCTTTCAAATCCGCAAAACTTACATCGGTATCGACTAGAAAACCTTCGACTTGGTGAAACATCGGCGTGTGCGTAATGTCCGAATCGCAACGATAAACGCGACCTGGTGCAATCACTTTCAACGGTGGTTGTTCAGATTCCATCACCCGAATTTGCACGGGTGAGGTATGCGTTCTCAAAACGCGGTGTACGTCAAAATAAAACGTATCGTGCATCGCGCGTGCGGGATGATGGGCAGGAATGTTTAAGGCTTCAAAATTATGATAATCGTCTTCAATTTCAGGGCCTTCGACGACTTGGAAACCCACGCTTGCAAAAATTTTGTTAATGCGGCGCAATGTCGTTGTCACGGGATGCAAACCACCCACTTTTTGTCCGCGACCTGCAAGTGTTACGTCAATGCGTTCACTCGCTAATCGCGCCGCTAAAGCGGCTTGTTCGAGTTCGATTTTTTTTGCGTCCAATTTTTCTTGAAACGCATCTTTGACTTGATTGATAACTTGCCCAGCGTCGCGGCGTTCTTCGGGTGGCAATGCGCCGAGTTCTTTCATTTGAGCGGTAAAAATGCCTTTTTTACCTAAATACTGGACACGAATAGCATCAAGGCTAGTCAAATCAGTGGTGGCAGCAAGCGCGTCTAATGCCTGTGCGGTAAGAGCTTCTAAATTAGCGGACACGGGAAAACTCGCGGTAAGTTTAAAAAATATATGTTTTTAGGTATCTGTATATACAAAAAAATCTGCCCACTATTTCAAGTCAGGCAGATTTTTAGGGTTAAAACCGAAACTGAAAATTAAAGCGAACTAACGTTTGCTTTGGCAATTTCAGCGATTTTACCGAATGCGTCAATATCACGAACTGCAATATCCGCCAAGACTTTACGATCGATTTTCACGTTCGCTTTCGTCAAACCGTTGATTAAACGGCTGTAAGAAATGCCGAACATACGCGATGCCGCGTTGATACGCACAATCCATAATGCACGGAATTGACGTTTTCTTTGTTTGCGATCGCGGTACGCATATTGACCCGCTTTGATTACCGCTTGTTTTGCAACGCGATAAACGCGGCTTCTTGCGCCGTAGTAACCTTTTGCTTGTTTAAGAATTTTTTTGTGTCTTGCTCTGGCTGTAACGCCACGTTTTACTCTAGGCATGATTTATCTCCGATTATTAAAGGTAAGGAATCATGCGGTTTGCCATGCGTAAATCTGAAGCGTGTACATGGTTTGGCGAGCGCAATTGTCTTTTTCTTTTGGTTGTTTTTTTCGT
>CAILJB010000047.1 GCA_903834465.1 uncultured Pseudomonadota bacterium | reverse complement strand
GCGTGCGATTTCTTTACCGATTGTCGGTACAAATGCGGCAAACACAACGCCCGTGTGATAGTGATAACCACGCAATTCTGCTAAATCAAAACTGATTGAAAGAGAAGGAAAATAACGCGCCAAAGCGGTTGAAATTGCGTCCAAATCGTCTAACGCTTTTTGAGCATTTTCAGATTTGAATAACTCGCGTGCTTTTGCTAAAACGGTTTTATCGCCGTTTAATTCAGGCAATTTCAACAACGCGATTTTTAAATCATTCGTCAAATTATAACTTTCGAGTAAATCTTTTAATTCAGGGCGGGCTTTGCGTTGCAACACATCAAATAATTCACTTTCTTGAATGTGCGTTAAATTTGCCTCTTCTGCCAACGCACGGTAAATTCCAACGTGACCCAAATCTAAATGCACATTCAAAACACCAGACATTGCGAGCATTTCCAGCATCAAACGAATCACTTCTAAATCACTTTCCTTACCTGCGTGACCGTAAAGTTCTGCGCCAATTTGCATGGGTGAGCGGGATTTTTCCAGCGCATCGCCGCGTGTGTGCAAAATTGTCCCGACATAACACAAACGAGTTGGATGTTCGTGTTTTAAATTATGCGCGTCAATTCGTGCTACTTGCGGTGTCATATCTGCGCGAACACCGAGCATTTTGCCGCTGATTTGATCGGTTAATTTAAACGTTTGTAAATCTAATTCATGTCCTGAACCCGTCAACAGCGAATCTAAAAAGTCGATAAACGGAGGCACAACCAATTGATAACCCCAACTGGCGAAAGTATCTAATAACTTGGCGCGTAGAATTTCTAGTCGTTGCGCTTCATCAGGGAGTAATTCGTCTATGCCTTCTGGCAATAACCAAGCATTTTGTTGCATTCTTTTTTCCATTCAAACAAAACGCCCCGTTGAATTGCGGAGCGTTTATTTTTAACTAAAAGGCTTTCTTAACCTTAAACTTATTTTCGATTTTTAAAATACTGGAAAAAATCAGAATTCGGTTCTAACACCAGCGTACTGGAATTAGTAAAGGTTTTTTTGTAAGCATTCAAACTGCGATAAAACGTGAAGAATTCGCTGTCTTGAGTATAGGCTTTCGCGTAAATTTCAGCGGCGGTCGCATCGCCTTCACCGCGCAATTTTTCAGCATCACGATACGCATTTGCCAAGGTCACGACACGCTGTCTGTCCGCGTCAGCACGAATTCGTTCAGCCGCTTCTGCGCCTTCGGAACGAAACTCACGCGCAACTCGCTCACGTTCTGCTTCCATGCGACGAAAAACCGAACTACTCACTTCTTCAGGCAAATCGATACGCATCACCTGCACGTCAATAATTTCCATGCCTAATGCAGCTGAAAGTTCTTTCGAGTTTTTAATCAATAATTCCCGAATTTCACTGCGATCAGTCGAAACCAATTGTTTAATATTACGTTTGCCAAATTCACTACGGAATAAATCTTTTATAATCTGATCTAAACGCAAATTCGCTTGGTCAATATCGCCTGCCACCACGGTATAAAACGTTTTCACATCACCAATGCGCCATTTTACAAATGAATCGACAATGACATTTTTCTTTTCAGCAGTCAAAAAACGTTCCGGTTTTGAATCCATCGTTTGGATTCGAGCATCGAAATGCTTGATATTGTTAATCAACGGTAATTTAACATGTAACCCCGCTTGATAATCGTCTTTTACGATTTCGCCGAGTTGAAATTTAATCGCTTTTTCGCCTTCACTGACCGTGAAAACACTCATCATGCCAATTAAAAAAACGCTTGCTACGCCGAATACGATTTGATTTGTATTCATATTAACGTCCTCTCATATCGTTTTGGCGACCACGACCATTTGTGTGGTCAATGCTAGGGACAGGCAATGGTGCATTTTGGGGAACTATCGACGGTGGCTGCTCCACATTGGTATAAACTGCTGGTGCAGGCGTTGTCGAAATGGGCGCAATATTTGGCGTTTGCGCCAATTTATCAAGTGGTAAATACATCACATTACTGCCATTTTTAACATCCACAATCACGTTATTTGTATTGCTTAAAACAGATTCCATTGCATCAATATACAAACGTTTGCGAGTCACTTCAGGTGCTTTGCTGTATTCGGTGAGTAATTGTGAAAAACGACTCGTTTCGCCTTGCGCTTGCGCTAATACTTGTTCTTTATAACCTTCTGCTTCCTGCATTTTACGCGCAGCCGCACCACGCGCTTTTGGAATAACATCATTTGCGTAGGCTTGCGCTTCGTTGATTAAACGTTGTTCATCTTCGCGGGCTTTAATCGCATCAGCAAACGCATTTTGCACTTGTTCAGGGGGTTGCGCGTCTTGTAAATTCACGCTGGTGACTTGAATACCGGAATTGTAATTATCCATCACTTCTTGAATTTCTTTTTTAATTTGGGCGACGATTTCACCGCGTCCTTCGGTTAAAACAAAATCCATCGTACTACCGCCGATAACGCCACGTTGTGCGCTTTCTGTGACATGTTTTAGCGTCGCGGCAGGATTTGCCACATTAAACACAAAGGCTTTTGCGTCTTTGACTTGATACTGCACGGCTAAACGCACATCGACGTAATTTTCATCTTTGGTAAGCATTAACGCTTCTTTCGGAACAGAACCGCCAATTGATTGGTCGCCACTCCCGTTACTGCGATAACCGACTTCGATAAAACGTTGTTGTTTAACGTTTACTAACGTGACTTGTTCGATTGGGGCGGGCAAGTGCCAATTTAAACCCGCTTGGGTTGTGCCAACGTATTTTCCAAAACGGGTTTCAACACCGTGATTTCCTTCATCGACAATATAAAAACCACTTAATCCCCAAACAACGGCAGCACCCGCAACGAGTAAACCTAACCCTTTGAGTGAATTTCCCGAAAAACCGTCACCATTTGGATTTTCACCATTGTTGCTACCAAAAATTTGCTCTAATTTATTTTGCAGCGAGCGGATTGCTTCATCTAATTCAGGCGTGTCTTTATCATCACCCCGACCGCTCCACGGGTCTTTTTTACCGCCACCTGGTTCATTCCACGACATACATCGCTCCATTCAGTTGTTTTGTAATTACGTTCCGACTATTGAAATAGTCATTTGTGATAAATTTTTTGTACTAAATTGTAGAACCATCGAGGTCGAAATAATACCACCCACATCAGACCTAAACCTGAAATTGGAACAGGACCAACTTCTAAAATTGTTATCAGTAACAATGCAAATAAACATAAAAGCCGAAAAACAAGGTTACGAAACGATGCGGGATATTTCATAAAACCGATAGTTAAAAATCTACATTTTGTAAATAATCAATAGGTTTAATAATTGCGTTGGACTGCAAATTTCGCCAATAAAATCAGCGCATTTTTATAATCTGATTCTGGTAAAATGGCGAGCGCATCAATAGCTTTTTGGGCTTCTTCATCAGCGCGTTGCTCAGTGTAAGTGATAGCTTGTGTGCGTTGAACAACGGCATACACGGCATTGAAAACGTCTCGATTGCCGGTTTTAATTGCATCAATAATAATCGTCGCTTCTTCAGGCGTTCCGTTTTGAATCGCGTAAATTAACGGTAAAGTTGGTTTGCCTTCGGCTAAATCATCCCCTAAATTTTTTCCTAATTCTGCTGAGCTGGCTTTGTAATCAAGCGCGTCGTCAATCAGTTGAAAAGCGATACCTAAATGTTGTCCATATTGCGCCAATGCGGTTTCGATGTCAGCATCTGAACCTGAAATGATGGCGGCGAGCTGTGTTGCAGCACTGAATAAAATCGCTGTTTTTCTCGCAATGACTTCTAAATATTTTGCTTCGGTGGTTTCTGGATTATTACAATTGAGCAGTTGCAATACTTCGCCTTCCGCAATGGCTGTGGTTGTTTTGGATAAAAGTCCCATCACGCGCATATTGTTGGTTCTCACCATCATTTCAAACGCACTAGAATACAAATAATCGCCGACCAACACACTTGCGGCATTGCCCCAAACTGCATTTGCAGACTCTTTGCCACGGCGTAAATCCGATTCATCGACCACATCATCGTGTAAAAGTGTTGCGGTGTGAATAAATTCAATCACCGCCGCGAGAATTAAATGGTTTTGGCTCACATCACCTAAGGCTTTTGCAGCGAGCAGTAACAACATCGGACGTAAACGTTTGCCGCCATTGCCAACAATATAACGTCCGATTTCGTTAATCAAAATTACATCGGAACGTAGCTCGTCAATAATCAATTTATCAACCGCTTTCGCTTCATTGAGGGTTAATTGTTTAATCGCGTCAAAATCAATCGGGGAGGGAGAAGGTGAACTCATGCGTTTTGCTTAAACTTAAAGTGGAATTAGCGACATTATAACGCATAAAAGTGTTGGTAACATTATCAGAAACAAAAGCTCCAATTTGTTTGTTCAAATTGAAGCTTTTGTTACATTGTGATTAGTACCGTTAGTTCGCTTTCACAAAATCCAAGAAATCCTGGCAATCGGCTTCAATCAATTCAAACCCCATTTTTGCGGAATAACGAATTTCTTTGGGCGTTGGATTTTTCCGCAAAAACCAACCTTTCGGTTCATTGGCAGAATACACAATATCACTCATTACCATCCGTTCAGAATCACGGCAAAGTGGCAAACCAAACAACAAATATTTTTTGCCTTTGCGATATTCTTTCAAAAAATCAGGAATCGCAAATCCCCCCATCAATTCAGTAATGTAATCGACATAATCAGCATCAGATGCAATGTAATTCGATTCAGGAATAGGCGTTCCCATGGGTTTAAACAAAATCGGCAAACTGGTATCCACAGCGGTTTGTTCAATTTCGGCGTATTTTTCACCATCATAATGAAAAATTTTAAAACGAAATGGCGTTGCCGCAATTCGCGCCAGTCCGACAATTAAGGTGTGTTTTTTGTTGGCATAACTTTCTTGTAACTGCGTATCACGGTTGATGTCGATAACGTAATTCGGTTGAAAACTCGCCAACCAATCATGCACTGCCGCCCTGCTCCACTTTGATTCACCGTAAGTTTTATCAAGAAATTTGGTCAAAAAATTACGTCCTTTTTTTAATTCTTGATTCATCGCCGCGCGTGGGAATTCATACATCAATTTCGGAGCCATCGGCTTTCCACCGTTCATGGCTAAAATCAAACTGTCACTGTCCGCAGGCATTGGCAAACCATTCAATTTACTTTTTACATCAAATAAAACCCCCGCGCCTAAATAAGGCACCACTTCATTATTATGAAGTCCCGTAAGAATTTCTGAAAAAACATCGTTAAACATAAGTAACTCCTTTGTTGATTATTAAAATAGGTAATTACCTCGCAGGTGCAATAATCAATCCAGCTTGTTTGAAAATCGACAAAGCTATAGAAATCAAACAGTTTTTTCTCATTTATACCTTGAAAAATTGTTCGATTTCGCACAACGCGCTTTCATTTACGACACAATTGTTTTGTTCTGTTGCTTACCTAACATTTTCCCACAAAATGTGCGGAATGCTACCAATTTGCACAATAAAATAAATTTTATTTCTCTTTTAAATCAATATGTTAAATCATTATTTTTCGTTGGCACAGCGGTTGCTATTACCTAAGCGTATTAACGAGTTTTAATTTTTCACAACAACCCCTAAAAGTTTATTTGAGGAGAAGATCATGGCGAAATTACGTCAATGTGCTATTTACGGTAAAGGTGGTATCGGTAAATCAACAACAACCCAAAACTTAGTGGCAGCGTTAGCTGAACAAGGTCACAAAGTAATGATTGTTGGTTGTGATCCAAAAGCGGATTCAACTCGTTTGATTCTTCATGCAAAAGCGCAAAACTCTATTATGCAAATGGCTTCAGATGCCGGTAGCGTTGAAGATTTAGAATTAGAAGACGTGTTAAAAGTCGGTTACAAAGACATCAAATGCGTTGAATCAGGCGGTCCAGAGCCAGGTGTAGGTTGTGCAGGTCGTGGTGTTATCACGGCGATTAACTTCTTAGAAGAAGAAGGCGCATATACCGACGATTTAAACTTCGTTTTCTACGACGTATTAGGCGACGTGGTATGTGGCGGTTTCGCTATGCCAATTCGTGAAAACAAAGCGCAAGAAATCTACATCGTTTGTTCAGGCGAAATGATGGCGATGTACGCAGCAAACAACATTGCTAAAGGTATCGTGAAATACGCAAACTCCGGCAGCGTTCGTTTAGCAGGTTTGATTTGTAATTCACGTCAATGCGCTCGTGAAGACGAATTGATTATGGAATTGGCAAGAAAATTGGGTACAACCATGATTCATTTCGTGCCACGCGATAACGTTGTACAACGTGCTGAAATTCGTCGTATGACTGTTATTGAGTATGAACCCACTGCAAAACAAGCTGATGAATATCGTGATTTAGCGAGAAAAATCAACGAAAACAAAAACTTCATCATTCCAACACCTATCACTATGGACGAGTTAGAAGACTTGTTGATGGAATTCGGTGTAATGGAAGAAGTTGACGAAAGCATCGTTGGTAAAACAGCGGCAGCAGAAGCGTAATAAAAAAACGTGGGTTGAGTTTGCGAGTGCCAACTCAACCCATTCACATCGTTTTCTCAATTAGGTTTGTCTGGGGATTACCAGCAACCATCGGAGGATAACATCATGGCAGCCATGACAAGAGAAGAAACTGAAGCCCTCATCCAAGAAGTGCTTGAAGTTTATCCAGAAAAAGCTCAAAAAGACCGCGCTAAACATTTAGCCGTGAACGACACCAGCCTTGAAAAAGCTAACAAATGTATCACGTCAAACCGTAAATCTTTACCTGGCGTTATGACCATTCGTGGTTGTGCTTACGCGGGTTCAAAAGGTGTGGTTTGGGGGCCAATTAAAGACATGATTCACATTTCCCACGGCCCAGTGGGCTGTGGTCAGTATTCACGCGCGGGTCGTCGTAACTATTATGTCGGAACAACAGGCGTAAATACGTTCGGCACAATGAACTTCACGTCTGATTTCAAAGAAAACGACATCGTTTTCGGTGGCGATAAAAAACTCGCCAAAATCATGTTGGAAATCGAACAATTATTCCCCTTAAACAAAGGCATTTCAGTTCAATCAGAATGTCCAATCGGTTTAATCGGTGACGACATCGAAGCGGTTTCTAAAAAAGCAGCAAAAGAAACAGGAAAACCTGTTGTGCCAGTGCGTTGCGAAGGTTTCCGTGGGGTGTCGCAATCATTAGGTCATCACATTGCAAATGACGCAATTCGTGATTGGGTTTTAGAAAATCGTGATGGTGACAACAGTTTTGAAACCACGCCTTATGACGTAGCGGTGATTGGTGATTACAACATCGGCGGCGATGCGTGGGCTTCAAGAACATTGTTAGAAGAAATGGGCTTGCGTGTTGTGGCGCAATGGTCAGGTGACGGCACAATTGCTGAAATCGAAAAAACCCCAAAAGTAAAACTCAATTTAATCCATTGCTATCGTTCGATGAACTACATCGCACGTCACATGGAAGAAAAGTACAGCATTCCTTGGATTGAATATAACTTCTTTGGTCCAACGAAAATTGCTGAATCGTTACGCAAAATTGCGGCACTTTTCGACGAAAAAATCCAAGCTGGCGCAGAAAAAGTTATCGCTCGTTACACTTCTGAATACGAAGCAGTTATTGCGAAATACAAACCACGTTTAGAAGGCAAACGTGTAATGCTTTACATCGGTGGTTTGCGTCCACGCCACGTTATCGGTGCTTATGAAGATTTAGGCATGGAAGTGGTTGGTACTGGTTACGAATTCGCGCATAACGACGACTACGACCGTACTATCAAAGAAATGGGTAATGCCACATTGCTTTATGACGATGTGACAGGCTACGAATTCGAAGAGTTTGTGAAAAGAGTACAACCCGATTTGGTTGGTTCAGGTGTAAAAGAAAAATACATCTTCCAAAAAATGGGTGTGCCATTTAGACAAATGCACTCATGGGATTATTCAGGCCCATATCATGGTTACGACGGCTTTGCCATTTTCGCGCGTGACATGGATATGACTATCAATAATCCTTGCTGGAAAAACATTAAAGCACCTTGGAAAACCGAGACTGCTCAAAATGAAGCCGTAAAAGCGGTAGCGTAATTTTTAGGGTTGGGTTACGCGCCTCGCTAATGCCGTAACCCAACATAATCCAATGAACGCAGTCCACAGATTAGTGGCACGTTAGGAGAAGAATCATGAGCCAAGATGTCGAAAACATTCAAATGAGCTACCCTTTATTTCGCAACGACGAATATAAAGAAAATCTAGCTAATAAACAGGCGTTATACGAAGAACGTCATCCACAAGACAAAATCGAAGAAGTCTTCCAATGGACGACAACTGAAGAATATCAAAAATTAAACTTTGAACGTGAAGCCTTAACGGTCAACCCAGCGAAAGCCTGCCAACCACTTGGCGCGGTGTTATGTGCATTAGGTTTTGAAAAAACATTGCCTTATGTTCATGGTTCACAAGGTTGCGTGGCGTATTTCCGTTCATACTTTAACCGTCATTTCAAAGAACCGATTTCATGTGTATCGGATTCGATGACCGAAGATGCGGCGGTATTTGGTGGACAAAAAAATATGATGGCTGGGCTTGAAAATGCTAAAGCTCTCTACAAACCAGACATCATTGCCGTTTCAACAACTTGTATGGCAGAAGTTATTGGTGACGACTTAAATGCGTTCATCAACAACTCGAAAAAAGAAGGCTACATTGAGCAAGATTATCCAGTGCCTTTTGCTCACACACCAAGTTTTGTCGGTAGCCATACAACAGGCTGGGACAACATGTTTGAAGGGATGGGACGTTATTTCACCCTGAATCACATGGAAGACAAAGTAGTTGGTTCTAATGGCAAAATCAACTTTGTACCAGGTTTTGAAACGTATTTAGGTAACTTCCGTGTTATCAAACGCATGATGAACGAAATGGGTGTGGATTATTCATTACTCAGCGACCCATCAGAAGTGTTAGACACGCCAGCAGACGGTGAATTCCGTATGTATTCAGGCGGTACAACCCAAGCAGAAATCAAAGATGCACCGAATGCGATTACCACCGTGTTGTTGCAACCTTGGCAGTTAGAAAAAACTAAAAAATTGGTGCAAGACACTTGGCATCAAAAAGCTCCAAAACTCGAAATTCCAATGGGTTTGGAATGGACAGACAAATTCTTAATGGAAATTTCTGAATTGACAGGTAAGCCAATTCCTAAATCATTAGAACTTGAACGTGGTCGTTTTGTGGACATGATTACTGACTCACACGCTTGGTTACATGGCAAAAAATTCGCGCTTTACGGCGATGCTGACTTTGCATTAGGTATGACGAAATTCTTGCTTGAATTAGGCGTTGAAGTCACTGACGTTCTCGTGAATCACGCGAACAAACGTTGGAAAAAAGCGTGCGAAGAAGTGTTGAAAGCGTCACCTTATGGTCAAAGTGCGACCGTACATATTGGTTGTGACTTGTGGCATTTCCGTTCACTTATGTTCACCAACAAACCTGATTTCATGATTGGTAACTCTTACGCGAAATTTATTCAACGTGACACGTTGCATAAAGGTAAAGAGTTTGAAGTGCCATTGATTCGTTTAGGTTTCCCAATTTTCGACCGTCACCATTTACATCGTATGACGACGTTAGGTTATGAAGGCGGCATGTATATGTTGACGACCTTAGTGAATACGGTGCTTGAAAAATTGGATGATGATACTCGTGGTATGGGTACAACCGATTATAACCACGATTTAATTCGCTAGTTACACATTGTGTCGGGTTAGAGCTTAAACGCTTTAGCCCGATTTATTCATTTGGAGGTTGCCATGCCCAGCGTCATGTTAAGAAAGCGTGAAGACGGTAAATTACTGTTTTACGTCGCTAAAAAAGATTTGGAAGAAACCATTGAATCCTTGGAATTTGACAGTCCAGACAAATGGGGTGGTGAGGTGGTATTAGGTGATGGTTCAAAATACTTTTTTGAAATTCTCGACGCGCCGCCCAAAATTCCTCTAACCCTACAAGCAAAACGTTTATAACTTAGGAGGCTGTCATGTCTTTATATATTGTTGCTGATGAATGTATTTCTTGCGGTGATTGTTTGCCCGTATGCCCTACCGATTCAATCAAAGAAGGCGCAGTTGTTTTTGAAATCAATAAAAAAACCTGTACTGAATGTAACGGTGATTTCGATGTGCCACAATGCGTAAAAGTGTGTCCGATTGATAATTGTATTTTACCGCTTTAAAGCACCTCCCCCGCGCGTTGCGCCGCCCCCTCTAAAGGGGGCAAACCAGTAAAAAGCAAAAGTTGTTGCTTTTAATCTTTCGCCCCCTTTGGAGGGGGCAGCCCGATAGGGCTGGGGGGAGGTGCATTAAACTTATCCTTAAATTTCGTTTGGAGAATTGGTGATGATTACAACAGAGCAATTACAAACCATTGCAAATCGTCTTGAAGGGCAACCCTTAAATGATGCAATCGTCACGTTTTTGCGAGTGCAATTTCCAGACATTCATTTTACTTATTGCATGGATGATGACGTTTCAGGTGTTTCGCCAAAATTGGAAAATTCCCGTTTTAATTTATATCTTATCGATGGTCGGGAACATTGTTTGTGTTTAACCAAAAATCATGAAGACGCTTCGGGCGTACTCGTTGCCGAAGTTATTGATGATTAGGTGGCGTTGTGGCTGATGAATCGATTGTAAATATCCCCGTTGCAGATTGCCGTTTATGTCCATTTCGCGGCAAAACCTTGTTAATGGGACGTTGCATTCCCGCTGACATTTGCGTTTTTGTCGAAAGTGGGCGGCAAATCGATCGTTTTTTTCGCCTCAATCCTGAATACGCCGTCCAATATCTTAAAGACCCTTTTTGGGAACGCCGCGCCATTGCTGCACGTTACGCGCCTATCAAATTTTTACCCCCTTTAATCGAAGACGAAGATGAAGTCGTGCGTCGCGTCATCGCTTATCGTTTGCCACCACAACAAATCACTTGTTTTTTAAACGACCTAGACCGCGAAGTTCGTATGACGGTGGCGGATAGAATCGAGTTTAGCCATCTCGAAAAACTCGCCACCGACCCCGATTACATTGTGCGTTTGACGATTGTGAAACGCTTGCCGATTGGGCGATTGTTTCGTTTTATCAAAGACGAGGATTTGCAAGTTCGCAAAAGAGTCGCCGAACGTTTGCCCGAAGTGAGTTTGGGACTGATGGCAAACGACAGCTCGCCTGCGGTGCGACGTATTATTGCTGAACGCATGTCGCCCGAAGATGCGGTCGTTTTAATCGACGATGAAGATTGGGTGGTGCGTTATACCGTCGCGTTAAAAGTGGATTGCAGCGAACTTGGCATATTGGCAAATGACCCCGAACCCGATGTGCGTGAAGTCGTGCAACAACGTCTAAATCCCACAACTCAATCGGAAGAAAACAATGATTGAACCTAAACTTAATCTCGCAGGGCAAACGATTACGCAATCTTGCAAACAACTTGTCCCTGATAAAAATAACGCCGTGTTACTCAATGCCTTACAGGCGTTAATTCCCGATTATCCTGTGCGTTTAGCGTTGACAGGTGATGAGTGGTATCAATTGGGCGGCGTGGTTGACGCGCAAGGCACACGGCTTGCGAAAGATTTAGTCGAATGGGCGGAACGAACCTATATTGAATGCGGACAAAATCTGCAAACGCTCATCGACCACACGCTCGAACAAAAATTGATTGCGACAAAAAAGACTGGTCGCACGTTGTATTTTGTCGTGCAAACGGGTGAAAAAGCCGAAGATTTTACCTTGATTGAAATCGATAAAATTCACGAAGTCAGCGACCGATTGCTCGCAGACGAAGCGAATCCGCCTGAAGATTTAGAAGAATTTATCGACCCATTGCATCCATTGTGCGTTGAGCCGCTGGCGTTTGGACAAGCGCGTTATGTGTATCGTCGCAAAACTGATGTCGCGATTTTTATGGAAGTCATTAACGAACGCAATGTGTCCGAACATCCTGTGCAACGTTTTATGGATGATTGGAATCGCAGCAGTGCGGGACAAACGAAACACCTTTCTGAAAACTGGATTATTCGCCCGTATCGTCACACGGGGCGGTTTGGTGAACAAATCGTGAATGCCGAAATTATCAATATCGAAACCACGAATTTGCCACATTTAGAAGATTTTGCAGGTAAAAAAGGCACGGCGTTAAGCAACATTCTTACGCGCTTTGATCGGCAAGCGGGGTATGCGTTTGCGTGGTTTTTTTATATGCTCAAAGGGAAAATGGTTTCAACAGACAGTGCAGAAGCGGTTTATCGTGATATTTCGGGCGATTTTTCGTATTTGCCAGAACGTGACGAAGCGGTTTTGCGTGATTGGATTGCCAGTCCGTATAACGTGTGATGGAAATTACGCTCGCAACGACTTCTGATATTCCAGCGTTGTGTGAATTGCTCGCGCTGTTATTTTCACAAGAAGCCGATTTTCAACCTGATGAAGAAGCGCAACGTCGCGGTTTGGCGCAGATTTTAGATAATCCTGATGTTGGGCTGATTTTGGTTGCGCGTCAGAAAAATCAAATTGTGGGGATGGTAAATTTACTTTTTACAGTTTCCACTGCACTTGGACAGCGGGTGGCATTGCTGGAAGATTTAGTTATCGCGCCAACGCAACGTGGCAATGGCATTGGTTCGCAACTTTTAAAACAAACCATTGAAACCGCGCGTTTGCATGATTGTCATCGCATTACATTACTTACCGATTTGGCGAATGAATCCGCACAGCGGTTTTATCGAAAACACGGGTTTAGTTTTTCGGCGATGATTCCGATGCGGGTGTTGTTGTGAATATAATTGCTGGCATCATTTATTCTCTGTTTTCAAAACGCCCAATCCATCACTAATAATCTTCGCCATTGCGTCACAATTTGCAAATTGTACGCAATCAATCGATGCGGCAATATATTCAGATGGTGTAACCGTCGAATAATCCACGAAACCATAACCGTTATAAGCCGTAATCATATCGATAAATAAGCGTGTGCTTCTGCCATTTAATTCATAAAATGGATGCAACGTGATTAGCTCACCTTTGAAATAGGCTAGTTGATTAACGAATTCAACTTTTGACAATTTTTCAGCATTTTTTAGATAATCCATTCCTGCAAATTTGTTAAACAATTTTCTGGATTCACTTTCTAAAAATGCGGCTTGGCAAAAACGTGAACCACCTTTCACCATGTTGAAACGTCGATATTCACCTGCCCATTCATACAAATTTTCAAATGTTCTGCGATGCAACGACTTAAAATACTTCTCATCAAAAACCGTCTCATCATCAAGTTCATCGTGAAAAATTAGATACGCTTCCTCAAGTAATTCACGCTCCAACTCGTGCAACTCCTCACTGTCAGTAATACCCAATTTATTGCGTGGAATATCCGTATTCGCTAAATAAATCCCACTATTTTCGAGGTGATACTTTGATGCCATAACGTACTCGTAATTGTTTCACGCGCTCTACAACGTCAGGATTAGTTTGTTTATAACCTTCAATCGCTTGTGTTGTCTGAATTACTTTTTGAAGTTCGAGTGTTGAAATTGTGGCTTTATTCATTTTTTATTCTCCATTTTAAAAATCAACCTGCTTTGTATAACGTCTTCGGGTTTATATCAACCATGCCATTTTTAAATTCTAAACATCCCCATTCAGAATCAATTCGAGCTGTTTTGACATCATCTAAACTGACATGATGACCAATCAAATTTTTTAAATCGGTTTCTTTAATCTCACCATTCTCAAAAACTAATTGGAATTTATAACCCTCTTTTTGGGTGAAATTTTTGAGTTTCATGACTTTATTCCAACGGTTCAATATGGTGAAAGTTTTGTGTATTCCACATTTCAATAAGTTCATCTTGGTGAATTTCAGCCCATTCGCGTACTAATTGCCGACATTTTTTCGGTAACATACCTTCGATGATGTTCAAATTTGTAAGCTCCATCACCGCCTCATATTCACCGTATTTAATATGAATGTGTTGCGGTGGGTGTTCATTATCAATCAAATACATTCGGATAATGATTCCGTAAAATCTACTTATTTCTGGCATTTTGTTCTCCTGAAAATTAACCAAATCCTCTTTTTCGCCCACATTCTAAACCAGTTCTTGATACACTTTAGACTAATTAAACTTTACATAACGTGAAAATTATCGCCTACTATACAAGAAAGAGACGTTTAACTTAAAAGATTGCACCAATTTTTAATAAAAAAATTGGAATTTTAAAATAAATCTACCCCTTTGAAAAACTAGGTGATAATTTTTTGTTGCCGCCCTTGATGAGCTGGAAGGTGTAGGTGAATCTGAGGACTATAAGATGTTTATAAAAGAACTAATAATTTCAAATTTTAAAAGTTTTAACGGCAATATAAATCCAATCACATTTAATATCCCCAATGGTAACATCGGTAGTGGTTTGAATATATTTGTGGGCGAAAATAACACTGGCAAATCAACCGCTTTTGAAGCAATTGATTTTGTTAGAAATGGAACAAAAAAAAATATAGATAACATTAAAAATAAAAATAATTCTGACCACGCAGAAGTAACACTGACTTTTATTGGGAATGTGCATGAAACCATAGATTTTTTTGCTCAAGATAACAAGAAAGCTATTTTCAAAAAATATCCTTATCAAGACGATAATGGAAAATTTTTATTCAAAATATCTAGGTCAACTAACGAAGTTAAAAATGTTTTGTTATGGGATAACATAACCCAAAAATGCAAAAATGAATCAGGAATTGATGCTCCAATAAAAAAAATGTTTGAAGCTAATTTTGTATGGGCAGATACAAACCCAAATGATGAAGCCGCATTTGGTTCTACAACTATATGTGGAAATTTACTAAAGGAAATCGTCAATGGTTTTGTGGAAACGGAAGACTACGGAGCGTTTAAAACAAAATTTAATCAGATATTTAATGATGATGATTCAGGCTTGAGAAAAGAACTTTTACAAATTGAACAGCGCGTTCAAGCCATTTTTTCTGACCAATTCGGTGATGCAACAATTAAATTCCATTTCGATGAATTGAAAATTGAATCTTTTTTCAAAAATACAACAATTAGAGTGAATGATGGAATTAACACATCAATGGATGAAAAAGGAAATGGAATGCAAAGAGCAGTCGTTTTAGCGTTGCTTCAAGTTTATGCAGAAGAATTAACAAAACATCCAGATGATGACAATTTGAAAAAACCGTTTTATTTATTCATCGATGAACCCGAAATTTGTTTACACCCTAAAGGACAAGAAAAGCTCTTAAAAGCTCTATTAGAAATTGCAAAAACAAGGCAAGTATTTCTAACAACACATTCGCCTTATTTTTTAACATCTAATCATTTAAAAAATATAGGGTTGCATATATTTACTAAAAATGGAGATTCTTCTCATGTGGAATCGGCAACAATTGATAAGTTGTTTCCTTGGAGTCCTACATGGGGCGAAATCAACTTCAAGGCTTATAAATTACCAACGGTAGAATTTCATAATGAGCTTTATGGTTACTTACAGGAAAAAAATAACAAACCTCTTGAAAAAGACTTTGAAAATTGGATTACTGAACAAGGTATTAGAAAATCGAAAAGATGGACTAAAGAAAAAAGAGATAACACGCTAGATTCCTATGATGTTAGCTTACAAACTTTTATCCGAAATAAGATTCACCATCCAGAAAACACCACTATGCAAAGTAATGAATATGAGCCTGAGGAACTAACACAATCCATTGAAGAAATGCTTAACTTACTTCGAGATTTTACTAATGCACTCTAATCTAAAAATAAACGAATTTAGCAATAGGTAATTAAACCTCACGACATAATGCGACAAAGTTGCCTAAAAAACTGCCTTTTTGTCGCATTTCCTACAATTCAAGTTTCAAATAAATCAAATAAAATCAATCAATTAGTTCGTGGCACGCTGGTTGCAGTAGCTTCATTAAAAGAAATGGAGTGATGCCATGAAAACTAGTAAAGACATTGCAGAATTATTAGACGAACCCGCTTGCGAGCATAACAAGAAAGAAAAATCAGGTTGCGCGAAACCCAAACCAGGTTCGACCGCAGGCGGTTGTGCGTTCGACGGGGCGCAAATTGCCTTGTTACCG
>CAILJB010000046.1 GCA_903834465.1 uncultured Pseudomonadota bacterium | reverse complement strand
GCTCAAATTGCGTTGCAAGTAAATCTAAAATTCCCGATGCACGGTCAACCATCAAGTGAATTGAATCGCTAATGTCTCGATAGTCTTTGAATAAATGAATAAAACGGTGGCTTAAATCTGGGGTGAATGGCGTAATTGGTTGACGGATTACGCTTGTGATTTGTGTTGAATTTTGAGTTTTCATGCGGTGATACCTGTTCTAAGAGTGGTAAAACCGTCACGCAGAACCGCTAAGAATCTGGTGACAGCGTTGAGTGGGTTAGCGGTATCGTGAACAGGTACGACCAACCATAAAGGTTGCCCAAACAACGCCGTCATAATGGATTTGAACTGCCCAAAATTGGACTGTCCTAAAAATGGCAGGCATAAAAAAACCGATTTGATTATCGGCGTATTATCGCCTGTTCTAAAAAACGAGCCGCTAAACCCGACCTCGTGTTGAGGTGGGCAAAGGATAGCGAGATGGTTGTCTTTGGTCAAGGTCATTTTGTATCTCCAATCGCGCCACTGCTAAAAATAACGGCAAGTTTGGTTAAACCTTTGGGTGTGATACGCATTTGTAATTTACTTATGCTTGTGCCGTTATTAAGTAGAATTGCAATTGGTTCATATTCAAGTATGCCCGATTGAATGCGAGATCGATAAGGCACAAGGTCTTTGTTTTTACCTGCCTTGCGATAAGCCCACTTGTTTGCCTCCATCCACTTAGATAATTTTTGGCATTATCCCCAAAGAATTTGCTGTGTCACGAACGCATAAACTACCCTCTGAACCCGATAACAATTCTAATGCTGCTACTTTTGGGGCTTGTTCTGCAATCACGGCATCTTTTTTAATCACAGTTTCTGCATAAGTCAAAAGCAAGCCACGCATTGCAGCGGGGTCGTTTAACACTTGCATCGGGTCAATGGGTTTAGCGGCTTGCTTTCCTTCTTCCAATTCCAACCAACGCTTGTTAATTGCATGACGCATTTTTACGTCGTAACCAGTAATCAAAGTGAGCGTATGTTCTTTATCGAGGCAATATTCCGAAACGTAACCACGGTTATCAAGAATCACAGAAATTCCTTTTATTTCAATATCATCCATTTTTGGATTATCTATTTCATATAAGCCTTTCAAGATTTGCTCTTGAATATCTCTGTGAACATGACCTTTTTCTTTTCCAGTCAACGCCGCGATTTCAGTTGATGACATTGTTTGCTGCATTTGTGCTGAAATGTTCATTACTTAGCCCCCGCTTCAATCCATGCAAAGAATTTTTCCTCGTTAATCATCGGCTTTTTACCAATTCGGATAATCGCGCCACTTTCTGCCAATCCATTGGTTTTTTCGTTGAATATCCATGCACGCACACCGCCAATGGTTAAAGCTGGTTGTCTTTGTACAAGTTGTGGAACATTTACATACGTTGGTGTTGTCATGTCTTACCCCTTTTAAGTGAAAATTACGAAATGCTGTGCGTTTCGTTGGGGATAGTTTTGGCGAATGGCGATAAAAATAAAATTCCCTAATTTGAAAAAAGGGGAATATGGGGAATTTTAACCCCGTGTCATTGCTGGATTCTTTAAAAAAATACCCTATACGAAAAAGGGGAATATAGGGAGTTTCGATTGCGGATATTTTGAGCGTCGTAGCTACGATTTAATTGCGGTATGTTTAGTTTTGTAGATACAATTAGCGTATGATTACTTATGACGAAAATAAACGATTAGCCAACATTGAAAAACATCACATTGATTTTGTCGGCTGTGAGGTGATTTTTGAAGGCGAAACCCTTACCCATGAAGACACCCGTTTTGATTACGGCGAGGTTAGGCTTCAAACCTTAGGGCTTTGGAATGGCATAGTTGTTTTTATTGTTCATACACCGCGTGGTAACGACGACCACATTATTTCAATTCGCAAGGCGCAAAAACATGAAGAACGAAGCTATTGGCAATGTATCCACCGTTAATGTAACCGATTGGGCAAAAGTAGCGGATCTAACAGATGATGACATTATTTGTGACGATGATTGCCCTGCAACAACTGAAACAGACTGGGCGAATGCGTTTGTCTGTCACAGTGCAGAAGAATTACATAATGAGGCAGTGCGTCGAACACGCGGTAAAAATAAAGCCCCTACTAAAGAACAGGTGGTAATTCGTTACGACGCGGATATTTTGAGCGCGTTCCGTGCAACGGGTAAAGGCTGGCAAACCCGCATGAATGATGCGCTCAAAGAATGGTTAAGTCAGCATCCCGATTTAAGTCAGGTGTAAGTTTTTCTTACGACCGCGCGGGGATTTGTAAAGGTCTTGCTTTTCCCAGAATGTTTCAAAAGTCTTTTCACCGATACGCCATAACGTTGACTTATCATTTCGTTCAATCAATTGGGCGTGAATTTGTGCTTTTGTAATCTTATCAAGCTGCGGATTTTCGAATTCTACCCACGCCTTGAAATCATTGTAACGCTCTTGGTATTTGCTGGTTTTTTCTTTTGGCTGAACGGGTGGCGCGGTGGTGATTTGGTTTTTGTTTGAATCAACCAACGGAGCAGATAAATGTTGCACTAAATCATTTACCGCTTCAATCATTCCGAATGGTGCGTTATCCCCTAACACTTCAACCAATTCTGACAATGTCCATTCTTGTTTAATTCGTTCTAGGAACACCTCAAAATCTAGGATTTTTTCGCTAAATCTTTTGGAATGATAGTGCCTTTAACGTCACCACCACTGTATTGATTGCCATCCCATTTGTGTGGGTCAATGAAAAACGTAAGCCTAGCTGATTCTTGTGGTGTGATACTTTGCAAACTCGCCCAATAATCCCAATCAATAAATTCACCATTGTGGACAATCTCTTTAAAATCTGACAATTCGCTTTCTGTCATCATGCCATACCTCCAAAAATCTTATGATTCATGGTTTCAACTTCATTTGCGGTGTAGCCGTCTGATAAATGCGCGTAACGCTTAACCATGCTCAAAGTCTTATGACCTAGAATTTCAGCTATTGCAGTAAGTGACGTGTTATTCATTGCAAGATATGAAGCGGTGCAATATCTTAGGTCGTGCCAGTGAAAATTATCAATCTGTGCATTTTTAAGAGCGGTTTGCCATGCCTTTTTTAGTTCTATCGGTTGTTGTGGTTTGGTCTTTGAAGGGAAAAGTAGCGCGTCTTGGTTTAGTGGTGTTACGTTGCCTAGATAATCAACTAATAGCGTGAGTGCATCTTTGGCTATCTTAACCCGTCTTTTTTCGCCATTTTTGGTTTCATGCAATATTGCCACGCCGTTTTTTAAATCAATATCGCACCATCTAAGCCCCATCAATTCGCCTTGCCTCATACCAGTCGCAATGGCTAAGACAACGCAAACATAAAGCATCTTGTTTTTTGATTGTTTGCAAGCTGACAAAAGCCTGTCGCGTTCATCGTCACTTAGGTATCTAATCCGACCTCTTGACGGTGTTAATTTTTTCACGCCGTTCATTGGCGATTCTTTTATCCAACCCCAATTTGAAATAGCGATATTAAAAACCGTGTTCAATGAAACAACGTATTTCAAAACCGTTGATTGACTGCGAGGTTTTCCATTGACTGATTCAGTCAATAATTTTTCTTGAACAGTAATAATGTCGTTAGCAGTTATATCGGCAAGCGTTAAATATCCAATTTCTTCACACCATCGTTTCAAGTGCAAACCAATATGACCTTGTTGGACTTTGTTTAAATTCGCGGTCGCTAAATAGCGTTCAATCATATCTGAAACGGTGTGCTTTTTAGCTTGCGTAGTTTTGAAGTGACGACCTTCGCGGATTGCGCTCTCGGTGTCTTGTATCCATTTATCAGCGTCTGTTTTCTTTTTGAACGTTGCGCTTTGTACTGGGTAGCCTTTTAGCCTAATTTCGGCGGTAAAACGTTTCGTACCGTCTTTGGCTAGATGCTCTTTGATTGGTGCCATGATGCTGACCTGTAATTTTTTGGTCAAACAATGGCGCGTTTGATATGATTGCGACCGATTACTTAACCGTCGGGGTTAGTGAAAATTTAGGCTTGTTAGTGTTGGTTGCACTGCAAGCCTTTTGTTTGTCTGGCATGCAGTATAAATCCTTGTCCCATTTCGTAATAAAAAACGGTGATAAATGGCAACAAGTAGTAACACATATATTTTGTAGAAGTATTGAATTTATTGGGTTTTGGCGTGTTGTGATTTATCGGTGTTTTTTCAGCATTTTGGATTCATAACCCCAAGATATGTGGTTTGCTCCACCCACTCGCTACCAAATAAATCAAATGCTTACGAGTAATATCTAATTTTTTATGCCTCAGGAGTTGGGTAGTGCTAAACAAATGCTGTTTTAGAGAGGTTATAGAACTTCGGCAGTATTATCAGGCGTTTTAGCATACAACGCTGCAATGTAGCCTAATAATCACGTCAAACTATCTCACTGAGTGAATTTCTACTTTGTTTATCAAGTCTTTTCAAAATTTTTTATTTTTTAAACTCGTAATTTATCACAAATTACTTACCACAAGTTGGACAAAATTCTCGTATCATCTTTCCAATTTCTAATCGTTTAAAGTGTATAGATTAGCTTACTTTGCTGGTGTTTTTTTCAGAGCATTATTCGTTCTGCACTACCTAGAATTGATAGCTGATGACACCACCTAATCCCAAACTAGGACTTGTATTTGTTATGCCTTTGTAGGTGTACAGTTGTGTTCGCCAAGAAGATGATAATTTATATGACCCGTAGAGCGTTGTTTCAACTTGGTCGTTTAAATCCGAAAAAACAGACTGTCTAAAATCTACAAGTGTTCCAACTGAGGCTCGATCAGATAGTTTGTAAATAAGCCCAGTAGAAGCACTCACTGTATTTCGATACCCGATATTTTTAGGATTACCTACCCACTTATAACCAGTGCCTAGCATCAAAGTGAAATCATCCAAACTTTTGTAAGCATATATTTGAACTGATTCATCGGGTTCGCCTGTGCCTAATCCATCGCTGTGACTCGCAGTGGGTATTTTCAATTTGAACCCTACATCAATAGCAACAGCATACTTTGAATTATAAAAAACGTTGTACATGCTACCTAACACCACATCGCCTATACCTTCACGTTCACGATATAGTGTGTTAGATGATGTCGTAGCATTACTCGGCCCCGATATTGTTAAATATGGCAAATCGACGCGAACAGAAAAGTTTTCGGTACTGTATTTTGCTTGAATGATGCTTGCAACCATTTCAGTCTTAGTCGCAGCCCCGTAATAACCTTCACTAAAATCAACAACTGTTCCTAGACTCAATCTATCATTTGCCAACACATTTGCGCTGAAAAATATAAAACAAAGCCCAACGTAGATGATAAATTTGAAAGTCATTTGGATTACTATCAATGAGTTACACGCTCTGAATGTTCAATGGTTGGATGATCGACTTCTGGATGTGACACAACTGGTTTATCAATATCAGAATGATTAACATCTAGGTGTAATAATGTCGTTTTATCAATATCAGGGCGATTGATTTCTGGATGCAACAAGTTTGGTTTATCATCAACATCAGGACGATTGATTTCTGGATGTAATAAGTTTGGCTTGTCATCGACATCAGGAAGATTGATTTGAACAGGTTCTAGTTTATGTGGTGATGAAAGAAGTGGTGAGTCACCTAAATGATTACTGTGGTCATGCTGCTCTTGCAAAATATTTTTTACCTGCCAATGTTCTAATACCATTCTGCCTTTTTCAGTTTCTCTAATCCAAACGTTAACGTGTTCTCCCGTTTTTGGGGTTTTGTCCGCTACATCATTTACAGTAATTTTCACACCATCGATATTGATTTTTGCGCCATCGCCTTGTCTAACATAGCCTTGTAAAAGCAATTGATCTACTCTTGAAGTAAAAGACCAGCGAGGGTTATGTTCGAGTGTTTCAGCATGCAATACCCCGTCTTTTAAAATGCCTTGAATTCTAACTTCATCACCAATTTGCAATGTATTTTCATTCTTTGAAAGCTCTACAGTTTGTTTTCCTATGTGAAAATTTCCTGAGGAATTATCAATTTCTAGTGGTCCTATCAAACTTACTTTATTCATCGCTTCATGCTGTTGTTCTACACGCACCGCTTCGATACTGCCATCCGTTAAACGATTACCACTCACGATGACATTCTCTCCAATTTTTATTTTTTCTAATAAAGTATTAGGAAGATGAACTGTTTGACCAAGAACGCTAAACACACCGTTAGGAGAATCTATGGATGCCACAACACCTTGAACTTCATTCAATACATGAATTTCTTGGGCGTAGTAATTCTGTGATTCATGTGTTGCTAAAACCGAAACAGTTTGTCCAAGAGCTAAACGGTTCGACTGTGTTGGAATTCCATCTTCGACAATTGGCGTTGTCGGATTATACTGAATTTCAATGCCATTGACACAAATGCTACCAAAACCAGAGATTGTACCTACAATACCCGTACCGCCGATTCCAGATTCGCCTTCCCCATTTCGTTGCACTAGTAAATCAGATTTGGTTGGCTGCGAAAAACCTGTACCACCTATACCACTTCCATCATTAGCTTTTGCTTCGACAATAGGACTTTGTAACCAGTATTTATTTTTACAAACATTTTCTTCTGCAAACGTATCAGTCGTACTGGCAAAAAGAAGTAACCAAATCGATTTTATTAGATTAGTGAATCGCATTACGATTTTCTTCCCTTTAACGTTGCATCAGTATAAAAATAAACACCCAGTGTTATACGATTTTTTTGATTGCCTGATGAGGTTTTTTTAAGTTCTTGCGCTTTTTTGTTAATCGCACGCAATACGTCCATACTCATACTTTCAGCAAGCTGCGCTAATTCTTCTATTGCTTGTGGACTTAGACCATCCGAATAAACACTGCGTTCTAAAAAAGGCGGTTTTTCATCGAGTACGTTATGAACAGCAGACTCGATATGGTCGCGTACATTCCGACCTAAATAGTACAGTTTTTCTTCTAAACCTTGTTCAGGCACAAAAGCACCTGTACACAAATGAACAACGTCATTGGAATCAATTTCTACTAATCCTAATCGTAACCATTCATCTAATACAACTCTAGCACGAATATCTTTTGACTCATCACAAACAAGTTTTTCAAACGATGGCGAACCATCAGATTGCATCAATCGTGGTAATGGCATCGGCAATGCCTGTTCGTCTAAATAATCGGATTCACCATTCCATCGCGCAATCAATCTAGCCCCTAATGACACATTCGCTGGCGGGGTTAAATCAATTCTGGGTTCATCAAGAAAACGGCGAATATCTTTGCGATGTACGCCTGTAAGGAGACTCAAACGGCTATCGGTTTGCTGTTTTCCTTCTAATTGAAATTCTGTTACCGCCACATCTACAAATAAAGGCTTTAATACACTAATTAAGTATGTATAGGTGATTTGTTTAGCTAATAACAGGCGCACTAAAGGTCGTAGAACACGTTGAATAGCTTCTATAAGGGCTGTATTGCCGCTCATTATTGTAGTTGAATTTGTATTGTCAGGAATTTCGTTCATAAGAACAGTATAGCAAAAGTATATTGACGTGGGAAAATATCCCATGTAGAATTTTTTCATGGGAAAATTTCCCACAATAGCTGCTCATCTTGTAAGTTCGTGACTTGTTGTTTACTGATGTTATAGCGTACATACGCCTATAAACACAGACAAACGCAAGATGAGTAGAAACGACCATCTTCTTCTAAATTTTTTATATTTGTCCTCGTATGAATAAAATTTCCATTATTTTACTGCTCGCTTTTTCGCCAATTTCTTTTGCTATAGATACTGGTGCTTCTATGCCTGCTTGCACGCTGACAGATATATCAAAAAATTCTGACGTATCAATGCCCACTTCGGGGAAAGTTGTTTATGTTGATTTTTGGGCTTCATGGTGTGCGCCTTGTGCTAAATCGATGCCTTTTTTGGAAGAATTACATCAAAAATTTAAAACGAAAGGCTTAGACGTTATTGCTATCAATGTTGATGATGATAAAGCCGATGGCATTAAATTTTTAGAAAAAATGAACGTCACATTTCCTATTGCAACAAATCCAGATTCAACTTGTGCAGGTTTGTTTAGTGTGCAAACGATGCCATCAAGTTATTTATTCGATAAAAAAGGAAAACTACGTTATATCGAACTCGGCTTTTTTAGTGAAAATAGAAACGATGTGACGCAGAAAGTTGAAAAATTATTGGCAGAATAAAATGATTAAAAAAATGAATTCATTTTTTATCATAATTTTCGCTTGTATTGTCCTCGCTGGATGTATGCAAACTGTAAATCCGTGGGAAAGAGGCAATCTTGCGAAACCACAAATGATGCTAGATTATGACCCATTAAAATCTGGGATAATGGCGCACAGTTATAGTTCAAAAGAAGCCGCTTCTGGTGGTTATGGCGTTGGCGGAGGTGGTTGTGGATGTAATTGAAGAAACAACGCAACCCGCGTTATTAAACACATTCACGTTGGCTGTACTATCGTTACTCAGCATGAGTCCTAATCTTGAGGCAGCAGAAGCGGAGTATCTTGATTTAAATTCAGAATTCAGTCACTACGAAGAAGGTAAAAATCGCATTAAAGTCGATGTTTATCAAGCTGCTGCGGCAATTCCTCTAACGGATCGTCTAAATTTCAGAGTAAATAGCGTGAAAGATATTGTGACGGGTGCCTCGCCTGTGACAAATACGCTGAAATCAAATGGACAAGTATCTCAAATGATGTCAGGCGCGTCGATTAAAGATGTTCGAGATTCAATTGATGGCACAGCAACTTATAAACACGACTACGGAAGCCTAAGTCTTGGTGGTGGTGTTTCTACTGAAAATGATTACACATCTAATTTTTTCAATATAGATTCACGGCTCGATTTTAATCAAAAAACAACCACCCTTGAAACAGGGTATGGTTTTTCGTCAGATAGAGTTTGGGCAGTTGATCACTGTCCGCCGCACTGCTTATCAGATTCATCCGCTAGCTTATCAAGTTCGTCTGGTTTGTCGGATTCCTCTTCGGGTTTATCAAGTACATCTACTTTATCGAGTCCTCCAGCACCAAGCTCATATAAACGACCAAATGTCGGCGGCGATAAAACAACACATCAAGGAATTGTTGGTGTCACCCAAATTTTAGATAAAGATTCATTGCTCCAAGCCAATCTTACTTATACCTATAGTCAAGGGTATCTATCTGATCCATATAAAGTTGTTTATACGCCTTGGGTTACAACACCTTACCCGTTTTATTCTGACGCGGGCGGATATTCACATGATACAAGACCGACCAATCGTAATCAGGTCGCTATTTTGACACGCTATGTTCGGCATTTTTCTAAATTGAATTCTGCCGCTGTACATTTAGATTATCGATTTTATGCAGATACTTGGGGCGTTATTGCTCATACATTTGAAGCAACATGGATTCAACCCATTTGGCAAGATTGGAAAATAAGTCCCACCGTGAGGTATTACACGCAAGGGTCTGCCGATTTTTACCAGCCTTATTTTTTAACACCTAGAGCAGATGGCTACTATTCATCAGATTATCGTTTGGCGCAATTCGGCTCTTTAGGTGGTGGGCTGCAACTGAGCAAAGAATTTTTCGACCAATTAACGCTGGGGTTTGGCGTTGATTTTTATGAACGAAGAAACTCTTACAGTTTGAACAGTGGGGCGGGAACAAGCGTAGATAATTTTAATTTTTCTATGTACAACGCCAAAATCAATTTCAAATTTTGACCTCAAATAAAATAATTTGAAAACACTTTCTTTATTCGGCTGTCGTTTCACTTCAATGGGTTCACCCTGCGAACTCCAGCTATATGTTTTTGATGAGAAACAATTTCAAATCGTTTCGCAAAACATTGTTAATGACATGATGCGGTTGGAAAAAAAGTATTCGCGTTATCGAAATGATAGTTTCTTATCTGAAATCAATCGCTGTGCCGCAATCGGTGGCTCTATTGATGTGGATGCCGAAACGGCTCATTTACTAAATTACGCCGTCACTTGCTATGAGCAAAGTGATGGACTATTTGATATTACATCTGGCGTACTTAGGAAAATTTGGCAATTCAATACTGCCACACCAGCTATGCCTAGCGAAGCAGAAATTGACAAAATTTTACACTTTATTGGATGGGATAAAGTTGACTGGAAAATGTCAAAACTGAGCTTTCCGATACCTAAATTAGAATTAGATTTTGGTGGAATTGTAAAAGAATATGCGGCAGATAGAGCAGCTGCATTATGTACTGAAATGGGTATAAAGCATGGCATCATAAATTTGGGTGGTGATATAAAAGTTATCGGTAGTCATCCAGATTTATCCGCATGGCACATTGGCATTCGTAATCCTGAAAATAAAAACGCGGTTGTGAATGTTATTGAACTCACATCAGGCGCAATGGCGAGCAGTGGCGATTATGAAAGATGTATTGAAATAGACGGTAAACGCTATGGTCACATTCTTAATCCTAAAACGGGATACCCTGTTCAACATTTCTCCTCCATAACAGTCATTAGTGATTATTGCGTGCTGGCTGGCAGTGCATCAACAATTGCAATGCTCAAAGAAGAAGAGGGGATTTCGTGGCTAAACCGTCTCAATTTACCTTATCAATGGATTGATATAAATGGTCAATGTGGCGGAAATTATATAAAAAATAGCAATAACTGATTTGCTTACATTTAACATTAAATTTATAGGTGACAAACATGTCAACAACGACAGGTACTAATAACAATGATAGTTGGAACTTAACGGGTTATTACTCAGGAACATTGGATGGGTTAGGTGGCGTTGATACACTTGGACTTGGTACTTTAACAAGGTCTGGTTTTTCACTTACTCCAAACGCCGATGGTAGCGTAACAATTGATACGGTCGCGGGGGCTAGTGGTCAGCTAGCAAGTCATATTGTATTAAAAAATATGGAGATTCTTGTCTATAACAATGGCACACAGCAAATTGATTTAACGAATTTTTTTCCAAAAGTCGTCTCATATACACCCGCAAATTCAGCGATTAACGTACCAACGAATAGCCCCATCATTTTGAAATTTAATGAAGCTATTCAGCCAGGTAATGGAAATATAACCATTCACGCAAACTCTGCATCAGGTTCAATTTTAGAAGCCTTTTCTGTTGCAAGTAGTAAGCTAGTATCTTTTGCTCAAGATACGTTAACCATTACTCCCGACATTAGCCTTGCAAACAATACGCATTACTTTGTCACCATAGATTCAGGCGCAATTAAAGATTTATCTGGAAATGCTTATTCAAACGCAGCAGGTTACGATTTTACCACCCAAGGCGTAACTAATCATGCTCCCACTGGCTCAGTTTCTATTACGGGAACTGCAATTCAGGGACAAACTTTAACCGCGACCAATTCCCTTGCCGATTTAGATGGTTTGGGCGTGATAACGTATCAATGGGAGTCTGGTAATACGTTGCTGGGAACGGGTAACACCTATTTCCTTGGCAAAAATGACGTAGGAAAAAACATCAGTGTCATCGCTAACTATATTGATGGTGCTGGAACAGCAGAAAGTGTATCTTCAAGTTCCACATCGGCGGTAACTGCCGTTGTGGCAAACAGTGCGCCAACAGTAGCTAATTCTATCGCACCCCAAGTAGCAACAGAAGGCAAGGCGTTTAGTTTTTCAATACCTAATAATACGTTTTCCGATATTGATAATGACAAACTCTCTTTTACAGCTACCTTTGATAACCAGCCATTACCAACATGGTTAAAACTCACCTCAGCAGGAACATTTAGCGGTACTCCCTCTTATGCCGCCGCCGATAGTCCTGTCAATACCATTACCGTTAGTGCAAATGATGGACATGGTGCTGTAACGCCTACAACTTTTACATTAAATATAACAAATGTTCCCTTAATTAAAGGGACGGCTGGTGCCGATACTCTCTTAGCTGGACTAGGAAACGATACCATTTATGGATTAGCAGGTAATGATGTTATTGATGGAGGAGCGGGTGATGATAGTATCGATGGAGGAGCGGGTAATGATTCCATCAAAGGTGGTTTGGGCAATGACACACTTGATGGCGGTTTGGGCAACGATACACTTGATGGCGGTGCAGGTACAAACTATTACCTATTCGATACCGCATTAAATTCAACTACCAACGTCGATAAGATTGTCTCGTTTGTTCATGGTACCGATAAAATCGAATTAGCTAAAAATATTATGACCACTTTAGGTGCGGTGGGAACGTTAAATGTCAATGATTTCAAACTGTCAACACAAGCTCTCGATTCATCGGATCGCATTATCTACAATCCCAGCAACGGTGCGCTTTTTTATGATTCCGATGGTAGTGGTTCTAAGGCGGCTGTGCAATTCGCAATCGTTGGCATATCTACGCATCCTACCTTAACGAATACAGATTTTATGATTATTTAAACGCAAAAATTGACAAATTATCACCATTAAAAGGGTGGTAGGTTTCAAAAAGTTTCGATGGTATGGGCTAAAAACTGGATGCCGCCAGATGCCTATACCATTGTTTTAAACAACCTAAGTTGGAGATAAAAGTTATTGATAATATTATCTTTTATTTTATATTAAGAATTTTTACAACAATGTGTTACTTGAAATAAATTCACTCCGAGGGATAGTTTAACGTGATTATTAGGCTACATTGCAGCGTTGTATGCTAAAACGCCTGATAATTTAGGATTCAAACTGCCATCAAAGTACGAGAACAGCAAAATTCAGCTATTATTGTTCCGAGTCAATTACTTTGACCGCCTGATGATAATTACAATGACAGGTAGCTACAATATGTGATTTGTCTACGCCAGAAGATCCAATCAGTAATAAATCCATTCTGTTCGTTTTTTTAAATCGATAATGCGCTGTTGTACCAATGTTTTTAGCTTGTTAATTGTCGCGAAACACATGCAATGCCATCGGATATTTATCCGCAATGTTATTTAGATGTTCATGCAAATATTTTGTAATGTAAAAATTACTTTTTCATAATTTCATCTAAAAAATGCACGTCCTTGTACTACAGTTTGTCGGTGTTGCTAACATCTTCCCCACATGCGTGGGAGTTAAAATTATTCAATGACTCCAATTCAATTTGTTACGCAAAATTTCAAAAAAATCGTGTCCATCCGGATGTAAAATGGTGACGGGCAACGGTTCTTTTTTAATTAGGATTTTGTCACTGATTAACACGTCGGGAATTTCGATGTGATCGCATGTTACCAGCGCGTTAATTTGTTTGTTTTGACAAAAACTGATTTCAATTTCTGCCGAATCATGAATCACAATCGGACGATTTGATAACGTATGCGGATTGAGTGGAACTAATACCAGTGCGTTTAAAGATGGATATAAAATCGGACCACCAGCAGATAACGAATACGCCGTTGAACCGGTTGGCGTGGCGATAATTAGCCCATCAGAACGTTGTGAATTCAAAAAAACGCCATCAATTTTGGTGATAATTTCAATCATACTCGGCGTAATCCAGCGATGAATAGCGACCTCGTTGACGGCAGATTCTTCATGAATGATTTGATTGGCGCGGACAATTTTCGCGCGTAATAAATAACGCCGTTCTTCGGTGTAATGTCCCTCCAACATTTGTGTGAGCGTTTCAACTAATGTCGAAGGCGAAATATCGACTAAGAAACCTAATCGACCTAAATTTACGCCAATTAACGGAATATCATGCGCGACAATTGCGCGTGCCGCACTCAGAAATGTACCGTCACCGCCTAACGCAATCACCACGTCACATTGCGCTCCCAATTCAGCCACTTCACAAACACGCACGTTACTTTCTTGAACGAAACGCGCACTGTCTTGCGCGACGACGACGCGATAATGTTGCGCGATGAGATAATTACAAAGGCGCGTAAGCGTGTTAGCGATACTTGGATCACTAGGTTTGCCAATAATGCCAATTGTATTAAAAGGACGTTGCATGAAATCTCTCAAATTATCGAAAGTCTTGAAACTAAAAACGCTAAACTCAGCAATAGCCAAGTTTAGCGTCGTTATCTGTGTTTAACGTGAGGAAAAATTACAAGTGGCTGTTAATAAATTCAACCAATTGCACTTTGCTCAACGCACCAACTTTAGTGGCTTCAACTTCACCGTCTTTAAACAACATTAACGTTGGGATGCCACGCACACCGTATTTTTGTGGTGTTTGTGGACTGTCATCGATGTTAAGTTTTGCAACAGTTAATTTACCCGCAAATTCTGTGGCAATCGTGTCTAAAAGTGGGGCAATCATTTTGCAAGGACCACACCATTCTGCCCAATAATCAAGCAATACGGGCAACTCAGATTCTAAAACTAATTCGTTAAAATCACTGTCATTAACATGAACTACGGCATCACTACTCACAATCTTTCTCCATGGATAAAAAATTAAAAACTCAGGTATTCAAACTATAAGAGTGCAGGCTCAGCGCGTCAATGACTTTTCATTATTTTCCCACGCTATTGCACTGACATAAAACGGCACGGCAAGTACGCCTAAACTCGCTAACCAAACTAATAACTGTCCATTAGTAAGCGTAAATAGGATAGCTTTTGCCAAACGATTAAGTATGGAAGGATACGCCATAATGAAATCACGACTCACCATAAACGAATACGTTTCGCCAATGAGTAACGCGATGCTCAACGCAACAAGCCAAACACTTACACGTTTAAGGTGCGAAGGTTTGCGTGGTACATAACCCAATAATGCGGTTAATGTGAGACCACGAGTAACGTGGATTTTCTCAACAAAACAATTGATTGCCGCAAGAGCTATTAAACTCACGACTGTCAATTGCGTGATAATGGTCGGAAAAGTAACGTAACGCCCATCCCATGCCAATATTGCCGTTTTATACAAGGCGAAAGTAATCACCACCAATACACAATAATACAGACGTTTTGATAACTCCGATGCTGTGGTTTGCGCGTTTAAAACAGCGATAATGCGCTGCAATGCAAAACTCACCAACAAAACATTAAAACTTAATACGAACAGTGTTTGCAAGCGTTGAAAATCGGTGTAACTGCTCAACCATAATGTTGTAATTTGCGAGACAAATAATGTTGCCAATACTTGCGTAATGATTAGAAAACTCAATAAACGAACGGTGGATAAGTTAATCAAGGTTTTTCTAAATAGGACAATAATGCTTAAAAATAAAACCGTTCCGGCGGCAAGTGTTTTGTACCAGTTTGGATTTTCATAAATTTTGCCAGTTAATGGAAAAACTTGCTGACGTGAACTGTCGTACAAGCCCCAATTTGCCCCAATAACCCCTTCAAAAGCCGCTTTCCACGGTTGATTAAAGGCTTCAACGATGTTGTAATCAAAGCCATTTTCGTTCGCCACTTTAATTAACGCACGAATAAATTGCGCTTCATTTGCCACGCTTGGTACAGACCAACCACGTTGTTTACCGCCACTTGGCCAGCCCGATTCACCAATCAAAATGGGTTTATTCGGTGCAAGCGTATTGGCTTCATGCTGAACCTGTTTGTAAATACGTTCAATGTGCGCGGGCGCATCAGCAACGGCAATGGGTTCATCTTCCCAATACGGCAAAATGTGAATCGTGATGAAATCGACTTCTTTAATCAATTCGGGATATTTCATATACATCGACCACACGTCTGCATACGAAACGGGCTGTTTCACCGCACGTTTCACTTGGCGAATGTATTCAATCAATTCTTCGGGTTCTAAATCCCCACGCAATAAAACTTCATTTCCAACAATCACCCGTTTAACGACATCAGGATGCGCGTTGGCGGAGCGAATCAATTCAGCAATTTCAATGTCATTGTCCGCTTTCAATGCTCCTAACCACGCGCCTTGCAACATGGTCAAACCGTGTTTGCGTGCCAAATCGGGAATTAACGGCATCGTGCCTTCTGCGCTGGCATAAGTGCGAATATTGTGTGTGACTTGCCCCATCAACGCTAAATCTTCATCTAAGTGTTTTTCATTTGGAAAAATACCTAACATCGGGTCTTGTCCATCACGAAAAGGCGCAAAGGATAAGCTATTGAGTTTACCCGCAGGCACATCATCACCGACGTTTTGCGGTAAGTTTGTGAAATAACTAAAAGCACTGTTAAGCAAAATGATTAACGTAAGCCAAGAAAAAAGTTTCATTGATATTTTCTAAAAATTAAATAAGTAAAGAGTGAAAGTATGAGGGCGGAAACGGGCTTTATCCAGCAGAATTGATTGCTTGTACGCGCAATTGACGGATTGCCTCGCCTACTTTTGCGCCTTGCAAACCCCGATTTAAAGCAGCGGAAGTATCGATATTTACTGCGATTTGCGCGGTTTGCATAAAAAATTCACGTTGGAAATAAGTTGTTTGCTCAAATCCTAATCGTCCCCGCGCATCGGCTTCGCAGGCAAGTATAAAATCGTGCAAATGATTATCTGGTTTAAATGCCCCCAACGTTTGCAATAAATCAACCAGTGTTGCAGCGCGTAATTCACGCACTTTATGGCAATGCGTATGGTATTGCGTTACTTGCAATGCGAGCATTTTAAAACTATTCGGTACGCGCAATCGGGCGCATAATTTTTCCACAATCGGCACGCCTTTTAATTCATGTCTGTAATGATGCGGCAAATTATCTTTAGGTGAAACAGCTTTACCTAAATCGTGTACCAAAGCAGCAAAGCGCACTTCTAAACGCGGTGACAACAATGCGGCTTGTTCTAATGCCATCAGACTGTGTACGCCACAATCGATTTCAGGATGATGTTTTTCTGGTTGCGGTACGCCGAAAAGCGCGTCAATTTCAGGGAAAATTTTTGCCAACGCGCCACAATGTTTTAACGTATAAAAAAAGGCAGATGGTTGCATTTCGCCCAAGGCTTTGGCAACTTCTGCCCAAATGCGTTCTGGCACAAGGGCATCGACTTCACCAGCATCCACCATGGAACGCATTAACATTTGCGTTTCGGGCGCAATGGTAAACCCCAATGGCGCGTAACGTGCCGCAAAACGGGCTAAACGTAAAATTCGCACTGGATCTTCGGCAAAAGCAGGGGAGACGTGACGAAACAAACGTTGTTCTAAATCATGTTGTCCGCCGTAAGGATCAATCAATTCGCCTTGTTCGGTCATCGCCATTGCGTTGATGGTTAAATCACGGCGCAATAAATCTTGTTCCAATGTTACATTGGGGGCGGCATGAACGCTAAAGCCTTTATAACCTTTTGCCGTTTTACGTTCGATTCGCGCTAGTGCGTATTCTTCGCTAGTTTTAGGGTGTAAAAATACCGGAAAATCTTTGCCGACAGGACGAAATCCACGTTGCAACATCGATTCGGGCGTTTCACCTAAAACCACCCAATCACGCTCTGTAACAGGTCGATTTAATAATTGATCGCGGACTGCGCCGCCAACAAGATACGTTTTCATTAAAATCAAATCCCAAGGTGCAAAAAAATTCGTCGCACTATTTTACACGGTGTTAAATTTCCTGTTTAATCAACTTTATGTTTAAGCGAATTAAATTCAAGAAATCATGTTATCGGTCGCTATACCACCTACTAACAAAGGAGTTTCCCGATGAATCGTCACAATTTTAAACCTGTTTTATTTGGTGCATTGTTAAGTCTTACGCTGCCTGCATGTACGGCGATGACCACCATGTCTATGTCTACGCATACTGATAATACTGAAGAATACGCACCTGCTTATAAAATACTTACTGCCACTGGTTACGGTACGGCTGAAAAAAGCGATAAATATTCACGCTCACAAATTAAATTGATGGCAATGCGGTCATCAAAATTAGATGCGTATCGCAGTTTATCTGAGCAAGTTTACGGCGTACATCTAACCGGTGTGACGACGGTCGAAAATATGATTATCACGCATGACAATTATAAATCGTATGTCGATGCGTACTTGCGTGGCGCAAAAGTGACGCGCACTGTGGCAATCAACAAAGATATGTACGCGGGGGATGATACGTTTGAAACCGTGGTTGAAATTGAATTAACGCCGCGTTTTTACGAATGTATGAATGGTTCACCGACTTTGGTAAGTCAATGTATGCAACATCCTGTGCAACCAGCCGCAGACTCTGAATTATTAACACCATTTTCTAGCGTTTCGCCTAGCGTGCAACCTGCTTCTGGAACAGTAATTGCCAGCGCAGTAACGGGTACTCCCGCGCATTGCAATAGCATGGATTGCTACGATTATCCACTCACTTCTGGCTTCAATCGCCCTCTACCAATAGAGGAATAACGCATGATGACGCTCTTGTTTAGGCTTGCTGCGCTAGGTGCTTTAATCAGCACTTCGTCTTGCGCGACTTTTACCACACCGCCTGCCGCGACACCGCAAAATATTGTCACTGTCGAAGGACAGGCGGCTGTTCACAATGGCGCAGTTTTACTGGCTAAAAAACAAGCCTTACAAGATGCGATTCGCGTTGCCTCGCAACAATCATCGGTTGCCGTACACAGTCAATCAACGATGAATAACAGTAATCAATTACTTGATTCGATGACGATGCGTTCAGCAGCGGCGGTGAGTAATACGAAAGTTTTGCGTGAGTGGGAAGCGGGCGGCATTTATCACGTCAAAGCAATGGTCGAATTATCGCCAACAGGAATGTGCCAACAAACGTATCGTAAACGTATTCTTGCCACAGCGTTTCCGCGCGTTGCCGCAGAGCAAATCAGTGATTATGAAACCAATGATTTAGACAATGGTATTTCACGAGAAATAAACAATTTATTGATGGAGTCGGGGCAATTTATTGGTGTCAACGCCACGAATATCGCGCTGTACCCGCGTCCTGATTTAGCACCTGATACGCAAGAACGCGACCCTTATCAAACACCTAAAATTGTCAAAATGGCAGGTAAAGCCGGCGCACAATTTGTGTTGTCGGGTGTGATTCGGGATTTGAAAATTGCCTCGGATGAATATATGCAAGGCAGTGGTTTTGGCGCGTTGGTTGATAGTTGGGAACGCCATATTTCAGGTAAACGTAATATTGGCATTGATGTTTACGTTCACGATGGTATGAGCGGGGCGTTGTTGTTGCAACGCCGTTATGTGGATAAATCCGAAGGCAATGTGTTCATTCCAGCCAGCTACACGGTGGGCAGCGATGGTTTTAGAACAACTGAAACCGGTAAAAAAATCACAGAAATTATCAACAAAGCCAGTAACGATATTCAGCAAGCATTGACGTGTTATCCGTTTGTAACACGCATTGCCGATATTAAAGGCGATAAAATTTTTATTGATGCCGGCGCACAAGAAAAGCTCAATGTTGGCGACCAATTGATTGTTTATGGCACAGCTAGCGAAGGGTTGCATTTGGAAGGCGGTAGCAGTTTCGTTACTAACGACAGACAACCCGTTAGTGTACTGACGATTCAAAGTGTGACACCGCGTTATGCAATCGGCAGTATTGAAGAACCAGCAAGTAAATTGGGAATTCGCGTTGGGGATTGGGTGCGGTCGCAGTAAATGGTTTGGTGTAACGGCGTTTTTAAAGTTAAATAACCAATCAGTTGTTCAGAAAATTTAATAGCAAAACGCTAGATAACGCAGCAAATTTTAGTGAAATTGTGAATGCGTTGCCGGAGAAATGAAACGGAGTAAAACTGAGTTGTAATAGGGTGTTTTACATAAATTTTAAAATCTCGTAAGATGCGAACCATCTCATAAATCTTATATGGTAAATAAACCATGAAAATAATTGCTGCCATCATATTACTGTTTTTGCCTCTTTTCTTTCATTATCGTGCTTATATCAGTGAGTTTAATCATCATGAACAAATAGAAGAATGTGATCTCTGTAATACCATGTCGGCTATAGGTACTATTATTGACAGAGTGTCAGCTGAACTTGGAAATGCTGAAGCTCAAAATGAAATGGTTAAATATTTTATGGTCTATGAAAAAGATAATGCGAATAGGTTTAAATGGGCATTAAAATCTGCCGAACAAGGTAATGTCGAGGGGCAATATCATCTTTGTATGTTTAGTAATGATTTCAATTTACCAGAAAGTGAAAAAGAGACGTGGTGTCGCAAAGCCGCCAATCAAGGTAATGTATCTGCTCAAGAAATACTTTGTGAAAAATACTATAGCATGGGCAATTATACTGAGGCACATGACATGTGTAACGCTTCCAAAGGTAGAAATCACTCAAAGTACATTTTAGGTCTTATGTATGAAGAGGGTAAAGGTGTTCCTTTGGATTACGATAAGGCTTTGAAATGGTACATAGAAGCTGCCGATTGTTCTTACTGTGATTATGATTCTTCGGCAAGATACCGTCTTGGTCTTATGTATCAGGAAGGTAATGGTGTCCCTAACGATTATGTAACTGCTTATATGTGGTATTTATTACAATTACATAGGCAATCAGAATTTAAAAACGGAGTTAAAACACAGCTTGCTAATCTCGAACAAGATATGACTCCCGAACAAATTACAAAGGCAAAAAAGCAAGCCATCGACAAGAAAAAAATGTGGGAAAAACAAGACAAAGATGCACAGGAAAAAATGTTTAGCTCATTTAAAACTGGTGAAATAGATAAATCTAAATAGTTTTTCATGTTGTAACTGACATTTTTGAAATTTTTAGTCGTTGGCATCAGAACGTGATGCTTGAAAAAAATAAACTCGCCCATAAATCGTTGCTGATTCATTTTTTAACGTTACTTTTCAAACAAAGGAAAAAACAGTGACTACAGCAACACAAAAAGAAACCTTAGGCTTTCAAACCGAAGTAAAACATTTATTGCATTTGATGATTCACTCGCTCTATAGCAATAAAGAAATTTTCTTGCGCGAATTGATTTCAAATGCGTCTGACGCAGCGGATAAATTGCGTTTTGAAGCCTTATCAAACGATGGTTTGTACGATGGCGACGGCGAATTAAAAATCCGTTTAGAGTTCGACAAAGACAAACGCACCTTGACGATTATCGATAACGGTATCGGTATGACCCGCGCTGAAGTGCAAGAACACATCGGCACAATTGCAAAATCTGGCACAAAACAATTCTTTGAAGCCTTAACCGGCGAACAAGCCAAAGACAGCGAGTTAATCGGACAATTCGGCGTAGGTTTTTATTCAGCCTTTATCGTTGCGGACAAAGTGACTTTGACCACACGCAAAGCAGGTTCAACCGAAGCGACACGCTGGGAATCAGCAGGCGAGGGCGATTACACCATCGAAGTTGTTGAAAAAGCGACGCGCGGCACGGAAATCGTATTGCATTTGAAAGAAGGTGAAGACGAATTATTAGACGGTTGGAAATTGCGTTCAATTGTTCGCAAATTCTCTGACCATATTTCATTGCCGATTGTGATGGATAAAGAAGTGCAACCGTCGTTTGGTGATGAAGAAGACGAAGAAATGGCAAAACAAGTGCCTGAAATTGTCGAAGAAACCATTAACAGCGCGTCAGCTCTTTGGACAAAAGCGCGTCAGGAAATTTCTGACGAAAATTACACCGAATTTTATAAACACGTCGCCCACGATTTCCAAGACCCTTTAACGCACGTTCACAGCAAAGTCGAAGGCACAAACGAATTTACGTTATTGCTTTATGTGCCAAGCCGTGCGCCGTTTGATATGTGGGATAAAGACGCAAAACATGGCGTAAAACTCTATGTTCGTAAAGTTTTCATTATGGACGATGCGGAACAATTGATGCCGCGTTATTTACGTTTTATTCGCGGGATTATTGATTCAAATTCGTTGCCGCTCAACGTGTCACGCGAAATTTTGCAACAAGGCAAACAAATCAACACCATCAAATCGGGTGCAGTGAAAAAAGTGTTGGGCATGCTCGAAAATTTGGCAAAAGATGAGTCTGAAAAATACGCCACTTTCTGGTCACAATTTGGCGTAGTGTTAAAAGAGGCTCCGATTGAAGACAATGCGAACAAAGAACGTGTTGCCAAATTATTCCGTTTTGCATCAACACATAACGATTCTGATAAACAAGATGTGACGCTAGAAGATTACGTCAGCCGTATGCAAGAAGGGCAAACTAATATTTATTACGTCACGGCTGAAAGTTATTCGGCGGCGAAAAATAGCCCGCATTTGGAAATTTTCCGCAAAAAAGGCATTGAAGTGTTATTGCTTTCTGACCGTATCGACGAATGGCTCGTGTCGCATTTAGATGAATTCGACGGCAAACATTTACAATCGGTTGCCAAAGGCGATTTGGATTTAGGTAAAACTGAAACCGAAGAAGAAAAAGCCGCGCAAGAAGAAGTTAATAAAGACTTTGAATCGGTGATTAAGCAAATTAAAGACGTGTTGGGCGAAAAAGTCAGCGAAGTTAAATTAAGTCATCGTTTGACAGAATCGCCAGCGTGTTTGGTGGCAGATGTTTACGGAATGAGTTTGCACATGGAACGTATTTTAAAAGATGCTGGGCAAGCTCTGGGTGGTATGGGAATGGGTAAAAAACCGATTTTCGAAATCAATCCTGACCACGGACTTGTACAACGTTTGAAAGTTGAGCAAGATGACGCGCGTTTTGCCGATTTAACGCAAATTTTGTTTGACCAAGCGATTTTGAGCGAAGGCGGACATTTAGACGACCCCGCAGCGTTTGTTCATAAATTGAACGGTTTGTTGCAAGGCTTGTTGAAATAATTTTCAACGCTAATTCGAGATAGAAAAAGAAGGCTGGAGAAATCTGGCCTTTTTTATTATTTGAACTTTAGGTAATTAAAATGGCAATTGATAAACAAGAAATCGAAAAATACTTTTCTATTGGTGATGTTGTTAGCACAGGTGGCGGTCGAAGTAGTTTTGAAATAGCAAAAATTGATAACCGATTAGTTCGGATAAAAGTGATAAGTAGTGGTAATTTTCATCGAGTGAATTATCAAAAAATTTCAGCGTTAATAGATGATCTTAGTAAGATTAACAAGAATTCTATTTCGGTTGATGATGTTTTGCATAAAGCAGGGTTGGGAGCTGGAAATAAGATTTATGCACATGGATTAGCCAGAGAATACTTAAAAAGAAAAGAATTACATTTACTTTCATCATCTCATGTTCAAAATGAATTTGAATCAGCCGTTGAAAAATCAAAACAATCTAATTCTGCTGAACGACAAAAAAGATTGAAAAATACCCTGAAGAAACCTGAAAAAATAACGACAACATCAGTCACTTTTAAAAGAAATCCCGATGTTGTCGCTGAAGTTCTTGAAAGGGCAGACGGCATTTGTGAAGAATGTAAAAAGCCTGCGCCATTTAATAGAAAAAAAGACAACACGCCTTATTTAGAAGTTCATCACATTATTCGATTGGCTGACGATGGCGACGATTCTGTTGAAAATGCCATTGCGTTATGTCCGAATTGTCATAGAGAAGCGCATTTTGGTTGAATTGAAAAAATCCCAACAATCATAAAAATGGTTGGGCTGTTTTGAAGTAATTTTTACTCAAGCGGTAATATCAAAAAATCCGTCCATTTTCTTTCGCCAGTAGCTTCTTCGGATGTCGGCAATAATGTTTCATTCCAACCACCCCCTAAGGCTTTAACGAGTAATACCGTTGCGGCGAATTGTTCCCCCCGCAACGATACGGCAGTTTGTCGGTTGGATAATGTTGCCGTTTGTGCGGTCATGACATTTAAATAACTCAGTGTTCCCGCTTGATATTGGTTAATAGTCAATAATAATGCTTGATTTGCAGCGGCAACGGCTTTGTCTTGCACGTCAATTTCTTGTTCTAAAATGCGTAATGCGGCTAAATTGTCTTCTACTTCTTGAAAACCCGTCAGAACGGTTTGACGATATGCCGCTACACTGGCATCAAAACCGTCGATAGCTTGTTTATATTGAGCATTTTTTGCACCGCCATCAAACAATGTCATTGCCGCCCCCGCAGGGCCTAATGCCCAATAACGCCGCGCCATTGTAAACATTGAGCTGAGGTCAGTAGATTGAAAACCATTGTTTGCGGCTAAATTTAAAGTCGGATAGTAAGCCGCTTTCGCCACACCGATTTGAGCATTTGCCGCTGCAATTTTACGTTCCGCCGCTGCAATATCGGGGCGACGTTCTAACAATTCTGAGGGCAAACTCACGGGAACTGCTGGTGGTTTTGCCTCTAACACCGTTGGACTTAACGATAATTCCGCAGGCGTTTTGCCAATTAAAACCGCAATCGCGTGTTCTAATTTCGCGCGAGCGATACCGAGATTGATGGCTTGAGCGCGAATGGACTCAACTTGTGTTTGCGCTTGCATGACATCGCTTTTTGCCACCATGCCAACGGCGTAACGATTTTTAATAATGTCTAACGTTTTGCTATAAGCGAGAGTCGTTTCATCGAGCAAAGTTTTTTGTGCATCCAACACTTTTATTTGAAAATAATTTTGCGCCAACATCGCTTGCGTAGAAAGTTGCAATGCTTGCAATGTCGCAGCACTGGCTTGGGCATTGCCGGTATTTGCTTCGACTTGTCGCGCCACGCTGCCCCACAAATCGGGTTCCCATGCCACGCTCGCCGCACTGCCAAATAAATTTCGCACACCTGCCACCGCCACACTTTGACCTGTTGCCGCTTGGAAACGACTGGTTGTTCCCGTCATCGTCAAAATTGGCAAAAAAGAGGATTGCGCGGCTTGCACTAAATGTTGAGCTTGGCTGTATTGCGCTTGCGCTTGAATAATTGACTGATTTGCTGTGGCGACTTGTTCTTCTAAGGTATTCAGTCGCGAATCATTAAAAATTTCCCACCAATTACTTGGCAACGCTGTATCACGCGGTTGGGTTTGTTTCCAACCTTTTAGCTCTTTGAATTCGGGGGAAATAATTGCTTGGGGTTTAATGTAATCAGGTCCTACCACACAGCCGGTTAATGGCATGGCAAGCAACGTCACAATCAAACTTTTTTTTATGGCAAGGGTCATGCAAATCTCAAGCGGTACGGTTAAAAAATTGGCGATGAAACCACAATCGAAAACGATCAAGGTAAAGATAAACCACCGGCGTGGTGTAAAGCGTGAGCATTTGGCTAAAAATTAAACCGCCGACAATGGAAATGCCCAACGGTTGACGAAGCTCTGCGCCGTAACCGGTTGCAAACGCTAACGGCAATGCGCCAAATAAGGCGGCTAATGTAGTCATTAAAATGGGTCTAAATCGTAACACGCAGGCGTTAAAAATGGCTTCATCCGGTGGTAAATTTTGTTTACGTTCCGCCGAAAGCGCGAAATCAATCATCATAATGGCATTTTTCTTCACGATACCAATTAACAAAATAATGCCAATAATGCCAATAATATCCAACTCGCCACCTGTGACAATTAACGCGAGTAATGCGCCCACGCCAGCCGATGGCAATGTCGATAAAATCGTCAGCGGATGAATATAACTTTCATATAAAACACCTAACACAATATAAATACTGACTAATGCCGCCAAAATTAGCCACGGCTGATTTTTCAACGATTCTCGAAATGCTTTTGCTGAACCTTGAAAACTGCTTTGTATAGTATTTGGCGCGCCGATGTCATCCATTGTTTTTTCAATCAATTGCGTCGCGTTAGAAAGTGATGTGCCTTCTTGGAGATTAAAAGAAATCGTTGCAGCGGCAAATTGTCCTTGATGATTCACGGTCAGCGGCGTATTGGTTGGCGTGAAACTAGCGACACTTGATAACGGTACTTGATGGGCGGCAGAACCTTTAGCTGCCGCCGGCACACTGATATAAAGTTGTTTCAATGTTTCGGAACTTTGCCAATATTCAGGCGCAAGTTCTAGCACAACGCGATATTGATTGAGTGGATTATAAATAACAGAAACCTGACGTTGCCCAAACGCATCGTTAAGTGTGCTATCAATCATGGCTTGCGTAATGCCGTAGCGTGCCGCCATTTCTCGATTCACCACTAGCGTAATTTGCTGACCTTTGTCTTGCTGATTGGTATTCACGTCTTTTAATTCGGGCAACTTGGACAGTGCGCTAACAACGTTGGGTGTCCATTCACGCAATAAATCTAAATCATCGGCTTGCAAACTAAAATCATACATTGCCGCCGAAGGTCGTCCGCCGATTCGTAATTCTTGCGAGGGTTGCAGAAAAATTTTTGCGCCCACAATACGATTTAAATTTTTACGCAAACGTGCCATCACTTTATCAATCGACTCGCGTGCATCGTGCGGTTTTAAGATAACAAAAATGGACGCATTATTTGCGTCACTTCCGGCAAATCCCGCGACTGTTTTTACTGCGGGGTCTTGTTGGATTAACGCTGAGTATTCGAAGAGTTTTTTTTGTAATGCCCAAAAAGAGGTGCTTTGATCGGCTTGAATGCTGCCTTGTAATCGTCCACCATCTTGAGTTGGAAAAAAACCTTTATCAATCGCCACATATAAATAAAAATTTAATCCAATCGTGCCAAATAAAATTAACATCATAATACGGCTGTGACGTATCGCCCAATGTAACGAACGTTCATAACCCATTTCTACGGTGTTAAAAATATGTCCAATACCTAAATAAAAACGCCCATGATTCAGACTTTCTTTGTGCAACCATCGCGCACACAACATGGGCGCAACCGTCAGCGAAATTAACAGTGAGACCAATACCGCCGCTGATAAGGTTACGGCAAATTCTCGAAATAATCGTCCAACCACGCCACCCATTAACAAAATGGGAATAAATACGGCGACCAGTGACACACTCATTGCGAGAACGGTAAAACTCACTTCTTTCGTCGCAAGTAACGCAGCTTTAAACGGTGGCACACCTTTTTCAATATGACGGCTGGTGTTTTCTAGCACCACAATCGTGTCGTCCACCACAAATCCCGTCGCAATCGTCAACGCCATTACAGACAGATTATTTAAGCTGTAATTGAAAAAATACATCACCGTACACGCGCCGATGAGCGAAATGGGAACAGTAATAATGGGAATAAGAGCCGAACGAAAATTCCGTAAAAATAACAGCACCACCAAAATCACCAGTGCAATCGAAATCAGTAAACTGTATTCCACTTCATCGATAGACGCGCGAATAGACAATGACCTATCCACAACCACCGATAAATCAATCTTGCTGTCTAGCATCGCACTTAATTCGGGTAACAAGGCTTTAATTTGGTCAACGGTTTCCAATACATTCGCCATGGGTTGTTTTTTAATAATCAATACCACAGACGGTTTGCTATCTTTCAAACCTGTATTACGCAAATCTTCTACCGAATCATCAACTTTTCCTAAATCGGCAAGTCTTACGGCAGCACCATTACGATAACTGACAATGAGCGGCAAATAATCCGCTGCTGTTCGCGCTTGGTCATTGGCTTGCACTTGCCAACGTTGCTGATTATTTTCAATAACGCCTTTAGGACGACTGACGTTAGTTTGGGTGATCGCGATTCTGACATCCTCAAGACTGATGTCGTATTTATTGAGCGCATTCGGATTTAATTCAACACGCACCGCAGGCAGCGTTGCACCGCCGATTTGTACTTGACCAATGCCCGGAATTTGCGAAATTTTTTGCATTAAAACTGTCGATGCCATGTCGTACATTTGCCCACGACTTATGCTATCTGACGTTAATGCTAAAACCATAATGGGCGCATCGGCAGGATTATCACGTTTATAACTGGGGCGATTTGGCATATTACTGGGTAATAAACTCGCCGCCGCATTGATAGCAGCTTGTACATCACGCGATGCACCGTTAATGTCTCGGTCTAAATCAAATTGCAATGTAATTCGCGTTGAACCTGAATTACTACTTGATGTCATTTCGGACACACCGGCAATGCGGCCTAATGCACGTTCTAACGGTGTGGCAACGGTTGCCGCCATCGTTTCTGCACTGGCACCAGGTAATTGTGCTTGCACGGTAATCGTGGGGAAATCGACTTGCGGCAACGAGGCAACGGGTAAATTTAAAAACGCTAAAATACCACTCAAGGCAATCGCTAACGTCAATAAACTCGTCGCAACAGGACGATAAATAAAAAGTGCCGATAAATTCATAGCTTATCGTTCACTTTCAAACGGTTCAGGCTGATTCAAACCTAATCCACGAGCAACACGTTTGGCTAAACTGTCCATCCACAAATAAATTACGGGCGTGGTGTAAAGCGTTAGTAATTGACTGAGCAGTAAACCGCCCACCATCGTAATGCCTAATGGATGCCGTAATTCTGAACCTACACCACTACCAAGCATCAAAGGCAACGCACCCAATAATGCGGCTAACGTGGTCATCAAAATCGGACGAAAGCGTAATAAACACGCCTGAAAAATCGCATCTGCTGGCAACATGCCTTGTTTGCGTTCGGCTTCGAGCGCGAAATCAATCATCATGATGGCATTTTTCTTAACGATGCCGATTAACAAAATAATGCCAATGATGCCGATGATACCTAAGTCATTCTTCGAAATTATTAACGCGAGCAATGCACCAACGCCCGCCGACGGTAACGTGGAAATGATGGTAATTGGATGAATATAACTTTCGTACAAAACGCCTAAAACAATATAAACCGTCACAATCGCCGCCAGAATCAGCCACAACGTGTTACCTAATGACGCTTTAAAAGCTAATGCCGCGCCTTGATAATTGGTACGAATACCTAACGGTAACTCAATGTCTTGTTTAACGCGCTCAATTGCTGCGACTGCATCCCCTAATGACGCATCAGGAGCTAAGTTAAACGACAATGTTGCGACAGGAAATTGGTCGAGATGATTGATGGAAAGCGGTGTTGCGCGTTCGGATAATTCAGCAATCGTAGACAACGACACCTGCGTGCCGTTACTCGATGGAATTCGCAAATCATTAAGCGATTCAGGGCGAATTTGCGCCGCAGGGTCAACTTCAAGCACAACACGATATTGATTCGATTGCGTAAAAATCGTCGATACCAAACGTTGTCCATATGCACTATAAAGCGCGTTATCAATGGCGGCAGTCGTAACACCAAGCCGACTTGCGGTGCTACGGTCGATGTTCACATAAACTTGTTGCCCTTTGTCTTGCACATCACTGGTCACTTCCCTTAATTCGGGTTGATTAGACAATTCCTCAACCAATTTATGCGTCCAACGATTCAATTCATCAATATCTGCTGTTTCTAAAGTGAACTGATATTGCGTGCGACTGACACGGTTTTCCATTGTTAAATCTTGCACAGGTTGCAAATACAGTTTTATGCCTGTCAATTCTGCTAATTTTGGTTTGAGTCGTTCAATCACTTCGCTCGCTGTAACGTTACGTTCAGATTGCGGTTTTAAATTGATGAGAAAACGTCCTGCATTCGGTGTGGTGTTAATACCGTCTACGCCAATGAATGACGATAAACTTTCAACCGCAGGTTCTTTCAAAATTTCTTTAGCCAGTTTTTGTTGATAATCGCTCATCGCTGAAAAAGACACATTTTGCGGGGCTTCGGAAAAGCCTTGAATGAGACCTGTATCTTGCGTGGGGAAAAAACCTTTGGGAATGAAAATATACAACATGACCGTCAACGCCACGGTTGTTGAAAACACCAACATCGTGAGAATTTGATGACGTAAAACCCATTCTAGCGTTCGCCCGTAACCGGCAATCACGCCATCAAACCAATCTTTTCGCGGTTCAACAAGATTGTGCGAGCGCAATAATTTCGCGCACATCATCGGCGTAAGCGTCAACGATACGATTGCTGAAATTAGAATTGCCACGGCTAACGTAATTGCAAATTCGCGGAATAATCGTCCGACCACATCGCTCATAAATAACAAGGGAATCAACACCGCAATCAATGAAAAAGTAAGTGAAATAATGGTAAAACCGATTTGCTCCGAACCTTTTAACGCGGCGTTTAGCGGTGAATCGCCTTTTTCGATATAGCGCGAAATGTTTTCAATGACGACAATAGCATCATCCACTACAAATCCCGTGGCAATCGTCAATGCCATCAACGTTAAATTGTTGATACTAAAATCGGCTAAATACATGACGGCAAACGTGCCAATTAACGATAATGGTACGGCAACGGCGGGAATAATTGTGGCGGGAATGTTCCGTAAAAAGAGGAAAATAACCATCACTACCAAAGCGACTGATAGCAATAATTCAAATTGCACATCATGTACCGACGCGCGAATTGTGACGGTTCGATCAGTCAGCGGTAAAGCTTCAATACTGAGTGGCAAGGCGGCTTGTAATGTCGGCAGCAATTCTTTGATGCGATTGACCACTTCAATGACATTTGCACCCGGTTGGCGTTGGATATTGATAATGACGGCAGATTTTTCGTTTGCCCACGCTGCAAGTCGCTTATTTTCCACATCATCGATAACATTGGCGACTTCGGATAATTTTACCGGCGCACCATTGCGATATGTTACGATTAAATCACGGTATTCACTTGCCGAACGTAATTGGTCGTTGCTGTCGATAATTGCCGAACGCAACGCGCCGTTAAACATCCCTTTGGGTTGATTGACATTCGCCGCCGCGATCGCCGTTCGCACGTCCTCCAAACTTAATCCATAAGCCGCTAAGGCATTATGATTCGCTTGAATTCGTACGGCGGGACGTTGTCCGCCACTAATACTGACCATGCCGATACCGGATAATTGCGCGATTTTTTGCGCCACGCGGGTATCAACTAAATCTTCAACTTTGAATAAGGGCAACGATTCTGAACTGACCGCTAAAGTCATAATCGGCGTGTCGGCGGGATTCACTTTGCTATAAATGGGCGCTTGCGGCAAATCAGTGGGCAAAAAATTCATTGCCGCATTGATAGCCGCTTGCACAGTTTGTTCGGCAATATCCAAATCTAAATTTAAATTAAATTGCAATGTAATAACTGACGCGCCGCCCGAACTGCTCGATGACATTTGCGTAAGACCTGGCATTTGTCCGAATTGCCGTTCTAACGGCGCGGTAATTACCGAGGTCATCACATCAGGACTTGCACCTGGATATAACGTCACCACTTGAATGGTCGGATAATCCACTTGCGGTAATGCTGAAACTGGCAATAATCGATAAGCTAAAATACCAATCAATAACATCGCAATCATTAGGAGCGATGTTGCCACAGGACGCAGAATAAAAAGCCGCGACGGATTAAAACTATTAGCTGAATTCATTAGTGTTTAGGCGATTTATCGCCAGATTTGGCTTTTTTATCGATAACTTCTGCGATGGATTGCCCGTCCTTTTTAGCAATATCGATTTGACTACCTTCGTGCAATCGGTCAACGCCTTCTAATACGACAATTTCATTCGGCGCGAGATTATTGATTACAGCGACTTTATCGCCTTCCGTTGCGCCTAATGTGACGCGCCGAACTTGCACGGTTTTTTCAGCTGGACTGACTACATAAACAAATGCGCCTTGGGTGTCGTTTTGAATCGCAGCACTCGATACTTGCGTTACGTCTTTTAGAGTCTCTAAGTGCATTTTGATATTTACAAATTGGTTAGCAAATAAAACACTGTCGTTATTATCGAATTGGGCTTTGAGTTTTAATGTGCCAGTCGTCGGGTCAATCTGATTATCTATGGCGAGCAATTTACCGTCGGCTAATTTCGTTTTTCCTGCACGGTCATAGGCTGTGATGCTAATCGATTCATTGCTGCGTTTGCGTTGTATCAAGGCTTGGATAGTGTCTTCAGGTAAGGTAAATACGACGTTAATCGGTTGTAATTGCGTAATTACGACCAGCCCATTGGTGTCGTTAGCATGAACAATATTGCCTTGGTCAATTTGCCGTAATCCCACGCGCCCAGAAATCGGCGCGGTCAAATGCGCGTAATTTAATTGTAATTTCGCATTATTGACTTGCGCCTTATCCATTTCCACAATGCCGTGATATTGTTTGACTTGTGATTCTTGCGTGACCGTTTGTTGTGCGGCAATGGAATCTTGCGCGAGTAACGTTTGATAACGGGTGTAATCAATTTCAGCATTTTTCAATAACGCTTCATCGCGCAACAATTGCCCTTCGGTTTGTTGCAATTGAATTTGAAACGGACGCGGATCAATTTCAGCGAGTAAATCGCCTTCTTTAACCGTTTGACCTTCCGTAAAGGCAACGCGCACCAATTCACCATCTACACGCGGACGAACGGTGACGGTTCGTAAGGCAGTTACTGTTCCTAAACCATTTAAATATAAGGGAAAATCTGTTTTACTTGTTGTTTCAACAGAAACCACAGAAGGTTTATCTTCATCATCACGATTATGTTTACCGCCGTTGGATTTGTGTTTTGTATCGTCTGATGTCGCTACCGAATGTTGAAAATAAAAACCTATCCCAACAATTGCCAATATAAATAGCGAAATCAGTAACGCAAAAGGGCGACGTTTAGGTAATTTGTGGTTATTGTTTTTATTCATGAGTGTGTGTGGGGCGATTGTACAAGCTGAAATACTGACGAACAGTTTAACTGAAACATTTTACTAATTGGATAATTTTTGCCGAGTTCTCGAATCAGAGAGAAATGGAAATCCGAAATTCTGAGAGCTTGTCATGAATATTCAAGTCTATGTCTGTAAAATGGAAAGGGCGGCTCATATTAAGCCTCATTTATTCGAATAGTGAAAGTATTGTTACCTTATATTTCGCCTTCGACATAAAATCGTTACAAACTACTGCTGTCTATTTTTTTACAAAAAGATTCTAAAACTAGGGATGCCTCCGTAAAATTTAACTCATCTATCCAATGGTTCAATTTTTCTGCTACGGGTTCCAAATCGTGCTGCAACAAATAGGGTTTTAACTTCGAAAAAATCTCTATCGCTTTAAAATCATTTTTATATAATGCGTGTTTTAGTTGTTGCAATAAATCATTTAGATTATCTGTACTCAAATTTAATAATTCTGTTGTTTCGGGTAATGGTGGTAATAATGTTATTGCCATTAACGCAGTAGTCAATTGCACTTTAAATTCATTAAGTTGGATATTCGCAACGTTAAATTGTTCTGAACCAAGTGCAATTTCAATTTCTGATGCGGCATTTTGCAGTTCATTTGCTGCTAATGTGGCAGCTGTTCCCTTAATGGAATGTGCTAACTGTTTTGCTTTCAAAAAATCATTGGTGTGAATTAAATTGGTTAATTGCTCTACTGCATTTCCATAACGACTACGAAAGCTCAATAATGATTGATGTAAAAGTCTTGTATTATTGTTACAAAACATTAACGCTTGTTTTAAATTAAACGGTGGTAATGATTCTGGTAAGACATTACTTTTTTCTGTCATTGGCGGGGTGATAGTCATTGTTTTTTCTGAATTGTCACGCACTAACCAATGGTTTAAAACCGTTACCAATTTATTCATTTCAATGGGTTTAGTTAAGTGAGCATTCATGCCTGCGGCTAAACTTTTGTCTAAATCACTTTCCATTGCGTGAGCTGTCAACGCAATGATTGGAATATCTTTGAATTTGTGTTCTGCTCGAATGAGCCGTGTCGCGGTTAATCCATCCATGATAGGCATTTGAATATCCATAAAAATCAAATCAAAAGGATTTTCTAACACACATGCTAAGGCTTCTTGACCATTATGAGCAATTTCAACGTGTAGACCAATTGATGTTAATAACTCTTCCGCGACTAATTGATTTATCTCATTATCTTCGACCAATAAAATACGTTTTGAATGATATGGTGGATTTATAGAAGAATTAACGGTTTCAGTCGTGTTTGATAGTGATTTCGTATCAATGATAAAGGGGATGTTAAACGTGAAGGTGCTGCCCTGACCGTAAACACTGGAGACATAAAATTCGCCTCCCATGAGTTCGACGAATTGTTTGCAAATAGATAAACCTAAACCCGTTCCCCCATATTTGCGAGTAATTGAAGTATCCGCTTGAGAGAATGGATTGAATAATTTTTTAATTTGGTCAGCTGTCATGCCGATACCCGTGTCACAAACCGTGAAACACATTTCAACAGTATTTTCGCTCCGATTTTTAATGTTAATAACGATGGTCACGCTGCCTTGTTCAGTAAATTTTTTGGCATTGCTTATCAAATTGATTAACACTTGTCGCAATTTAGTGGGGTCGCCAATCAAGTCACGCGGAACAGTTTTAGCTATCTCAATTTTAAAGTCGAGGGGTTTATCATCAAGATTATGTTCAAATAAATTGGTCACATCATCCAATACAGAATCCAGATTGAATGCTACTTTATCAAAAACAAAACCATTGGCTTCAAGTTTTGAGAAGTCGAGAATATCGTTAAGAATAGTTAATAAATTATTAGATGATTTATAAATTTTTTCTAAATAAGTTTTAACTTTATCAGAAATGTCTTGCTGTAGTGCCAATTGAGATAGCCCCATGATGCCATTCATTGGCGTACGAATTTCATGTGACATATTGGCAAAAAAATTTGATTTAGCACGATCAAGTTTTTCTGCGGCTTCTTCGGCATTCTTGCGAACTGAGATGTCTCGGGCAAAACCAACGGTTCCTAATGCGTTACCATTGTCATCGAATACAGGTGCTTTGAATGTTTCAAACCATAAATGCTCACCTAAGTGATTGATTATTGGTTCCTCTAGCGTTTTTTGTTTTTTCGTTGTTAAAACTAATAAATCATCTTTTTGATAACTCTCTGCCATTTCTTTAGGGGAATAATCAAAATCCGTTTTACCCAGCATATTATCGGTATGACTTTCGTTAAAATTTCGCGCAAGTGCTTTATTGACAGCAAGGAAACGACTTTTCGTATCTTTGAGCCAAACCATAAATGGAAAATTATCAATTAACGCACGTTGATAACGTTCTTTTTGGTGTAGTTTGTTATTAAGTTGTTGTAAATCAATAGTACGTTCGGTTACTCGTTTTTCTAAAATTTGTTCGGATTTTCTTAAATTTTCAACTAATTCTGCTTGGACTCTTTCTTTTTCTTTTCGGATTATATTAAACCTGTCTGCTAAGGCAAAAGCTAAGAAAAGCATTTCCCATGCAGAACCAAATTGAAATCCATACATTGTAAAAACGTTGGTAGGTAACAGATGTAATGTTCGTAGACTCATTAACAAACCGCCTAAAAAAAACATGAAAAAAGCAGTTAAGAAAAAATAAGCACTACGTTGTCTTTTTATCGCGCAAAAAATTCCAATAAACAATGTAAAAAACGCTAATGTCAGGTGCAAATAATTGATTTTTGGATAGATAACGAGTTGAAAACTAATTGGACAAATGATGAATTGTAAGAGATAAATTCCAATACAAAGTTTTATGAACAAATCACCAATGGGACTAATTTTTTTTACATTTAACATTTGTCGCATAAATAGCAACAAAGAGACAATGGCAAGATAAAATAATTCAGAAGAAGAAATATCAGGATTTAAGGGTATGTCAGACCATAAAAATTCACGCCCTAAACCATTCATTGCTAAGGTATAAAGAGAAAAAAGCGTCGTGTAGATGACATACAACAAATAAATAAAATCTCGTAGCATTATAAAAAGCAACAAATTGAAAATTATCATTGCTGTCGCTATCCCAAAATACCAAGTTTGGAGTAGATAATCGTTGCGTTCGTGAACATGAAAACGGTCGGGCAACCATAATTTCGCGGGAATTATAATCGAATATATCGATGCAACTCGGATATAGTAAGTTTGCTCAGAATTAGCTGGCAATGTTAAAGGAAAAACAAAATAACGATTTCTATAAGCTCTTGTTGAAAAAGGAAAATTCATTCCCGTAATAATGGGCTGATAATGATTTTCCTTATCTAACTGATAAAACGTTACATTTGAAAGGCGGGCATCACTTATTTCAATCAGTCGCGCAACGGAACTGTCTGTTGTATTGCGTAACGTTAATCGAAGCCAATAGGCAGAAGATGTAATGCCATAATTCAACGCTTCGACTGAACTCTGATTGGTGACAAAACGATTGGATACTTCAGGTGATTGAATATCTTTTAGCGTTAGGTTTGCGGCGGAATTTTCAAAAACAGAAAAGTATTCTGTTAAAGAAATAGCGTTGTCATTAAATGCACCTATAGTTAAGATTTTATCCGCAGCAAAAACACCGGTTGAAAATATTTGCAATCCAATAAAAATGAAAAAATACATAAAACCATTTTTTAAAAATGCTTTTATTACACAGTGCATGCTCAAAAACCTGTGCGAAAACCAGCATAAACCGCCGCACCATTAAAACCCATGTCGTTAACTTCAATTGTACGATTACCGGTAATATTTTCACCACGCAAATATAAAGCGGTTTTTGGCATGAGCTGATATTCTAATAACGCATTGATGCGTGGTGCTGTATTTGCTTTAGCTGTGTTGGCGGCATCAAACCAATAATCACCATGTATCGTAAATTCCATGCGGAACTTTAATGGTTGCAGTATTTTCATTTCACTCCAAAAAGTGCCTTGCTGTTCAGGGCGACTGGAAACGTGCAGATGCGTAATAGGATTCATCGCATTCATATAACCATAAGTTAAACCGCTTTCCAAACTACTTGTCCAGCGATGACGCGCTTGTACTTCTGCACCCCAAACATCGGCTTTTTCTATATTCGCGGCTTTTATCACACCTGTTGTTGAATCAAGCTGCAAGGTAATCATTTGGTGATAATTTTGATGATAGCCGCTGACCTTAATTTCACTTTGAGATAATGGTTTCCAGATAAATCCAACTTCGCCGCCAGTGCTACTTTCACCTTTTAACGCTTTATTACCAAACACAGGATTCATCAATTCACTGACACCTGGTTGACGATATCCTGTACCGCCGTTGGCAAAAAGATTTATATTTTGCGTTAAGGTACGATTCACACCCAATGAAAATACCTGATGATTGCCATAAACGTCAGCATAATCAAAACGCCCATCCGCGTTTAATTGCCAATCGTCAATGACCAATCCACCATGAACATTTGGGCTGATTACTGTTTGTGCAGATTGAACATTTAAGGTTTCTTGATGCTGGGTATTTATTCCCCAAATGAATGAAGCCTGATTTTTAGAATTCTCATCTAAAGACAAATGATGATTATTTTTCCAATCTAACATCAGTAATTGATTTGTAAGCGAAAATGGTTTGATGAGCGTCGTCACCATTTTTTGTCTATCTTGGGTAAAACCAACTTGCAATGAACTATTCCAATAGTTAGTTAAATTATAATCGCCATGTAATTGCGCGACCCACGTTTCATCAGAAAGTTTTCCGCGTTTATCATCAACCCAACTCATTGTACGGCGTGTAGGGAGAAAACCCGGGCCATCAATATCTTCATCACTACGCACAAAATAAAGCGACGCATTTAACTTGCCATGCTCAAACGATTTAAGCCAATTCCCTGATGCGTGAGTCAAGCCAAAATCATCACGTTCTGATCCGCTTTGGGCTTGACTAATGCCATTGAAAATATCGCTACGTCCAACAACGACTGAAAAATCACCAACATCTGTTGTTACGCCACTACCAGTTGTGCCGCGCACCGTATCGTAACTACCGCCTTCGACATGCAGAAACGTATCTTTTTCGGTCATTTTTCGCGTTTGCAAATGAATGGCTCCGCCAAGTGTGCGACTGCCATTTTGTTCGCCGCCCGAACCACGAGTGACGGTTACTTTATCTAACGCATCCGGTGAATAATGGCTTAGCGAGAAAAATCCTGCAAAGTTGCCAAACAACGGCACGCCATCTAAAGTCACTAGCCCTTGTCCCCCTCCGCCTGCACCACGCAAAACAATAGCACTTGTCATCTGTCCACTGCCTTGATTGAGCGTTATGCCAGATTGATTTCTTAAAATATTATTCAAATCTGGCATTTCGGAGGTTTGCAAGTCATCTCTTTCCAACTCATTTTTCATTGGAGAATCGACGAGTTTTGGCGTAATCGAATCGATATAAACTGTCATCTGAGGTAGCGGAATAATGTCATTATCAGCAATTACGCTAGTCGATAAAGACGATAACAATGAAAATAAAAATAATTTAGTATTGGGCATAAAATAATCCGTATAAATTTGTAAAATACAGTTACGTTCGGCTGGAATTTTACATGAATATCAATACTAACTTACAGATTATTAACAAGTAGTCCAATAACAGGTAAGAACGTGAATTTTCTTTTTTTCAATGAATTCAAGACGAATTTATGACAGAACCGGCCGTTTATCTAATTTGCGTTGCAGCGAGCGGCGGTGCATATTTAATGCTCGCGCAGCGGCTGAAATATTGCCTTCGTGCTGCATTAACACTTTTTGTAAATGTTCCCATTCCAAGCGTTTCACCGATAACGGCACTTCACTAATTGCCGCCGAAGAGTCGCCTTCGTTTTTGAGTAATGCCGAGACAATCTCATCGGTATTTGCAGGTTTGGTTAAATAATGCGTCGCCCCTAACTTAATGGCTTCTACTGCCGTGGTAATACTCGCAAATCCCGTCAACATGACGATGCGCGTGTTGTCATCGAGTGAAATCAGTTTTTTTACCAATTCTAAACCCGATTCAATACCAATCCGCAAATCAATTACTGCATATTCGGGTAACATTTGTTCGGCAAGCCTCATTCCCGCCGCCACATCGTGTGCAACTAAAACTTCGTAATGCCGTTTTTCTAACGCACTTTTTAGCACCATACAAAACGTTTGATCGTCATCGACCAATAACAAACGTGGTTTGTCGAGTTCTTCACTGGCTGTCATCTTCTGTCTCATTAGTTAATAAGGGTAAGGTAATTAGGATTTGCGCCCCACCTTCAGGGCGATTAGAGAGTTCAATTTTGCCGCCAAGACGTTGCAAAGTTGAATAACTTAAAAATAATCCAACGCCTAAACCGTGTTTTCGGCTCATAACAGGTTGTTGACCGGCGAATTCAATAATGTCATCAGAAAAACCTGCGCCAAAATCGCAAATTTTAAGCGTAGCGATATGTCTATCCCATGTGGCATGAAATTCAATCCCTAATTCAGAATCGGTCGCTTCGGCGGCATTATTTAAAATGTTAATCAGCGAATGCGTCAACGTGCGTTCAGCAATAATTTGTGCATCCATCACCACGTCAGGGTTGATAAAAAAATTTAATTTTGTACTCGCTTTATGGGTTCGCCATTGCTTAATCACATCATCTAAATAATTACTCAATAGCATCACATTTCCAGATTCTGCACGCATTTCACCTGCTGACGCGGACATGACCGATAAGGCTTCTTTACAACGGTTAATCTGATCTTGAATAATTGCCATTTTTTCGTATAAATCGGGGTGATTACAATACGAATAATCTTGCGTGAGTTCATGCACGACGATAGCCATTGTCCCTAATGGTGTTCCCATATCGTGCGCGGCACTTGCTGCTAACGTACCCAATGCCACAACACGTTCATCGCGTAACGCATTTTCTCGTGCTTCGGCTAAACTGCGTTCACGGATTTTTAAGGTTTTGGCAAGTTCCACCACGAAAAAAGCGACTAATCCCGCACTGAATACAAACCCAAACCACATTCCAAAAATATGTAAATTAAAATAATTTTTGTCACTAATGGTGTGTGCTTGTTCGAGTATTTCCAAATGGGTCATATTCGAAAAATCAATGCTCGCGCCATGACTTAAATGCGGCGCAATCGATGGCAACGGAATGTTGTAAACCATTAGTATGGTGTACATCGAAGTAGTTAGAATCACCATGTACCACGCATATAAAGGCGGCAGCATGATGGCAGTAATCATCAGTGGTAGTAAATAAACCCAAATAATCGGATTTGACGCACCGCCTGTTGTATAAAGTAAAGCAGTAATACCGATGACATCGAGTACCAGTTGAGCAAAAATTTCTTGCGTTGTGACAGGTGAAACATCTTGCAGTCGTAACCAAGTATAAATATTGACGGCGGCAATGCTGACGATAATCCACCACAAAGGGCGTTGCGGTAAATGAATGTATAAACCATAAGTGGAAACAAAAATTAAGAAGGCTTCGCTAAACAACATTAAATTACGCAGCACAAACAACCATTTTAAATTTTGTCGTACCGATAATTCTGATTTAGAAGCAACGTAGGAAAACATGACGACTCGCAACAAAAGTTTGAAATTGAGAGTAGTTTAAAGGGATTTTTAAATATAAACAGGGTTGAAAGCGTTATAAAACAAGCCTGCGACAATTTGTCGCATTTTGTTGGGTGAAATTTCTTGCTAAGATGGGTCAACTTTTAAATTTCTTAACTATTTTTTTCGTAGCTGATTGCTAAAGTTGTGTTATATCCTTCCTAATACCTCAGACGACTGTATTTAAGTCGTCTTTTTTTTGCCTAAAATCCAGCCGCTTTTGTTTGCGCTTCAGCAGCTCCTGCGCTGTCACCTTGCATTTCTTTCGCGTGAGCAATCAATAACCAACTGTTTTTCTTTAACACATTATCTTTGCCTGCGAGTAACGCGGATTTTTTCGCCAATTCTTCGGCTAGGACAGGTTTAGATTGCTTCAAACGTAACACGGCTAATTTATACAACAATTCACCGTTGCGCGGTTCGATACGAATGGCGCGTTCAATTGCAGCGGCAGCAGATTCTATATCACCGGATTTAGTGCTTTGATTTGCAGCCGTGACTAATGCTGTCACAGCAGGCGATAAAGCAGAATTAGATTCTGCGGGTTTGAACTCTGTGGGTGCGGCGGGTTCAAATTTAGGTACACCAGTTGAGGCAGGTGTTGTGGGCATTAGCAAGGGGCGAGAAGGTGGCGCAACTTCAATGACTTTTGGAATGGTAGACGTGGATGGATTAACCGCTGGTGCTATGGGTTCTGGTAGGGGCGCAATAGGTTCAGCTTTAATTTCAAGCGGCTCAACAATGGGCGTGAAATCTTGCAACGGTTCTACTTTGACAACATCATCCGTTTTTTTAGATACAACAGGTTGTCGAGGCACAGCAGGCATTGGTGCGTTATAGGGACGATTACTACTGTAAACGGGCGCAGGCGGTTGTGTTCCACTTAGTCCGGTACAACCCGTAATAAAAATCGGCAATACACTGCTACCAATTAAAACGGCCTTTTTAATCAATGATTGTCTCATCCCAACATCAAAATAATTCAATATCATCGTCATCGGATTGCTCTGCTTCTTTTGCTTCTTTAATGGCTAACGCCTCTTCAATTGATTTGCCCTGCAAGATAGCGTCAAACATAATTTTTTCAGATTCCATCGTGTAGCGCGAACGAATCTCCATTTGAAATTTATGCCACTCGAATGGGTTATATAACCGTTCAGGTGTCTCAACTAATGAGGACAAACCTTTTAAGTTGGATGTGACATGTTGCAAACACTGTTGCAATCGATCATAAAACTGAAATGCGACTATAGAATCTTGAATTCGATCGCTTGTTTCAGTACAACATTTTAACGCTTCTTCACGATTTGGCGTATCTTCCAAGTCCAGAAGATGATTGTAAATAGTTTGCATGTGTTCAACGATAGACGTAAACGACTCTGTCAGCGTATTTACCGAAATATCAGCGGTATTAAGCATATCCTCGACTTGCCCAGCCGACAAATTAAGTAATTTTGCAGTTTCGCGGACTTGCGTCCAGTCGAGGTCGGGCATAAAAGAGCTAGAATTTTGAGTCATGCGACGTACCGAAATAAAAAAGTAAAATCAGACGGCGTTTAATATTATTTTTATGAACCGTCAATGTCCGCGCATTATAACAAACATCATCTACGCTGCAGATTTAAAAATGTTATTTTTTATGATTATGCGTTGCTAGCCAGTTTATTTCAGCTTCAGAAAATCCCGCAGCAAGGCGCAATGCACGATTAAAATCCCCTTTTAATGTACCGCCTTTTTCGGCGTGATAATCGAGCAACAGCTTTTGATATTTACTTTCATGGTCAAGACCATGTTGTTCACACATCCATTTAAACCATTTTGACCCTAATGCAACGTGACCAACTTCATCGTTCAAAATTCGCGTTAGAATTGCCACAGCACTGTCATCGCCAAGTTGTTTAAATTTTTCAATAAGAGGTGGTGTAACATCTAAACCGTGCGCTTCCATATTTCGAGGTACTAACGCTAATCGAATCAATAAATCTGGCGCAGTATATTGGGCTAAATCCCACAAACCGCTGTGCGCGGGTAAATTGCCATAATCGACATTAAACGTCTGTAATTTTGAACGTAATATCTCAAAATGCTGGGCTTCCTCGTCGGCAACCCGTAACCAATCTCGATAAAAATCTTCAGGCATGCCACGAAAACGATACAAAATATCCCACGCCAAATAAATTGCTACAAATTCAACGTGAGCAATCGCATGAAAAAATGCAGCTAAACCTGTTGGCGTAGAGAATTTTCGTTTAGGCATTTCGCGCGGTGGTAATAAAACGGGACGTTCTGGAAAACGTACATCTTCGATTGGTCGTACTGCGTTTAATGATGCAAAATCCAATTTATCTCGCGTGGCAAGTTGCTGGGCTTCATGTGTTAATGTTAACAGTTCGGCACAACTACTTTGATGTAACGCGATGTCGGCATAAGCAAAGATGTTGGACATTTTTTAATATGCCGCCACAAAGGTTTGTAACAAAACGGCGGCGTTCGCCATGCCGTGATGCAAGTTTTCTTCAATTTCTGCCATCGTGATTTCACCATCCGTTTTGCCAGCCCCCCAATTAGCCATAACCGCTAATGCAGCGTAATCCATCCCTAATTCCTTAGCTAAAGTCGCTTCGGGCATACCGGTCATGCCGACAATATCACAGCCGTCACGTTCCATTCGCGCAATTTCAGCCGCTGTTTCTAAACGCGGCCCTTGCGTGCAACCATAAGTCGCAATCGGGCTAACTTGTAAATTCACGGATGCGGCAGCCGTAATTAACCCTGCGCGTAATTTCTGGCTGTATGGATAGGTAAAATCAATATGTATAACGTTCCCATCATTGCCGTCGAAAAATGTATGTTCGCGTGAATAAGTGTAATCAATAATTTGATCGGGAATAGCAAGATGTGCCGGTGTCATTTTTGTTGTAATTCCTCCCACTGCGGCAACAGCAATAATATCTTTTACACCTAAGTGTTTTAACGCCCATATATTCGCGCGATAGTTAATTTTATGCGGTGGAATAGCGTGTGGATTGCCGTGGCGAGCAAGGAAAATCACACGTTTGTTTTGAATTTCGCCGATTATAAAATCTGCTGATGGATTACCGTAAGGTGTGTTGACTGTTTCGTGGCGTGTAATATTTAACGCGGCGAGTTGACTTAAACCTGTGCCGCCAATAATGGCTAAAGTGGTCATGTTGTTTCCTGTTGAAAAATACGAAATTATAAAGACGTGAACTAAATTAGCACAGGATGCCTCGACACGCACGTTGAGAATAGTATAACGAATAATTGACACACCTATATTCACGGTGTGAATATGTCGAAAATGTGAATTTTCAAACAGGAAAATAAACAATGCCACAGTTGCTCTTATTCGCGGTGTTATGTTTAGGATTTTTAAATGTGCAGGCAGAAGCCACGATTACACCTTCTGAAGTCTATGGTCAGGTGTTACTCATTGAAAAAGAAACCGAATTAGTAAAGCACCATTTTAATTATGCTAAACAGCCAATTGCTGTTGCAGAAGTGAACGCTAATATAATGCCACGTCATGTTTGGCAGAAATGTTACATGTTACAAAAAAAATTGGTCGCGTTTCGGCGTAAACATCAATTGGATGCGCTAACTCCTGTTGAAATAGAACCTGTGAAAGACATGGATCCACGATATACTTGGGCGCAGACACAGCGAATTTTAGTTGAAATCCGTATTATTCGTATGCTACTGGGGATTAGTGGTGAAGCGGGAGCCGCTTTACCGGTTGAAGGTAAAGTCCCCTTGGATGTGTTCAACAAACTATCACAAATTGAAGCAGAGTGGGATGCGCTGACCGGTGCAGATTTTGATGCGTCTTATGCTTTTGGTCAGGCTATGCGTTTGAATGAAGAAGTCGATGTAATATTACGGCACTTAGGTCTATTTGATGATGCTATCCCACCAGAAAAAAATGTCACCGCCATTCCAGCCAATTCTTTAACGCAAATATTTTTAGTCCTAGAACAATTACAACGATTAAAAAAGTTAGCGGGATTAGACATTGCAGATTTGTCAGCTTTTCGTAAAACCGAGCAAATTACAGCATACGATGTTTTTAATATGATTTGCTTAACGTTAGCAGAGCTGCAACCACTCAAATACCAAATTGGACTAAGACATGTTGTTACCGTCCCTGCAAATCACTATGAAAATAAAACGCCCGCTGATGTGCTACAACTTCTAGGTTACGTTACAAACAAACTTGTATTGATTCAACATTTATGAGAGATCTGTAATGTTTAAATTGGTTAGATTAAAAGCTAAATTTGCGATGCTGTTTTATGCCGTTTCGTTAGGTGCGATGCTCATAGTGGGATGGTATGGCTATGAAAATGCCAAAAATGCCTATATGAAAGCGGCATTAGATCTTGCAAAAGGCTATACCAGTGAAGTTAGTGTACATATTGAAGACGTTTTACACCTTTCTCATAGCGATTTAAATTTTATTGCCAATAGTTATGCGGTACAAAGACATGCTTATTGGATAGACATTGGCGAAGAAGACAAACAGCGCCAATATCATCAAATTGTTGCTGACACCCTGCGTGGTTTTGTTGTTTCCTACGCGAATGATTTTAAAATTCGGATTATCGATATTGACGGTCGTGAGCATATTAAAATACGTCGCAATCTTGAAACGAATCTTACTCAGATAAGTTCTGATAACGAACTAGAAGATGAAAGTCAGAGGGATTTTTTTTCACAAACCATGTTGTTACCGAAAGGACAAGTATTTGTCTCATCGTTAGATTTAAACACGGAGAAAGGGAAAATCGAGACACCTCACTTGCCCGTAGTGCGTCTGGCTACGCCATTGATAGGGGATAATAAAGTGAGATATGGGGTCGTAGTCATCAACGTTCTTGCCGAATCTTTTTTTAAATACATTCGTGATGCCAACAATAATCAACAAGAGCGCGTATTTTATTTGATTGCATCCAATGGCGATTATTTATTTCACCCCGATTCAGAAAAGACTTTTGGTTCATTATTAGGGCATCGTGCTAATTTTGAGCAAGACTTTCCAACCTTACTGCCTCAAATAAAACAAAACAAAAAAGGGGTTATTACTGACGCTAACAACATTATTTCCTATCAAGCTATTTATCCAGCATTAAACAACGATGAAAATTATTGGGTGTTAGTTGGCGTTGTTCCCATTTCTTTCGCACTAAAAGACTTGTTGAGTTTTGAATACGCATTTGTTGGATTATTTTTGTTTGTAATTGTTCTGGTATTTTTTAGTTCACATTATTTTTTGGGAAATTTAATGCGCCCTTTAGAATTTGTGACCCGTCAGTTGCAATCGTTAGGGCGTGGTGAAGTCAAAGTAGAAACGTTTGTGTATTCTGGGCGCGATGAGTTAAGTGATATGCTCGAATCAACGCAAATACTAATAACCAATATGGAACGTTTGGCAAAACAAGCCGATGCGATTGGTAAAGGCGATTTTTCCGGTACAATTATGGTGTTATCAGAGCAAGATCGTTTAGGTTTAGCTATTAACAACATGACTTGTTTGTTACAAACCGCTAAACAAGAAAACCAAAGTCGAAACTGGTTGCGTGATGGCTTGGAACAATTATCAAAAGCCTTAACGGGTGATTTGAATTCCGCGCAATTAGCGGATATATCAATTAGTATTTTAGGGCGTTACTTGTCTGCGGGACGAGGTGTGTTTTACAGTTACAATGCGAATACGAAGTTGCTCGAATTGCTTGGTAGCTATATGTATAGCGAACGCAATCAAGTGGGCAGCCGTTTTCAAATAGGGGAGGGTGCAATCGGTCAAGTTGCGCGAGAAAGAAAACCTATTTTTTTAACGACGCTGAATACAGACCAACCACCTATTGTCACTGGTACGAGTTCAAGTACGCCGCTTTATACTTACACTTATCCATTGTTGCGTGAAGGCGCATTATTAGGCGTTATCGAATTGGCGAGTTTTACGCATTTTGATGAAGTGGGGCTGATATTTTTACAAGAAGCAAATAACACTATCGCATCTTTTTTGTATATTGTTCAGCAAGGTGAACGCATTAAAGAATTATTGGTTATTTCTGAATCGGCAGAAAAAGAAGCCCGCGATCAAAGTAAACGTTTGCAAGAAATTAACGCTCAAATGGAAGAACAGCAGCAAAAATTGCAACAACAATCCGAAGAACTGCAACAAAGTAATGCTCAAATGGAAGAGCAACAGCAGCAGTTGCAGCAACAAACAGAGGAATTGCAACAGACGAATGCTCAAATGGAAGAGACACAACAGCAATTGCAACAACAAAATCGTCGTTTAGTTGAGTCACAAAATGAACTCGATGACCGAGCGAAACAACTTGAATTATCTAGTCAGTATAAATCAGAATTCCTCGCTAATATGTCGCATGAACTGCGTACGCCATTAAATTCCATTATTTTGCTATCAAAAATGATGGCGAGTAACAGTGAAAAACATCTCAGTGACGACGAGGTTCATCAATCTGAAATTATTTATAATGCAGGGCAAGAATTACTGCGGTTAATTAACGATGTACTTGATTTGTCGAAAATCGAAGCTGGACAAATGGAACTGCATCTTGAAAAAATTACGAGTAGAATTTTCTTGTCTGAATTGCATGAATTATTTGAACACAGTGCAAAAGAAAAAAATCTTACTTTTGAATTACACGATAATTTGAATGGCGAATTTGTCAGTGACTTGAATCGATTGTCACAAATCGTGCGTAATTTACTATCCAATGCGTTAAAGTTCACAAAAACGGGCGGTATTAGCTTGTCTATAGGTCGTAGCGAAAATAGTAAATTACCTATCGAATTAGTGTAAAAGATACTGGTATAGGCATCCCTGAAGAGAAACGTAAAGTTATTTTTGAAGCGTTCCAGCAAGCAGATGGTTCTATTTCGCGCCAATATGGCGGTACCGGCTTGGGACTTTCGATTAGCTTACGTTTTGCCAAATTATTAGGTGGTATTATCGAACTAGAAAGTACCGTCGGGGAAGGCAGCGAGTTTGCATTATTGTTGCCCGAAACATTGACAGACATTTCTTTCGATTCACCTAAAAACAAGCCACGTTTATCATCACCAGTACCACTTGATAAGTTAGAAATAAGCGATGACCGCGAACAATTAAGTTTGCAAGACTCCGTGATTTTATTGATCGATGATGATCCGTTATTCGGTCAGGCTCTATTAGAAATCAATCGTAAATTGGGTTATAAAACCTTGTTAGCTATAACTGGAAAAGAAGGTTTAGAACTGGCGCGGCATTATCAACCAAAAGGAATTTTGTTGGATTTAGGTCTGCCCGATATAGATGGAACGGAAGTGCTGCACAAAATAAAAACACAACCTGAATTAGCAGATATTCCCGTTTATATTGTATCGGGGCGTGAAAAAAACGCGGCTCTAATGCAAGAAGGCATACTGGGCTATTTACAAAAACCGGTTGATGTTCAACAAATTGGGGCGGTAGAAGCGGAGTTGTTAGCATTTATTCGGCAAACAGCGGCTCAAATGATTTTAGTTATTGAAAATGGCGGTATTACCGCAGAACAAATTACGCAATTAGTTGATTCACAGTTTATCACGGTCTTAAAAGCTAATGTGACGGATGATTTTGAAACACTTTTATCTGAACAGCCTTGTCGCCTAGCCATTATCGATTTAGACAGTCATGAAGTGACGCAAGCCTTAGGTGTTGCAAAAAAATTACGACAAATCAACGCGAATATGAACTTTGTATTTTTTGGACAGCAAGCCTTAAGTGATGAAGATGAAGCGCGAATGTATCCGTATTCAGACAGTATTATTATCAAAACGCCGCAATCTGAACAACGGTTATTAAAAAATATTGAACGGTTTTTAGCCAAAACCTCGCTTAATTCAGAAAATAAAACCCCCTTCAGTTCGCAAAATCATAATAATAGTGTCCGATTACTTGGACGACATATTTTGGTCGTCGATGACGATGCCCGAAATTTATTTGTGATTACCGCCGCATTAGAAAAAGAAGGGGCAAAAGTGGACGGTGTATTAAACGGACATCGCGCGTTAGAATTTTTAGAAAAAAACAGTGTTGATATGGTGTTTATGGATATTATGATGCCGGAAATGGATGGCTATCAAACGCTCACCGCTTTACGCGCTAATCCCGCATTGACAAAAATACCGGTCGTGGCTTTGACTGCCAAAGCCCTCAGTCCAGATCGGGAAAAAGCGTTAGTTTTTGGTGCAGATGACTATTTAGCCAAACCGGTTGATTACGAAGTTTTAATCAGCATGGCAGTGGTTTGGTGTGCTGGCAAACATTGAGTAACGGATGAACATCACTATTCAAAATACGGAAAAACTGCGAAAAGTCGCGGTGCTAGGGCAGTTAGAATTGCCTAGCGAATGTGAACAATTATTAACCATTTTAAAACCGGATGTTTCATCGATTGCACCGTTGGAATTAGATTTTTACGATGCTGATTTGTTACCTAGCAAAATTATAGAAGCTATTAGTGAGCTGTTGAGTACAGGTGTTGGAATTAAGGTGGTGGTTTATCGAGAATTATTAGCTCATGCTTTAGCACGCTTAGGCGTACCGTTTCGCAAAGTAACCAGCCAATTGTCACTCTCGCCGTTACCCGAATGTAAAGCTGTAGTGCTGGCAGGTTCGGCAAACAGTTTAGATAAAATTCTCAATATCATCCATTGTCTACCAGAAGCCGATGTCTCTATTTTTGTAGCGCAACATGTGTGCGAAGACCAAACCAATTTGTTAGATAATTTACTCAAAGTTGTTACCAATTATCAAGTGGTAATGCCACAAAATCTAATGCCCGTTGAACTCGGAACCATTTACGTCGCGCCACCCGCGCATCATTTGCGTGTCGCACATGGATTAGTGTATTTAACTCGTGATCGCAAAATTCAATTTGCGCGTCCATCTATTGATGTCCTGTTTGAATCGGTAGCGGGTGAGTATGGTAATAAAGCAATCGCTGTTTTGCTGTGTGGTTTTGGACAAGATGGCGTTAAGGGTTGTGAAACGCTCAAGGCTGCTGGCGCGTGTGTCATTTTGGAAAATAGCGCAGAATGCCAAGAGGCGTGTGTATTGCCAGATAACGCTCGTCAAGCTGGTCATTTTGATCACAGTTTTAGTTGTGCATCGATTGCGAGTGTGATAGCGGCGGCAATTGCTGGTAAAACCGCCACACCCGCCGGCGTATTGCAACAGCTGTTTTTACAAGCACTCAAGGTAGATTACGGTTATGACTTTTTAGGCTACCAAACGGATAGTTTAGAACGTCGTTTTAAAACGATGATGACCAGTTTTGGCGTGAATAGTTTTTGTGATTTTCAACGGTTGGTGTTGAGTAATCCAAAGCTATTTCAACGTTTAATTGCCGAAATAACGGTGAGTGTCAGTAATTTTTTTCGTCACCCTGAGCAGTTTCAATTATTACGCGAAGAAATTTTTCCTTATTTAGCCAGTTTTCCCTTGATTAAAGTTTGGTCTGCTGGTTGCTCAACCGGCGAAGAACCTTATTCATTAGCGATTTTATTAAATGAATTAGGCTTATTGAGAAATAGTCGTATTTTTGCCACAGATTTAAATCCTTATTCATTAGAACTGGCTAAAATGCAGTTTTTTCCTATCGAAGAACTTGAAATAAGTCGCGCTAATTATTTAGCCAGCGGCGGGCAAGCTAAATTTGATACTGTCATAAAATCTTACGGTAGTTTTTTTAAAATTATCGATACGTTAAGCGAACGAATTTTGTTTCATTGTCATTCACTAACGCAAGACGGGGTGTTTAACGAATTTGAGTTGATTGTCTGCCGCAATGTATTGATTTACCTGAATGCTCAAACGCAACAAAAAGTTTTACAGTGTTTTGCAAATTCCTTGCATCCAGATGGTTTTTTAATGTTAGGGCCTCAAGATGGTTTACAAAATGCGGCACGGGCGGCAGGATTTGTTCCTTATCGTACTGGTAGCCACATCTATAAATTGCAAGCCGAGGCATAATCATGACTGAAAAATTTGTCATTTTGGTGGTTGATGATAATGCCAATAATCGCTTTACGTTACGCACGTTATTACACCAACTACCTAATTGTGAAATTATTGAAGCCGATTCGGGCGAAACTGCTCTTATTAAAACCATTGAACACCAGATACACCTAATTTTATTAGATGTGCAAATGCCCGTTATGGATGGTTTTGAAACTGCGCGTCATTTGCAAATGACGGAACGCACCCGCCACATTCCTGTTGTGTTTGTCACAGCAGTATTTAAGTCAGAAGAATTTATTCAACGTGGTTACAGTATCGGCGCAGTGGATTATTTGACTAAACCTATCGATGATAACTTGATGTTAAATCGCGTCAAACTGTATCAGCGTTTATTTAGCCATCAATGCGAGTTAGAAGAAACTATCGATTTATTACAAAAGCGCGAACAAGAGTTATTGAATTTGAAAAATATAGCGGAAGCGGCAAATCGCGCTAAAAGCGTGTTTTTGTCCAACATGAGTCATGAATTCCGCACACCATTGAATGCCATTTTAGGTTTTTCACAACTTTTGGAACATGATTCCACATTAAGCGAGCAGCACAAGTCTGAAGTTAATACCATCAATCGTGCAGGTCAACATCTGCTGGCTTTAATTAACGATGTTCTCGAAATTGCGCGTATCGAAGCTGGTCGAAGCGCGTTACATAATGAAACGTTTGATTTAATTCAAACTTTAAATACCGTTGAAGAGATAATTCGGGGACGGGCGGAAGCGAAGAAGTTGAATTTTCGAGTGGAAATCAATGGTGAGTTGCCGCATTACGTTCATGGCGATGCAAATCGGTTGCGCCAAATTTTAATCAATTTATTGGGCAACGCCGTTAAGTTTACTGATAACGGTAACATCGTATTACAACTTACTATCAACAGGGATAATCGAATCAATTTTGCCGTTATTGACACGGGTATCGGCATTAGTTTGGAAGATCAAAGTCGTTTATTCCATGCTTTTTATCAAACAGACGCTGGTATTGCAAAAGGTGATGGCAGTGGTTTAGGTCTGACGATTAGTACAGAATTTGTGCGGCTGATGGGCGGTGAATTGCGTGTTCATAGCCAATTGGGTCGAGGTAGCACTTTTAGTTTTAGTGTACGGTTACCCGAAGTTATCACGCATACCATTGCTGTAACGGCTAAACGAATTGTAAGTCTTATTCCTAATCAACCATTGGTGCGTGTATTAGTTGCTGAAGACGATGCAGATAGCCGCGAACTACTCAGTCGATTGCTTGAGCGGGCAGGTTTTCAAATTCGTGCGGTTACGAATGGTCAAGAAGCTATTACCGTTTTTAAAAACTGGCATCCACATTTTATTTGGATCGATATGCGAATGCCGTTTGTCGATGGTTATCAAGCCACGCAGCAAATTCGTGTATTAACGGGGGGTAATAAAGTAAAAATCGCTGCGCTCACGGCGAGTGTTTTTAAAGAAGAACAAGAGAAAATTATTACCGCTGGTTGCGATGAAGTTGTATCTAAGCCTTTAGATGAACAATATTTATTGCAAGTGATGGGACGCTTGTTAAATCTTGAGTATTGCTATGATGAGACGAGTCAGGTGCATCAAACAGAAATAGAAAATTCATCGCCAGATTTAAATCAGTTGCCAGAACTTTTGCGAATTGAACTTAAAGCCGCCGCCGAACAATTAGATATGGAAGCCTTACAAAGTATCACGGCACAAATGCTCAATTATCCCGCTCATGCACAAATGATTAACTATTGGGTAGATAATTTCAGATTAGATAAATTATTAGCAGCATTAGGTTAAGCGAATTTCGAGAAGTCACTCGTATGAAATTAAATATTTTTCATCTGCATTCGCTCAAGACAAGAGTGATGTTATTCATTTTGGTTATTTTCATAATTAGCCTGTGGTCGCTAACGTTTTACGCTAGTAGATTGTTGCGAGAAGATACACAACATCTGCTAGGGGAACAGCAATTTTCAACCGTTTCATTGCTCGCTGCTCAAATCAATCAAGAACTTACTGACCGCTTAGATGCGTTAGCGACTGTTTCAAAAAACATTACGCCTGAATTACTAAACAATCCGTCGGCTTTGCAGTTACAAATAGAAAATCACCTTATTTTTACTGGCTTGTTTAATGCGGGGATTTTTATTACGAAATTAGATGGTACGGTAATCGTGGATATTCCGCGTTCTGCCCAACGAATTGGCGTTAATTATGGAAATAGTGATGTGATTGCCGCCACTCTTAAAGGGCAATCTGTTATTGGACAACCGTTTATGTGCGAAATATTGAATGCCCCAATTTTTATCATGGCAATTCCAATTCGAGATTCACAGGGAAAAGTAATGGGAACCGTAGCAGGCGCAATCAATCTTCGTACTCCCAATTTTTTAAGTAAAATAACGAATAGTCATTATGGTAAAACAGGCGGTTATTTAATTGTTGCAAGACAAGACAGAGTGATTGTGACAGCTACGGATAAACAACTCATCATGGAGGCACTTCCTGCTCCGGGTATTAGTCCCATAATCGATGAATTTATTCAAGGCTATGAAGGGACGAAGGTTTTTATCAATCCGTATGGGCTGGAAGTGTTGCAATCAGTTAAACATATTCCCATCGTAGGTTGGTACATTGCAGCCGAACTTCCTGCTACCGAAGCCTTTTCTCCCATTAACACCATGCAGCAACGCATGTTCCTCGCTACGCTTCTCCTCACTTTTTGGGCGGGTAGTTTGACATTATGGGTGTTAAAACAGCAACTTTCTCCATTGTTAAGTACCGTAAAAATTTTAACTATGTTGGCAGATTCAAACGAACCGCCGCAACCGCTACCAATGAAAAAACAGGATGAATTCGGGGATTTGATTCGTGCGTTTAATCACTTATTGGAAATATTAGCACAAAGAGAAGTTGCGCTAAAAGAAAGCGAAAAACGATTTGAACTTGCTGTCGAAGGCGCAGAGGAAGGTGTTTGGGACATGAATCTTCTTAGCGGTGAAATTTATCAATCACCGCGTATGCGCGAGATGCTCGGCTATACCATTGAAGAACTCCCACCTAATATTGAGGCCTGGAAATTGATTGCTAATCCAGAAGATTGGGCGGTTCTGTGGTCACAATGGCACGCGCATTTGGCGGATCCGAAACAGGAATACCGCGTTATTGTGCGATTTCGTCACAAGGATGGTTCGTGGCATTGGATACGCATACAAGGCAAGGCTTCACGCGATTCAGGCGGTCGCGCCATTCGAGTTACTGGTACACATAAAGATATTACGGAACGTAGAATGGTGGAAATGGAATTATCTGATAATCGCGCGACAACCGTGACGTTAATCAATTCGATTCCCGATTTAATTTTTTATAAGAATTTAGATGGAACGTATCTTTTTTGCAATGATTCTTTTGGTGAATTGATTGGACGACCGGCATCTGAAATTATCGGTAAGACCGACTACGACTTATTTTCGCGTAAAGTTGCTGAGTTTTCTCGTATCAAAGACACCGCCGCATTATTCACATTGACACGACAGTCAAATGAAGAATGGGTAGATTATCCAAATGGGCAGCGCGTTTTGTTACACACGTTGAAAATGCCGTTTTGGGGTGATGAAGGCAGAAAATTATTGGGTATCTTAGGTATTAGCCGAGATATTACCGAACGCGATATTGCAGAAAAAGCGGTTCGTCACGCCAAAGACTTAGCTGAAGAAGCCACTAAAATGAAGTCTGATTTTTTGGCAAATATGAGTCATGAAATTCGCACGCCAATGAATGCGATTATTGGTATGTCTCATTTGGCTTTGAAAACAGAACTTTCGCCCAAACAAAGAGATTACCTTAATAAAATCCAACTTTCTGGCGATCATTTATTGGGAATTATTAACGACATTCTTGATTTTTCAAAGATTGAAGCCGGCAAATTAACCATTGAGCAGACGGATTTTGAGTTTGAAAATGTATTGGCAAATCTTACATCTCTTATTTCAGATAAAGTAAACGAAAAAGGATTGAATCTTGTGGTCGATATTGACCCGAAAATACCCAAATATCTGAAGGGTGATGCGTTGCGATTAGGTCAAATTCTTATCAATTACGTCAACAATGCAGTGAAATTTACCGAGCATGGCGACATCTTTATTGACGTGAAATTATTGGAAGAAACAGAAAGTGAGGTATGCTTGCACTTTAGTGTGTGTGATAGTGGTATCGGTTTAACTCCCGAAGCACAAGCCAAATTGTTTCAACCTTTCCAACAGGCAGATAGTTCAATCAGTCGTAAATATGGCGGCACTGGATTAGGTTTAGCAATTTCGAAACAACTTGCCACATTAATGGCGGGTGAAATAGGTGTTGATAGCGAAGTAGGGAAGGGCAGCACTTTTTGGTTCACCGCAAAGCTGGGGAAATCCAATGGTTATGCTTATTGCTACGAAGATCCTAATCTCACTGGCGCGTTGGCGAGAATTAAAGGGGCGGCAATTTTGATTGTTGAAGATAATGAATTTAATCAAGAAGTTATTACGGGATTGTTAGCCGAGTATGGTTTTGAAATTACACTGGCAAATAATGGCAAAGAAGCGATTGAGCGAATTATTCAAGGTAATTACGATATGGTACTTATGGATATGCACATGCCTGTTATGGATGGTGTGGCGGCGACTATTGAAATTCGTAAAAATGCACGGTTTAATGAGCTACCAATTATTTCCATGACCGCAAATGCTATGACACATGATAAGGAAAAATGTGTGGCAGCGGGGATGAACGATCATGTCGTAAAACCTATTTATCCAGATGATTTATTTCATATTTTACTCAAATGGATAAGACCGAAATATAACAACGCAGTGTTGTCTGTAAATCAGATGACTACTGAGGACATTGATGACTTACCAAAAATTGACGGTTTAAATGTTGAATTGGTATTGCGTCGAATAGGAGGACGAAAGTCGATTTATCTAAATATGCTTCGTAATTACGCCCCTAATCAAGAATCCATGCCTGCTGAATTGCGTGCAGCATTGGATGCCAATGATGTCAAAACGGCGGAACGCATTGCTCATACAATTCAAGGTGTGAACGGTAATATTGGCGCGACGAATTTGCAAAAAATGGCATGGGAACTTGAAAAAATGATTAAAACAGGTGTCAGTCGCGCGATTATTGACGCGCAAATTGCCACATTTGAAAACGCTCAAACTACGTTGATTTCCGCCCTTAAACTTACTTTTTCGCCAAAAGATTTTGAAACTGTTCTTGTAACCGCTAATACGTTGAATGCCGCAGAGGCACTAGAGCGTCTTAGTGAATTACTGGTAAATGATGACTATGAAACCGGTGATTTTTTCGAAGAAAATCGTAAGGCATTGAGCATTGCACTTGGCATAGATATTTTTGTTGAAGTTGAATTGGCAATTAAGCAATTTAATTTTGACTTGGCATTGCAATGGCTTAAAAGCTAATCTCAGCTAACTATTTAACAATACACAACTTTAGGTGACTAAGATGATGTCAGAAATGTCATTTTTACTCGAAAAATCAACCATTCTCGTCGTTGATGACGCACTTGATAACTTAACACTTATCGGCGAATTATTAAAAAAAGAGTATCACATTAAAGTAGCAAATAATGGCGAAAAAGCTCTCAAAATAGCCCAATCGAATACGCCACCTGATTTAATTTTGCTCGACATCATGATGCCAAAAATGGACGGTTACGAAGTTTGTAAACAATTAAAAAGTAATCCTACTACCGCAAATATCCCCGTGATATTTCTTACGATGAAAAATGAAGTTGAAGATGAGGCACGCGGATTAGGACTTGGCGCAGTTGATTACATTACAAAACCCATTAGTGCCGCAATTTTAATGGCGCGTGTCAAAACACACATTACGATGCAAAAAATGCAGGACTATTTACGCAATCAAAATAGTTGCTTAGAAGCTAAAGCCATGCAACACGATTCTGAAATGATAGCCATCCATAACGTAGCTATTAACGCAATGGCATCGTTAGCGGAAGGTCGCAGTAATACTGGCAGTCATCATATTCGTCGTGTCCGGCAATATATCAAATTTTTAGCAGAAAAGTTACGCCTTCACCCGCGTTTCGCACATTTTCTTAATAACGACAAAAATATTGAGATGTTATTCAAATTAGCACCACTGCATGATATTGGTAAAGCGCGAATTCCTGATTATATTTTGCTCAAACCGGCACGTTTTGAACCCGAAGAATTTGAAATTATGAAAACGCACACCGTACGCGGTAGAGATACCATTTTTCAAGCAGAAAATGAAGCGGGTAGTGAAGTTCCTTTTTTCAAATATGCAAAAGAAATTACTTATAGTCACCACGAAAAATGGGACGGTTCAGGTTATCCTGAGGGTTTGGTAGGTGAAAATATTCCAATTTCAGCCCGTTTGATGGCTGTGGTGGATGTTTATGATGCGTTAATTAGTCATCGCGTTTACAAAGAAGGCATATCGCACGAGGAAGCCGTACAAATTATCCGTGAAAACAAAGGGCATCATTTTGATCCAGATGTGGTTGACGCATTTTTGGAATTACAAGATGACTTTAAAGCCATTGCCGCTGCTGATGCAGACGTTGATAGATAACGCCGTCATTTTGTTGTAGGAAAGAAGGTTTCTATTAACGATTTAAGATTCCGTTCTTTTTGCTCAGTGACGAGTTTTTGTGTTTCGAGTACAGATTCGGCTAATAAACGTTTATTTTCATATTCAGTTGAGTCTGTGTTAAAAGAATTTGTGGGAAGATGCGAAATTTCTACATTATTGATTTCTATTGTGTTTAAAATAATTTGTTCATTTAATGCAAATAATTCAGATAAACGAACATCAAATATCTGTGCGATTTGCTCAAGTCGAGATAAATTCACATCGGTCTCACCGCGTTCAATACTTCCATAACCATTTGGCGACATATTTAATTTACCCGCCATGTCTTCTTGTGACCAGCCTTTTAATTGTCTTAAAAAACGTATTTTTTCATGTATTGTCATAGACGTTGCTCAAGTCAGGTTAGATAAAGACTCAACAATATACTACTAAATTAGCATCCAATAAATGCTTAAAGTCGCCAATAGCTTGAAGTTGAGATTTTTTGATTGCATGGTTTTAGTCATGTCGCATGCACAATGATACCAAATTAAATCCGAATACGAATGGAGACAACTTGGATTGTCTTATATTTTTCGAATAATTAAAATCATTTTTTACTTAACGTTATGTTTTATTTGAAAGAATTTACTTTAACTTGCACCTTTCCTGCGGGTGAAATAACAAGTAATACTTAGTAGTAATTAAATCAAAGTGCGCCTATAGTCATCTGATACGTCTCTTTTTACACATTTTTTTAATTGTAAAAGGGGGGGGGGGTTAACCTATCAATTTTGGCAGGTCATTATGTGTAGCAATGAAGAAATAGAAGAAATGATTGAAAGTTTTAAACAACTCCCAGAGCTATATCAGCAAAGTGTTTTAGGTGTGGTTAGGGATAGAAAGAAGCTATATGAATTACAAGTTGCCTGTGGTCAAGGGGAAACGCATTCGAATGAATCTTATTTCAAGGCTATTAAATCAGCGACATAAAGGAAACATGGTAATGTGGACAAAACGGGAATATAAAGAAAAATATCTTCAATATCACAAAAAAGCCGAAGAGGGGCATGCTGAATCGCAATTTAAATTGGGTGAAATTTACGAGCATGGAAAAGGCGTTGCAAAAGACTGCAAACTTGCCGAGTTTTGGTATTTAAAAGCAGCACAGCAAAAACACGCGATGGCACTTCTTAATTTAAATTGGATGCGATTAAAAGAACTGGGGATAAATCCAAACGAAGGGCATTTACAAAGTCGATCTGCCTATCCACTGTTGAAATAGCGTTATGCTGTTGTGGCACTGCGAAAACCGGTCTTTTTCAAAATTTTAGTGCTGTAAAGCACGTCGTTACCCAAATTAAATTCACCTAGCAACACGGCAATTTGTGCAATTTGTTGATTGACTTCCGTCTCACTTTTGCCGTGTACCATCGCAAACAAGTTATACGTCCAATCGGGTAAATGACGTGGTCGATGATAGCAATGACTGACAAAAGGCAGTTTGCCAATTTGTTCGCCCAGTGAATCAATCTGTTCATCTGGTACATTCCACACCGTCATGCCGTTAAAGCGATAGCCTAATTTGTAATGATTTGGCACAACGCCGATGCGACGAATTACACCATTATGTTGCATCGTTTTAAAACGTGCCATTACCAAGTCAACGGATAAATTTAATTGTTCTGCCAATGCGTGATAAGGCTGTGAGGTAAGCGGCAAACCGGCTTGAGTTGCTCGCATAATGGTTAAATCTATGTCGTTAAAATCCATTTCACGCCTCCAATTTCAAACCAACAAAATACTCGTTAATTTTAGGCATATTGTAAACATGCAAACCAGTTTGCTGTTCAATTGCCGCCAGTGTGTTATCGAGCTGTTCAGGCGTTTCGGTAGCAACGACAAACCACATATTGAGTTCATGATTACGGGCGTAATTGTGTGCGACTTCGGGGAACGTATTAACAATATTCGTAACGTATTCAAAATCCTTTTCAGGTACTTTTATTGCAGCTAAGGTCAACGCGCCACCCATTCGTTCAGCATTGTACAACGCACCAAACCGCGTCAGCGTGCCGTTATCCAACAATTTTTTTAGCCGTGCTAAAACGTCTTCTTCGGTCAACCCCAATTGATTTGCAACGTGCAAATAAGGCGTGTCACAAATCGGAAAACCATCTTGTAAATAATTTATGATTAACGCATCCATTGTGTCATACGTTTTTGGTTTAGTGTTCACGTTTTTTTGACCGTGCTTGTTTTTTCGCCGCTTTTTCAGCACGAATAATTTCGAGTTCTGCTAATTCGATTTCGACCATTTCGGGAGTTTCCATCGTAATGCGTCCTAACGTTGCGCTGCGTAATTCGCCGACTAAAATTTTCGCCACTTTATCCAATTCAATGCGTCCACCTGAACGTAAACAACCGCGTTTTTTACCAATTAAATTGAGTAATTCGACTTCGGTTTGGGGCAAAACATCAATCTGAAAACGCGCTTTGAGTAATTCTGGATAATCGTGTAATAAATATTCAGCGACAAAGGATGCCACATCTTCATGCGTAAACGCGGTGTCTTTAATTGCACCGGTTGCGGCTAAACGATAACCGCTGTTTTGATTTTCAATATTCCCCCATAACACACCGGGCGTATCAAAAAGCACTAAACCGTTGCCTAAATCAATGCGTTGTTGGTATTTTGTGACGGCAGGTTCATCGCCGGTTTTAGCAATAGTGCGACCAGCGAGAATGTTAATAATGGTCGATTTTCCAACATTAGGAATGCCGGTAATTAAAGCGTGCAAAGGTTTTGTACGACTTTCCAATCGCGGCACTAATTTGTGGCAAAGCGCGGTCAGTTGGCGAATTTTATCCACTTGACTCATTGCCACGGCAAGCGTTTTCACGCCTTGTTCGCGTTCTAAATACTCTTGCCATTGTTGCGTGCGTTGCTCGTCGGCTAAATCACATTTACTCAATACTTTAATACACGGTTTATCGCCACGCAGTTTGGCTAACGCTGGATTTTGACTGCTAAACGGAATCCGCGCGTCGAGAATTTCAATCGTTAAATCGATATGTTCCATTGCCGCTTTAATTTCACGACTGGCTTTGTGCATGTGTCCTGGATACCACTGAATGAGCATTTTTTAACCTTGAAAGTGTGTAATGACTGGCGCAAAACCACCGCCAGGTGTTCGAAAATTGGTGGTTTGACCTTGATACAACCGCGCACAAGTCAATTGAATTTCGCCTGCGTAAACGTAAGCGCGTATGTCTATTTTAAACGTTTCGAGTTTGTCGAGAAGGCGTAATTGCCGTGAACTGGGGGGGATGAATGTTTGTGCAACATAATCGGCTGTCAAAATTTCACCAAACACCCGTTTGGTTAATTTATCGCCACGATATGCGGCTTTACTGCCATAACCTTTTGTGGGTTTGAAAAATAATTGTTTGCGTTCAGCCCAAAGACAATCCGCATTTTTATTTTCGACTGAAATGGTTGGCGCAATGCCGTTGATTAAAATGTGGCGCGTTTTTTCGTCAACGCCTAATTCTTCTAAAATTGCTGCATTGCTTAATATCGTTAAATTCTGTTTATCGGCATACAGCGCGTGAGCGCGAGGATGCGGTGTAATCACGGCATTTCCGGCTAAATAGGCGGCGGCTAAGGCTTGTTGATTTTTTTCGAGCAAGGAAAAATCTGTTAGACGGTTGTACACCAAATCAATCGGCGTATTTTCATACCAAAGTTGTTGCGAATGATAACGTAACTCTTGAGGCGCACAGATAATGGCTTGAATGCCGTGTTGTTCAAAAAGCCGTTTGAATAACACAAATTCAGCATAAAGATATTGCTGCTCAGGCGTATCATCCACAATGGCAATAGTGCGTAAAGGTTGAGAGCCGGCTAATAGCCATTCTCGCTGAAACATGGTGACAAACTGCGTGTCGTCGAATGGTGTTGGCAAACCTGGCGCATGCAAACACGGATTTTGCGCGTTCAATAACAACGCATTCAGCAATGCACCTCCAGCGTTAGTGTTAATTTCAATCAGCCAGGGTTTGCCGTGCGTGTCGATATGAAAATCATAGCCTAAAAAAACACCTTGTGCGGGCGTAACAAATTGCGCGATTTTTGGCGCATAACTTAAAACGTGTGTTTGATAAGCGGGCAGAGTAATAACCTGTTCAATCGCTGCAATAATGTCTTGTTGTGCTTGCAATGTTGATTCGGCAACAAAAACCGGCGAATTAGCAAAGATATTTTCTGGAAGTGTCACATCGAGACGCGCTAACGTGTCTCGATTCAATGTGACGCAATGACAAGTGTGATTTAATTCATTTTCTAAACTGTCAGTGCGACAGTGGGCAACAGTCATGCGTGATTATTTTTTAAGAATTTTTTGCATTAACGCCGATTGACGTTGTGGTTGAGTTGGTTGCGCTGTTACAGTGGGTTGAACGATTTGTGGTGCAACAACTGTTTGTGTGATGACTGGCGCAGGTTTTGGCGTGATAACAGTTTGTCGAACAACAGGCGTGCTGTAAACACTGAAATTATCGTTAAGCGATTGCACCAAATCTTTAGCTTTAGTACGCAAATTCGCAAGTTGCGCTTTCGATTTTTTATTCCAACCAGTCGGCTCGCTAATCGGTAACATCATGCGTGAAAAGGTAATGTTTCTTTCAAAGAAAGCCGCTAAATTCTCAGTCAAATGTAGATGTTTTTGTCGTCTGGCAAGTGAACGAATTGTTATTTTTGCCACCATTTTGCTAAATAAAATATGCGTTGGAATCATAAACGCAAGTGTCGTTAGCACTATCGCTGAACCAACAATTGGGTCAATTAACATTTCTAAAAAGCCTAATCCTGCGATTTCTGCGAATACTGCGAGCATGGCAAAAAAGCCTAAAATTAACAAACTTGAAAATGTCGAACCTTCTTTCCAATGGTAAATGGCTCTTTTTACTTCGTGAATAGCAACATCTTCCACATCACGAATACTTTTTTCAAGCGAATGTAAAACCCGATATGAACGTTGCAAACCAGCGTTGGCAAGACGTTGTTCTAACAATGCAAATTCATGTGATTGCGTATTTTCAAGTTGAGAAATACCGATAAATTGACCAATCGTAAGCCCTAAATGCGCTAATTTTTTCTGCCATGTTGCCGCATTTGCCGTGGTGTCATCAAATAAATAAATGAGTTTATTACTTTCTTGTTGTTTGATAAGCGTTGCGGTTAAAGCTTTTGTCAAATCCGAAGTTGAATTGAAAATATCGCAAAATACCAATACCACGTCCGATTGTTCCATGCTGTAAGTGGTCAGTAAATTCGACACTTCAAAGTTAGTGGCATGAATAAAACTTGGAATATCGATAATCAATTTGCCTTGCAAATTTGGACTATTTAACGTTTTAAGTTCTAAATAGGCGTTAATTCGTTCGCCTTCGCCTTTTTGTAATTGTTCTATTTTTTGGCTAATACGATAAAAAGGATAACGGTAATCAACGTCTAATGCGGTGGCAGGCAAAATAGTTTGACTGGCTTGCGGACTGTGTAATAACACGGTTGTTTTATGTGTTGCTGCCAGTTCAACATTTAAATACCGTGCTAAAAACGTGTTTTTATCGCCCGAATTCCCACCGATGACGCTGACAATGGGCCACCACGAAGTTTGAATTGCGGCGGAATCTTCATTTTCAATCAATCCCAAATCATATTCGAATTGGTCGAGTTCATGAAAGACTTGGATGGCGTTTTGTAACACCGCATTGTCTACAGCAAATTGACTTTGAAGATAGATTAAATGTTTACTCGCGGTTTTTTCAGTCATTTGTCGGCACTCTAATGAAATAAAAATGGGAAACGCAAAGAATACCTAGAATAACGACATAATGCAAAAGGCTGTCATTGCGTTGTAACGGTTTATCACATAGTATTTGTGTCATGATTTCATTTGCTCGCCTTTATTTGATTAGTGTGTTGGTGTTGCTGCAATTTGCGGCACCGTTAATTCATGCTCACACAAACAGTGTGGCGCATTTGGGTGCATCGGTGCATTTACCCGAATTTGAGCAAGTCAATGCCTTGCAGCACGCGCCAGAATTTCTTGCACCAACGAGCCAAAATGACAATATGGTTGTCATGAGTGCGGGCATGAAAAATGAGACGGAAAAGTGGCAGTTAAATGCTAATTTAAATTTCATTGCTTTGTTAGTCAACGTGTTTTTTATAGCTAAACCACAGCTATTGATTCGTTGTTTTGCGTTGCAAACCGAACCCATTTTACATACATATTTTTTTAATCTTTCTGCGCCCCGCGCCCCGCCTTTTTTCTACGCTCGTTAATTGTAAAATTCGCGCCATGCGATGACATTATTTTCAATAACAACGTGGAATGCTCATGTTTTTACCACTTTTAATACCCTTACTTTTAACCCCTATTTTCTCGCACGCTGAAAATTTACTGCGTGTTGAGCATCATGATCCGATGATTGTTGATGCACAGCTTTCATTAGCAAAACTGGTTGATTTAACGCTCGAAAAATATCCCGATATGCAATGGCTCAACGCGCTGGAAAATGAAGTTGCCGCTCTTCGCCAACGTGGCAATAGTTGGACGGCGGGCGTGGCAACGGCGGGCTTTCGTTATCAAGAAGCCACTAGTGGCACGTTGCATTATCTCGATGGCACAGTACAAGTGCCATTATGGAATTTAGGTCAACGCGATGCTGTTCAACGCATTGGCGAAAAAGCCCAATTCGACAGTTCGATGCAATCTGCCGCGACAAAATGGCGTGTTGCAGGTCTAATTCGTGCAGCGTTATGGGATATTTCATTACAAGAGCTGCGGCAACAACAAGCACAAATCGAATTGACAGCTGCTGAACAATTAGCAAATGATGTGAAACGTCGTGTGCAAGCGGGTGATTTAGCGCAAACAGACGAACTTTTAGTACAAACGGAGGTCTTGAAAAAACGTTCTGCGCTCACACTTGCCGAAGCGGAAGTGATGCACGCCCGCAAACGCTACAGTTCCATTACGCAATCCACTAAAGTTCCTGCAACGTATCAAGAAACGTTAACGCAGCAAAAAGAAATTGAACAAACGCATCCAGCGTTACAAGCGGTAAATTCTCAAATTGAACGCAAACAAGCTGAATTAGAGGCACTTCAACTCGTGGGTTCTGGGCAAAGCAGTGTAGCGGTCGGAGTAAATAGTGATCGTCCAAGCAATGCTGACCCTCGCAGTAATAATACTGAAAGTTTTAATATTGGCGTAAATGTGCCATTTGGTGGTGAAGCGCATTTAGCCCCGCAAACTGCGGCGTTAAATGTTGAATTAAACAAATTACGCGCTGAACGGGATCAACTTTTTCGTAATTTAGAACAAAATCATCACGAAGCCGAACATAATTTACAAATCAATCAAGCTGAATTAGTCATTACCAATGAATTAAAAACCGTCGCAGAAAAGCATTTGAAAATGATGCAATTGAGTTTTTCCGTTGGCGAAATTGATTTAATTGACTTACTAAAAATTCAATCTCAAACACAAATAGCGGTGTTAGCCGCTAAAGAACGCGCCATCATGTTGCAACGTGATTACGCTTTTTATAATCAAGCGGTTGGAGTTTTGCCATGAAATGCATTTTGTTAATTTTAGTTTTAGCGGCAATCAATGCGTCGAGTTTCGCGCTTGAAAATACCATTCAATTACCAGCTGAACATATTGAAAGTTTAGGAATTGTGTTAGGAAAATTCACGCGCATTACGGACATTCCAGTGCTATTTGCGCCTGCGAAAGTGTTAATTCCGCCTAATAACGAATATGTTGTCAGCGCATCACAAGCGGGAATTATCAATCAGCTCAACGCCGCGCTTGGTGATGACGTAAAAAAAGGCGATGTGTTAGCACAAATTGATAGCCCGAATTTGCTGACCTTGCAAAGTAATTATTTGAAAGCGAGTAGTACGATGCAGTTGGCAAATTCTGCTTATCAACGTGATAAAACACTGGCAAAAGATGGCATTATCGCCAATCGACGGGTTCAAGAAACTGAAAGTAAATTTAACGCGGCTTCGCTCGATGTGCAGGAAGCAAAACGTTTACTCGAAATTGCAGGCGGAAGTGCAAGTGGTCAACTGAACAGTCATTTAATGATTCGTTCGCCAATTTCAGGCGTGGTGATTGAACGTATTGCAGTTGTTGGCACACGCATCGACAATCTAACACCGCTTTATCGTGTTGCAGATTTACACACGTTATGGCTTGAAATTGCGATTCCGCAAGAACGCATTGCCAATGTCAAAGTGGGCGATTTGGTGACGATTGAAAATACATCGTTTAAGGCAGAAATTAGTTTGCTCGGACAAAGTGTCAATCTTGAGAATCAAACCATTTTAGCGCGAGCCGTGATAAAAAATGCGCCCAAACAAATTCGTGCCGGACAAAAATTAAACGTCCAAATCAATCAAATTAGTAAACAAATTGTTTTCAAAATTCCAAATACTGCTATCGCACAAAATGATGGTAAAGCGTTTTTATTCGTGCGTAGTCAAACCGGTTTTGATGTAAAACCCATCACCATTATTCGTAAACAAGACGATGAGTCGATTATCGCCGGACAATTTACAGGCGATGAAATCGTGGCAATTAAAGGCGCGGCAGCACTTAAAGCAAATTGGTTGGGTTTAGGTTTAGAGAGTGCAGAACAATGACAGGACTAATTCGTTTTGCCCTAAGTCAACGTTTGTTGATGATGGTGCTGGTGTTGATGTTAGGTGGCGGTGGTTATTATGCGTTTAAGCATTTACCCATTGATGCGTTTCCCGAAGTATCGCCAACGCAAGTTAAAATTATTGTCAAAGCGGCGGGAATGACCCCCGAAGAAGTTGAATCACGCATTACCGCACCGATTGAAGTCGAATTACTCGGCATTCCGCATCAAAGTATGTTGCGCTCAATTGCCAAATACGCACTAACCGATATTACGATTGATTTTGAAGAAGGCACAGATGTTTTTTGGGCGCGTCAACAAATCGCTGAACGGTTGAATACATTGTGGGGCAATTTACCGGCAGGGGTTGAAGGCGGTATTGCGCCAATGACCACACCGCTTGGCGAAATGTTCATGTTTTCTGTGGATGGTGGTGATTTAACGCTAATGCAAAAACGTGATTTACTTGATTGGGTAATTCGCCCCGCATTACGCACGGTTTCAGGTGTAGCGGATGTGAATGCACTTGGCGGATTTGTGCGGAGTTTTGAAGTTGTTCCTGACAATATGAAAATGTCAGCGCGAGGGATTGCGATTGCTGATTTAATCAATGCTTTGCAAAGTAATAATCGTAACGATGGCGCAGGGCGTTTAACCGAAGGTGAAGAAGCGTTAATTGTTCGCGCTGAAGGACGAATTAAAACCTTAGACGATGTGCGTGCCATTGTGGTAAGTGGCACTGGGCAATCTCCGATAAAAGTGGGTGATATTGCTGATGTTCGTATTGGTTCAATGACACGTTATGGCGCGGTGAGTAAAAATGGGGTTGGTGAAGCCGTAACAGGCGTGGTATTAAGTTTGCGTGGTGCAAATGCACGACAAACGGTTGAAGGAATTGAAGCAAAAATTGCTGAACTCACGCCCAGTTTACCAAAAGGTGTGCATCTTGATGTTTTCTATAATCGAGGACATTTGGTTAATCGAGCTGTCGATACGGTTATTCATGCGCTGGGCGAAGCGATTGGATTAGTTTTGATTTTATTGCTGCTGTTTTTGGGAAATTTACGCGCCGCCATTGTTGTTGCAATCGTATTACCGTTAGCCGCATTGTTTACATTTATTTTGATGAAAATCATGGGGATGTCGGCAAACTTAATGAGTTTAGGCGGTTTGGCAATTGCGATTGGGATGCTTGTTGACGCGGCAGTTGTGGTGGTGGAAAACCTGATTACCCATTTAGCACATGCCAAAACGGCTCAACGTTTGCCTCGTTTACATGTCATTTATCGCGCAACATCCGAAGTTGCAAGTTCTGTTACATCGGGAATTTTAATTATTATTATCGTATTTCTGCCGCTGCTGACGCTACAAGGTTTGGAAGGGAAATTATTTACACCGGTAGCATTAACGATTGTATTTGCATTAAGCGGTTCGTTGATTTTATCACTCACTGTTATTCCCGTTGTCGCATCGTATTTGATGACAAAGGTTTCGCACGAAGAACCGTGGTTGCCGCGAAAATTACAACAACTCTATCAACCCGCATTGGCGTGGTGTCTGGAAAATAGTAAAAAAGTATTTGTTGTAGTCGGCAGTATGTTGGCGGTAACGGTGCTGGTATTTGGACAAATTGGCAGCACGTTTATGCCGAATATGGACGAGGGCGATATTATTTTACAAGTTGAAAAATTACCGTCGATTACTCTCGCACAATCTGTGATTTTGGATGAACAGATTCAAAAAAATTTGCTAAAAAATATTCCTGAAATTGAAACCGTTTTAGGGCGGGTTGGCTCAGATGAATTGGGTTTAGACCCGATGGGGTTAAATGAAACGGACACCTTTTTAGTTTTAAAACCCAAAGAACAATGGCAAGTGCCAGATAAAGCCGCTTTGATTGAAAAAATTCGCACCGTGATGAGTGAAACGCCAGGTGTGGCGTTCAGTTTTACACAACCCATTGAAATGCGTGTTTCTGAAATGTTGACTGGCACACGCGGCGATGTTGCTGTGAAATTATTTGGTTTTGATTTAGCCATTTTAAACGAAAAGGCGAACGAAATCGCTGAGGTTTTGAGACAAATTCACGGTTCCAGCGATGTAGTGGCGAAACAAAATGATGGCATGAAATTTTTGCAATTAAAAATTGATAAAACGGCTGCCGGACGTTTTGGATTAGACAGCGACAGTATCGAAACATTGTTACGTTCTGAAGTTGAAGGCTTAAATTTGGGCATCGTGCAAGAAGGCATCCGGCGTACCCCTTTGATTTTGCGTGGTGATAGTACCAGTGCAAGTTTTGACAGCTTGCAAATTACATTACCAAATAACGCTGGGCGCGTGCCACTGACTGAAATCGCAAAAATTGAACAAGTAGAAGGCGTAGTATCCATTGGACGCGAAAAAGGGCAACGTTTTACGGTTGTTCGCAGTAATGTTGAAGGGCGTGATTTAGTTGGTTTTGTTGAAGAAGCACGTCGATTAGTTGCTGAAAAAGTGAAATTACCAACCGGTTACACGGTGCAATTTGGTGGACAATTTGAAAATCAACAACGCGCTGCCGCGACATTATCTGTGGTGATTCCCATCTCGTTGAGCTTGATTTTTTTGCTGTTATTTTCAACCTTTGGTTCAGTAAAACAAGCTGTTTTAGTGTTATCAAATATACCATTGGCGATGATTGGTGGCGTATTCGCGTTATGGATTTCGGGTGAATATTTATCTGTACCGGCATCGGTTGGATTTATTGCGCTATTGGGGATTGCAGTTTTAAATGGTGTGGTGATGGTGAGTTATTTTAACCAACTACTTGCAACAGGCATGAATATCGCGAAAGTGGTAATGATTGGTTCGTCACGGCGATTACGTCCCGTTTTGATGACGGCAAGCATCGCTGCGTTTGGACTTATTCCATTATTATATGCAACAGGACCTGGCTCAGAGATTCAACGCCCCCTCGCTATTGTCGTGATTGGTGGTTTGGTGTCATCAACATTTTTGACACTATTTTTATTACCGATTTTATTTCGATTATTTGGACAGACAAAAGAGGCTCAATGATGAGCAAAGAATATTTAGTGACTTTAAACGTGCTGCCTGCACTTGAAGAAATAGTGGTCGATTGTTTGTTGATGTTAGAGTGTGAACAGGGCTTTAGTAGTTATCCTGTTTCCGCACATCATCATGAAAATAAAGGTTTATCGTTAGCCGAACAAGTCACCGGGAGGCAAAAACGCATTCGATTTCAAATGTATGTAAATGGTGACGATTTAGCAAAATTACTGGTGCAATTGCGTGAAAAATTTTCTGGATCAGGAATTCAATATTGGGTGACACCCGTATTAGAAAATGGCGTGTTTTAATATGATATTTCAAATATCGCGTTGTCATGATAGAAAATGAAGACCGGATGTTATCATTTAAGCCTAGTCTGTTTAGAGTGATTTACCAGATAGATTGCTTTACAATACATTTCCAGTTGCCAGTGAAACCGGCAATTCTCATTTAGCTGTGATTGTGCAATGTTATAATCCACTTTAAAAACAAATTGCACTAGACTGTTAAATATAATATATTTTCACTAGCTAAATTTTTTGAAAGCTAACACACCTTTTCTTCACGAAAACATAGAGAGACTTCTCATGATTAACGAATTAACTCAAAAACAAACCGCTAT
>CAILJB010000045.1 GCA_903834465.1 uncultured Pseudomonadota bacterium | reverse complement strand
GAAGTTTGGAAACCAGTTTGCTTGGTGACCATAGCGAGCGTGAACCACCCGATCCCATCCCGAACTCGGAAGTGAAACCGCTTAGCGCCGATGATAGTGTGGCAGTTTGCCATGCGAAAGTAGGGAATTGCCAAGCTCTTATTTTTACGAAAAGCCTAAAATCTTGATGATTTTGGGCTTTTTTGTTTGTATTAAAGTTTAATTTCTAATATGATAGTTGCTTGCCTTACAAAACTAGTAAACAATAGGAGTACATTATCATGAGAAAATTGCTAATTCTAACAATATTACTGTCTAGTAACATATTTGCCTCGCCAGTGAATATTAACACGGCGGATGCTCAAAAGATTGCGGATGCGTTGTCTGGATTTGGTTTAAAAAAAGCACAAGCTATCGTTGATTACCGCACAAAAAACGGTGAATTTAAAACGCTTGATGATTTAAATAAAGTATCAGGTATTGGTGATAAAACTATTGAAAAAATTAAATTCGATGTTTTATTTTCGGATGCAGCTACATCACCAGTGCCGATAGCCCCGACCCCAGCTACCAAATAAATACAAAAAAGCGATGCTCAATTTCCCATTAAGCATCGCTTCCCGAATTGAAAATAACTAACGTTTCATTGATTCAAAAAATTCGCTATTCGTTTTAAAGTCTTTCAACTTACCGATTAAAAATTCTGATGCGGCAGTTTCATCCATGGGTTGCAGAATTTTCCGCAAAATCCAAGTTTTTTGCAACGTATCTGGATCAACCAAATATTCTTCGCGTCGTGTACCGGAACGATTGATATTGATTGCGGGGTAAATTCGTTTCTCAGCAATTTTTCGATCTAAATGTAATTCCATATTGCCTGTGCCTTTGAATTCTTCAAAAATCACATCATCCATTTTAGAACCGGTATCAACCAGCGCTGTGGCAATGATGGTTAAACTACCACCTTCCTCAATATTTCTGGCAGCACCAAAGAATCGTTTAGGTTTTTCTAACGCATTTGCATCGATACCGCCTGTTAAAATTTTCCCCGACGATGGCACGACCGTATTATAAGCCCGTGCCAAACGTGTAATTGAATCTAATAAAATAACAACATCGTGTTTGTGTTCAACTAAACGTCGTGCTTTTTCAATGACCATTTCGGCAACTTGAACATGGCGAGTTGCAGGTTCATCAAAAGTGCTTGAAATTACTTCTCCGCGCACGCAACGTTCCATTTCGGTAACTTCTTCAGGACGTTCATCAATTAACAAGACAATTAGATAGCATTCTGGATTTTTTTCTGCAATGGCTTGGGCTAAACTTTGTAAAATCATAGTTTTGCCCGCTTTTGGTGGCGAAACAATTAACCCGCGTTGTCCTTTACCAATTGGGGCAATGAGATCAATCATGCGTCCAGTTAAGTCTTCGCTCGTACCATTTCCTTGTTCTAAAGAAAAACGTTGGTGGGCAAATAACGGCGTTAAATTGGAAAAAGTGATTTTATTTTTGGTATTTTCAGGCGGTTCAAAATTGATTTGATCGACCTTTAACATCGCAAAATAACGTTCGTTATCTTTCGGAGGACGGATTTTTCCAGTAATCGTATCGCCCGTTTTTAACGAAAATCGGCGAATTTGACTAGGGGAAACGTAAATATCATCTGGTCCTGCAAGGTACGAGCAGCCCGGTGTGCGTAAGAAACCAAAACCATCTTGTAGAATTTCCAATACACCATCGCCGGAAATGTCGTCGCCTGCTTTTGCTTGTTTTTTCAAAATGGCGAAAATCAAGTCTTGTTTGCGCGATCGCGCGACATTTTCCAGCCCAAGGGATTCAGCAATTTCGATAACTTCACTGATTTGTTTTAGTTTTAACTCGGTAAGATTCATAAAAAGACAGCTCAAAAGAAAAGAATAGCGTTAAGAAAAAATTCGTAACGAATTGGAGTAGAAAGAATATTAAGGGGTATTTGTTGAAATGATCGGCTTGAGTACCCGCGAATGCAAGTGGCGTAAGTATAACTTAACCTTGCTGTATCGTCCAACCTAATGCGTGAAAAATTGCTAATCTAACCCCGTTCTGTGTTATATTTATGCACCATAAAAGGGCGTTACATTTTTTATAACGCTGCTACTTTGTTTAAAATCACTGTAAAAAAACTGAATGAATGGATTAGAAATCGTTTGGATTGTTGATGATGACAAATCCATTCGTTGGGTGATGGAAAAAGCCCTACAAAAAGCCGCGATGACAACGCGCAGTTTTTTAAATGCCAAGGAATTACTCGTTGCGCTACAGCACGAAGTGCCTGACGTGTTAATTACGGATATTCGTATGCCGAATATGAACGGTTTAGAGCTGTTAAGTAAAATTCGAGTGATGCACCCCGAACTGCCTGTAATTGTGATGACCGCACATTCCGATTTGGACAGTGCTGTTGCGGCGTTCCATGGTGGTGCGTTTGATTATTTACCTAAACCTTTCGATATTCAAGATGTTGTCGAACTGACCCGTCGTGCTTGCGTTCATACGCAACAACAACGCGATATTGCCGCAAATCAAACCGTTTTAAAATCCAGTGCAATTCCTGATATTATTGGCGAAGCACCGGCAATGCAGGAGGTTTTTCGCGCCATTGGTCGTTTAGCACGTTCGCAAATTACGGTGTTAATCAATGGTGAATCAGGAACAGGTAAAGAACTTGTTGCCAAAGCCTTGCATCGTCACAGTCCGCGCAATACAAAGCCATTTATTGCTTTGAACATGGCTGCTATTCCAAAAGACTTAATGGAATCAGAATTATTTGGACACGAAAAAGGGGCGTTTACCGGTGCGGTGCAACGCAGAGCAGGGCGATTTGAACAAGCGAATGGCGGTACATTATTTTTAGATGAAATTGGCGATATGCCTGCTGAATTACAAACGCGCCTGCTACGTGTCTTGGCAGATGGTGAATTTTATCCCGTCGGGGCGTATGCTTCGATAAAAGTGGATGTGCGAATTATTGCTGCCACGCATCAAAATTTAGAGCAACTCGTTGAACAAGGTCGTTTTCGAGAAGATTTATTTCACCGTTTAAACGTTATTCGTATTCACATTCCGCCGCTACGCAAACGTAAACAAGATATTCCATTGCTGTTACATTATTTTCTGCAACAAGCGGCGAAAGAATTGGATATGGAAATTAAAATTCTAAAACCTGATGTTGAAGTGTTATTAAGCACGCTTGATTGGCGCGGTAATGTGAGGCAATTAGAGAATATTTGTCGTTGGCTGACCGTTATGGCTTCAGGACGAGAAATTCATTTACATGATTTACCTCCCGAATTATTGGCAACAACTACCGAAAAAATGCCGCTAAATGGCGATTGGCAAAGCCTATTACGGTTAGAAATTGATCAACGCTTATTAAACAAAACCGCTGAAATTGCCAAACATATTATTCCAACTGTCGAAAGTATTTTAATTAAAGCGGCGTTAGATTTTACTGGGAATAAACGTCATGAAGCCGCAATTTTGTTGGGGTATGGGCGTAATACCTTAACACGAAAAGTAAATGCACTCGATATTGACACGGACGATTAAGTAAAAAATTGTCCGTGTTACACGCGCTGTAAAAATAGTGTGATAATATGCAACCCATTTTTAAATAAGGGATAAATAAAATGCGGGCAACAGTTAAATGGGTTGATGGCATGATGTTTTTGGGTGAATCGGGCAGTGGTCATACTGTGGTGATGGATGGACCGCCAGATCATGGTGGTCGTAACATGGGTATTCGTCCGATGGAAATGCTATTACTTGGCGTGGGCGGATGTTCCTCGTTTGACGTAGTACAAATTTTACAAAAAGGGCGTAATGATTTGGTGAGTTGTGTTACCGAATTAACGGCAGAGCGTGTGGATGCCGTGCCAGCTATTTTTAGTAAAATCCATTTACATTTTGTGGTCAGTGGACGCGATTTAAAAGCCGCCGTTGTTGAACGTGCAGTAAAATTGTCAGCAGAAAAATATTGTTCTGCGGCTATTATGTTAGGAAACGCAGGGGTAGAAATTACCCATGATTTTGAAGTTATCGAGGTTTAACCAGTTGAATACGAAATTACAATTACACGGCTTTAATAATTTAACAAAGTCGCTCAGTTTTAATATTTATGACATTTGTTACGCGCCAGCCAAGCAACAGCAAGCGTATATCGAGTATATCGATGAAGCGTACAACGCAGACAAATTGACACAAATTCTTAAAAACGTTGCTGAAATTATTGGAGCGCAGATTTTAAATATTGCCCGCCAAGATTATGATCCTCAAGGCGCGAGTGTAACAATGCTAATTTCGGAAGGTGACGCGCCACCGCCACCGAGTATGAACAGCCAATCACCAGGCCCTTTGCCAGAAACCGTTTTAGCGCATTTAGATAAAAGTCATATTACGGTGCATACTTATCCTGAAAGTCATCCTGATAACGGCATTAGTACATTTCGTGCAGATATTGACGTTTCGACATGTGGGCGTATCTCGCCATTGAAAGCGTTAAATTATCTAATCCACAGTTTTGAATCTGACGTGGTGACGATGGATTATAAAGTGCGTGGTTTCACGCGCGATATTTCGGGCAAAAAGCACTATATCGATCACAATATTACTTCGATTCAAGATTACATTGCTTTAGATACGCAAGAAAGTTATCAAATGATTGACGTGAACGTGTATCAAGAAAATATTTTCCACACTAAAATGATGTTGAAAAAAACCGAATTGGAAAATTATTTGTTTGAAAAAGAGTGTGATTTATCTGTGGAAGAAAAAGCAGAAATCGAAAAGAAATTACACAAAGAAGTCACCGAAATTTTCTACGGTCATAATTATCGCCAGCATTACGAATAAACGCGATTAAGTGGCAAAGTTAAAGGTGAAATATTCACCTTTAACGCGCTGTTAATTTTTTAAAGCTGTCTTGCCAACAAAACAACTGGATGCACGACGGTCACATTTTCGCCGCGTTCACGCAGTCCTGCTGCAATATGCAATGCACAACCAATATTTGAACTAACTAAATAATCAGTCGGTTTTTCCAGCGACACATCTAATAATTCATCCAATAAAGTTTGCGCCATTTCCCCGTGTCTCAAACTATAACTTCCCGCTGCACCACAGCATTGCATGGTTTCAGGCAAAGGTAAAATAATTGCGTCCGGAATTTGTTTCAATAAATTCAAAACGCTTTTATCTGTTTTTAAGACATTTTTTAATGAACAGGGTGTATGTAAACGAATCGTTGCACGCAATGGTTTTAAGGTTTTATTAAAATCGAAATCTGTTTGCATCAAAAAATGACTAATATCCACAACTTTTGGGGCGTAGTCTTTCAACGTACTGCCACAACCACTGGCAATTGTGACAATGGCTTGCAAGTTTTTGTTTGCAAATGCTTGTTGATTTTGACTGGCTAATTTTTGTGCTGTTTCCGCATCGCCTTCATGCAACGCTAATGCGCCACAACAGGTTTGATTTTCAGGTAAATGCACATTAAAACCAACGTGCGTTAAAACACGAATCGTGGTCAGTACCGTTTCAAAATCAAATAATTCACCCATGCAACCAACAAATAACCCTACGTCACCTTTAGTTTCACCTTGAGCAGCATAATAATTTTGCAGTGTTTGCGTTTCTTGATAGTCAGGCACTAGACGTTCTAATTTACCGAATCCAAATAAAGATGGTAAGCGTAAAAAACGTGCTGTTTTTTGTAAATTATTTTTTTGGTATAAACGCAACCCCGATTTCATCCAACGTTGCACACGTTTATTTTCGGCAACCGTTTTTAATAATTTGACTGACATGGATGGCGGCATTTCTTCGTGAATTTGCGCTCGAAAATCATCAATCAATTTGGCATACGGCACAACGGCTGGACAGGATTTTTCACAGGCACGACACAACAAACAAGTATCAATGTGATTGAGTAAATTATCCGTGATGTTTAACTGACCGCCCGCCCATGCTTGAATCAACGCAATGCGACCGCGTGGCGATTCATTTTCATTTTGCGTATGTGTATAAGTAGGGCAATGCGGTGAACAAATGCCGCATTTTACGCAACTGTCGGCAATGCTCAGTAATTCTTTTTTCGCGTCAGTCATCCAAATTTTCCGTAAGTGTTGTAAGTGCGTCGTGGATTTGTTGGTATTCGTGCCATTTTGGGCGATATAAAAACACGCCTAAACCTGCCACACCGATGAGAATATGCAACGTATTAAAACCATCACCAAAATAAAACATCACCATGCCCAAGCTGGCAATAAATAGCATTGCCAGCATCGAAACACTGACGGTGAGCGTGTAACGGGTTTGAACGACACGATTTACGTTTGAATTGGCTAATAGCGGCATCGTTTGATTCAGGCGCAAAAAAATATGGCGCAACAAATTTGTGATTGGCAAAACCAAAATAGTAAGAATGTAAAACGCCGTGCGCCAAAAAATACGCGCCTCTTCTGTTAAAGGCTGTTGCCATTGTGCGCCATCAAAATGTGTAAATGCAATGCTAACACTGAGCAGTGCAGCAGTAATGCCCGTCATGAGCCACGGTAAAAAAACAGGGGATTTCAAAAGATAAACTCGTTATAAATCTGATTGGTGTTGTATTTTATGCCTTAAATCTAATTTTCTAAATAACAGTTTTCTGTTTGTTCAAGGCGGTAGGCGGTCATTTGGTTCTCTAAAGTTTCATCACTATTTATTTCACATGCCACACGCAAATAATTTGGCGTATAACCAAACGCACGCACTTTGCCATTTTTTAAATCTTCGCGCTGACCTTCCCAAAGCACCTGAAACGTTTGCCCAATATTTTGCTGATAAAAATCCCGTTTCATCGTTTCGGCTAACTGGTGCAATTGTTCGCTGCGTTGTTTTTTGATTTCATGCGGCACAGGATTCGGTAACGTCGCGGCTTTTGTGCCTTCGCGAGGTGAATAAGTGAAAATGTGAATATGTCCAAAACCGCAGCGTTTAATAAATTCAACACTTTCTTGCCATTCTTCGTCCGTTTCATTTGGAAAACCAACGATGATGTCAGTGGTAACATTAAAATGCGGGATTTGCGAGCGTAGTCGTTCGAGCATTTGCCTATATTCGTCAGTTTTACAGCGTCGAGCCATGCGACGTAACACCGAATCTGAACCGTTTTGCAAGGGTAAATGTAAATGCGGCATCAAACGTGGATTATCAAACAAAGTGAAAAAGTCGTCGTTTAATTCCCATGGTTCGAGCGAACCTAAACGTAAACGAGGGATTTCGGTTTGCGTCAAAATTGCTTGAATCAATGACACAATATTTTCGCCATTATCGCTACCGTAACCGCCTAAATGTACGCCGGTCAAAATGACTTCGTTAATGCCTTGCGCGTGTAGCGCGTTAATTTCGGCAATCACGTCTGTCAATGAACGACTAATTTCTTCGCCTCGCGCGACAGTGACAATACAAAATGTGCAGCGATAACGGCAACCGTCTTGTACTTTGACAAAGGCGCGTTGCCGTCCGCGTGTAAATAATGCAATTTCTGCGGGGTCCGTTGCCATTGCCGGCATGGTTTCAAACGTTAATTCACTTAACGCCTTTTCAACTAAATTCGCTTTGTCTTTATTACTCACGACTAAATCCACACCGAGCAAAGTTTGCGCTTCATCAGCGTTTAACGTGGCATAACAGCCGCTGACGACTAATTTTGCGTGTGGATTTTCGCGGTGAATTCTGCGAATCAATTGGCGAGATTTTCGTGCTGCATCTTGCGTAACAGCACAGGAATTGATGACCACTAATTGTGCGGCAGTAATATCGCGCGTAATGGCGTGACCTTGTGCTTGAAAGGCTTGCGCCCAGGTTTCTAATTCGGCTTCGTTTAAACGACAGCCTAAGGTTTTTAAATGGATTTGCATTTTTAATGAGGGAAAATTTTACTTATAACGGTATTAGCTTAACCGAGTTTTCCATAAAGTGTTATTCGTTGCTGATTGTGAGGCAAGTGCAATCAGGTACAATAGTCGTTTCTAAATCCATAACACAGCCAAAATCGGATTATTTCATGAGTGATTTGCGGACATTTTTTCAGAATTCGTCGAGTTTTTACGGCAGTAATGCCAGTTTTATCGAAGAACTTTATGAGCGTTTTTTGGACAATCCTGAATCTATTGACCCAAGTTGGCAAAAACAGTTTAGCGAATTAGCAAAAAAACAACGTGAATCGCAACGTGATGCTGATTATGAAATTGCACACAGTCCAATTGTAGAGCGTTTCGCGCAGCTTGCCCAAAAATCTCAAGGGCGACTTGCCAAATTGCAAGGTTTTACCGAAGAAAGTGTTAAAAAACAATCTGCTGTGGCACGTCTTATCAATCATTATCGTGTACGCGGTCATCAAATCGCGCAGAATAATCCACTTGGTAAAACAACGACGATGCCGCCTGATTTAGACCCCAGTTATTACGGACTGTCGGTTTTAGATATGGACACGTTGTTTGATACCGGCACGCTGCAAGGCGGTCAACATTCAACGTTGCGCGATATTGTCGCCAATTTAGAACAAATTTATTGCGGTAGTATCGGTGCGGAATTTATGCACATCGTCGATACACCAACGCGCCGTTGGATTATTAACCATTTGGAAGCGAATGGTGCGGCATTCAAAACACGAACATTATCCAAAGAAAAAAAGCAGGGGACGTTAAAACAACTCATTGCTGCCGAAGGGATTGAAACACATTTGCACGCGAAATTTGTCGGGCAAAAACGTTTTTCGCTTGAAGGCGGTGAATCGCTAATTCCTGTTTTAGATGAGTTAATTCAAGGTTTGGGTGCCAAAGGGGCAAAAGAAATCGTCATCGGCATGGCGCATCGTGGGCGATTAAACGTGTTGGTGAATATTTTTGGTAAAAATCCGACCGTTTTATTTAACGAATTTGCCGGCACGTCGCCACTTTCAGCAGGCGTAAGCAGTGGCGATGTAAAATACCACATGGGATTTTCGTCAGATGTCGAAACGGCGGGCGGCAGCGTACATATTACGTTAGCGTTCAATCCATCCCATTTAGAAATCATCAATCCCGTAGTGGAAGGCTCGGTAAAAGCGCGACAAGACCGGTTAGGTAAAAACGGGGTTAATCAAGTTATTCCAGTATTGATTCATGGCGATGCGGCGTTTTCAGGGCAGGGCATTATTATGGAAACGCTTAATATGTCACAAACCCGAGCGTTTTATACCGGCGGCACGGTGCATATTGTCATCAATAATCAAATTGGTTTTACTACCAGTAATCCGCATGACACGCGCTCGACGCTGTATTGCACCGATGTAGCAAGCATGATTCAAGCCCCTGTTTTTCACGTCAATGGTGACGATCCGGAAGCGGTTTTGTTTGTTACACACTTGGCGTTAGATTTTCGAATGACGTTTAATCGTGACGTGGTGATTGATTTAATTTGTTATCGTCGGTTAGGTCATAACGAAGCCGATGAACCCGCCATGACACAGCCAGTCATGTATAAAAAAATCCGTCAACGTCAAACAACGCGCGAGTTATACGCACAACAATTGATTCAAGAAGGTATTACCGACAAACTCGAAATTCAACAATGGATTGATGATTATCAACGCCGTTTGTCGGCGGGTGAAATTGTGTCGCGAGCGATGTCGAAATTGAAATATTCCTACAGCGCACAATGGTTACATTTTTTAGGCACGCATTGGACAACGACTTGCGACACCACAGTGACGCACGAAACGCTGCGTTATTGTTCAGAACGATTGTTGCATTTTCCGGCGGATTTTGAATTGCATCCGCGCGTAGCAAAAGTGATGGAAAATCGCGCGGACATGATGGCAGGAAAACAGCTGTTAGATTGGGGATTTGCTGAAAATATGGCGTATGCAACCTTGCTGTTGGAAAAATATAACGTACGTTTAACGGGGCAAGACGTAGGTCGCGGCACATTTGTGCATCGCCACGCCGTCTTGCACAATCAGGTACAAAATCGCACTTATACGCCGCTGAAATATTTGCACAAAGAACAAGGGAACGCACAGATTTTTGATTCGTTATTGTCAGAAGCCGGCGTATTAGGTTTTGAATACGGTTACAGTACGACGATGCCGAATACGCTGGTAATTTGGGAAGCGCAATTCGGGGATTTTGCGAATGGCGCGCAGGTTTTGATTGACCAATTTATCAGTTCCGGTGAAACCAAATGGGGGCGTATGTGTGGTTTAGTGATGCTTTTACCTCACGGTTTTGAAGGGCAAGGCCCAGAGCATTCTTCGGCGCGATTGGAGCGTTATTTGCAACTTTGCGCTGAGCAAAATATTCAAGTGTGTAGTCCGACAACGCCTGCCCAAATTTTCCACTTATTACGGCGGCAAATGCTGCGAAATTATCGTAAACCGTTAATTGTGATGAGTCCGAAAAGTTTGTTGCGCCATAAATTAGCCGTTTCGAGTTTAGATGAATTAACGCAAGGCAAATTCCATCCGATTTTGGGCGAACGTGAAATGGAGGATACGACTATTACACGTTTAGTTTTTTGTGCCGGAAAGGTTTATTACGATTTACTTGAAGCACGAACGGAAGCAAATTTAAAACATATTGCCATTGCTCGAATTGAGCAGTTATACCCGTTTCCTGAAGATTTATTTAAAGCGGAAGTGGCGCGTTATCCGAATTTAAAAGAATTTATCTGGTGTCAAGAAGAGCCGAAAAATCAAGGCGCGTGGTACAGTTCAAATCATCATTTTGTCGATAACTTGCCGGCACACATCCCGATGCTTTACGCTGGACGTGAGCCATCGGCTGCACCTGCTGTGGGAAATTTTCGCGTGCATTTAGAACAACAAAAAGCGGTGGTGCAGGCAGCCTTGTTTTAATTTAACGCATTGAAACGCTCAGCAATTAACGCTATCAATTGTTGAGCTAATTCTGATTTTTCTGTCATTGGTAATGTTTTTTTTCCATCTTGCCAAAAAACGTCTAACGCATTTTCATCACGTTCAAAACCGCCTTCTGCACGACCTACCCAATTCGCAGCAATCATGTTTAATTTTTTTCGCGTCAATTTATCACGCGCATAGTGTTCGAGGTCGCTTGTTTCAGCCGCAAAACCGACTGTAAACGGGGGCGTTTTTAACGCCGCCACATCCGCCAAAATATCAGGATTTTTTTGTAACGTTAATGTAAGTTGATCAGCCTGTTTTTTGATTTTTTCTTCACCACAAGCAACGGGGCGATAATCCGCTACGGCTGCCGCGCCGATAAAAATATCGCAATCTTTTATATTTTCAAAAACTGCCGCGTGCATTTGTTGCGCTGTTTCGACGGATACAAAATAACAATATGTTGGTGTGGGTAATTGTTTGACACCACTAATTAAAATGACATTTGCACCCGCTTGTTGCGCGGCAATGGCTAAGGCATAACCCATTTTTCCCGAACTACGATTTGTTAAATAACGTACAGGATCTAAGGGTTCACGGGTTGCACCAGCCGTGATGACAATATTTAAACCACTTAATATTTGCGGATGCGTGACAGTCAAATCATCGATTAACTGTTGGCAAATCGTTTCGGGTTCAGCCATACGCCCGATACCCATTTCACCACAGGCTTGTTCGCCAGATTCGGGCGAAATGAGATTCACACCATAAGTTCGCAAGGTTTTTACATTCGCCTGCGTGGCAGGGTGTTTCCACATAACGTGATTCATCGCCGGTGCAATATAAACAGGGCAAGTAACCGCTAAATAAAGCGTAGACAATAAATCGTCTGCCAAACCGTGTGCGAAATTTGCCAAGGTATTTGCCGTCGCAGGGGCAATGACTAACACGTCTGCCCAACGTGCTAATTCAATATGCCCCATCGCGTGTTCGGCTTCGGTATCCAGCAAGTGGCAATGCACTGCGTGACCCGATAACGCTTGAAACGAAAGCGGTTGCACAAATGCGGTCGCAGCTTTCGTCATCACCACGCGAACGTCTGCGCCTTGTTTTTTGAAAAGACGCAATAATTCGAGCGATTTATAAGCCGCAATGCCGCCTGTGACAGCAAGTAAAATACGACGTTGTGAAAGCATTAGCGGGTCAAACGAATTTCTGCTTCGCGATATTTTTTTGCACATTGTTCAGCAACATCGGCTGGCAATTCTGGTGCTGGCGCAGTTTTGTTCCAGTCCAACGTTTCTAAATAATCGCGCACATATTGTTTATCAAAACTGGGCGGATTTGTCCCCACTTTATAATCATCGGCTGCCCAAAAACGTGACGAATCAGGAGTTAGAGCTTCATCGATTAAATGTAACGTTCCAGCATGGTCAACGCCAAATTCAAATTTTGTGTCCGCAATGATAATGCCCCGCTGTTTTGCATACGCCGAGGCTTCTTTGTAAAGTTTTAAACTCACATCACGCACTTGCTCTGCCATGGGTCGCCCTAATAATGCGACGATTTGTTCAAATGACACATTTTCATCGTGTTCACCAACGGCTGCTTTTGTTGACGGTGTAAAAATTGGTTCAGGCAATTGCTCAGCTTGTTGTAAACCTTCAGGTAATGCAATGCCGCAAATTTGACCAGATTTTTGATAATCCTTCCAACCCGAACCAATTAAATAACCGCGCACAATGGCTTCCACGGGTAATGGCGTTAATTTTTTAACGATGATTGCGCGACCTTCCACTTGTTTGTATTCGGCGGAGTCAGTCAATATATCTTCTAACGGAATGTGTGTTAAATGGTTAGGAATAATGTCACGTAACTTATTAAACCAAAAATTTGAAACAGTAGTTAAAACTCGACCTTTGTCAGGAATTGGATTAGGCAAAATGACATCAAATGCAGAAAGTCGGTCAGTTGTGACAATCAACATATATTGATTATCGATGTCGTAAATATCGCGAACTTTGCCGCGTGCGCGAAGTTGTAATGACGGTAAATGTGATTCGTATAAAGCGGTTAATGTGGTCATTATTTAAATCCTCATAATCAAAAAAGCCCGCTATAAAAACGGGCTTCTTATTTTTTAAAGCTGCCTGTTCGGCAGATAACTTGTTCGCTTGGTCAGCAATTTGGTTTGCTTTAATCCAATTTCTAAGCTGCCTGTTCGGCAGAAAACTTGTAATTCTTAGTTTTTTGCTTTGTCCACGATTTGGTTGGCGGCAATCCAAGGCATCATTGCACGCAATTTCGCGCCAGTTGTCTCAATCGGATGTTCAGCGTTCAAACGACGTTTCGCTGTCATTTCTGGATAGTTTGTTGCACCTTCCAAAATGAAACGTTTTGCGTATTCACCGTTACGAATGTTTTGCAACGCTGCACGCATCGCTTGACGGCTTTCTTCGTTAATGACTTTTGGCCCTGTAACGTATTCGCCGTATTCTGCGTTGTTTGAAATTGAGTAGTTCATGTTGGCAATGCCGCCTTCAAACATTAAATCTACAATCAATTTCAATTCGTGTAAGCATTCGAAATACGCCATTTCTGGTGCGTAACCCGCTTCAACTAAGGTTTCAAAACCCATTTTCACGAGTTCAACTGCGCCGCCACATAAAACCGCTTGTTCACCGAATAAATCAGTTTCACATTCGTCACGGAAAGTGGTTTCGATAATGCCTGAGCGACCACCGCCGATTGCAGAAGCGTAAGATAAGCAAATTTCTTTTGCTTTGCCTGAAGCGTTTTGTTCAACCGCGATTAAGTCAGGAATACCGCCGCCGCGTACAAATTCTGAACGCACAGTGTGACCAGGTGCTTTTGGTGCAATCATGATTACATCTAAATCTTTGCGTGGCACGATTTGGTTGAACAAAATTGCAAAACCGTGTGCGAACGCTAACGCTGCACCTTGTTTAATATTTGGTTCGATGACTTCTTTGTATAACGCTGATTGAAATTCGTCTGGTGTTAAAATCATCACGATGTCTGCGCTGGCAACGGCTACTGGAACATCTAAAACTTTTAAGCCATGCGCTTCTGCTTTTGCAACAGAAGTTGAATTTGGACGCAAACCAACCACTACGTCAACGCCTGATTCTTTCAAGTTCAGCGCGTGAGCGTGACCTTGTGAACCGTAGCCGATAATCGCTACTTTTTTGCCACGAATGATTGAAAGGTCTGCGTCTTTGTCATAATAAACTTGCATTGTTTTTTCCTGTAAAGGTTAAAGTTAAAAATTAAAAAAAGGGCTGTTAAATTACAGCAAATCAATATCGATATATTTCAACGCGTTGTCAATGGCGGAAAAACCGTCAAATTGTTCAAACAAATCATTTTCCAACTCGTCTTTGTTTTCCGAATTTGAAAACAGCGTCAAAACTAAACGTCCATCACGCAATTGCAACGATGTTTTGATTTCGCCAAAAACATCAATGATTGGCTGTTGTACCCAAACTAAAAAATCTGCTAAATCGTGTTCAAAAAGATAGGTTTTAATTTCTTTGGCTTCGTTTTTTAAACGAAACACTTTTTGAATCACTTGAAAGGAATGCTCGAAAATAGCAATTTCTTCCTGAGCCTTTGATGTTTTTGACATTAAAGATGCAATCCTTTTTCGCCACGAGAAATCCCCGTCGCGCCGGAACGCACGACTTCGAGAATACTTGTTGCATCAATGGCTGCAATAAACGCATCGAGTTTATCCGATGTGCCAGTCATTTCGATAACGTAAGAAGTCGGTGTCACATCGATAATTTTGCCACGGAAAATATCCACCACACTGCGTAATTCATCGCGCATTTTATCGGTGGTTTTGATTTTAACCAGCATCAATTCACGTTCAATATGCACAGTCTCAACCAAATCAATCAATTTCACTACATCGATGAGTTTATTTAATTGCTTGGTGATTTGCTCAATAATTTCTTCGCTACCGCGTGTGACCAGCGTCATGCGCGATAAACTGGGGTCTTCGGTCGGTGCGACAGTTAATGATTCGATATTATAACCCCGCGCTGAAAATAATCCCGCCACGCGAGACAATGCACCGGCTTCGTTTTCCATCAAAATAGCAATAATATGTCTCATTATGACAACTCCCGATCCGTTGTAGTTCCAATTGCAACGCGCAATTTCATATCGTGATGGGCTTTACCGGCTTCAATCATCGGATATACGTTTTCGGTTCTGTCGGTCAAAATATCTAAAAATACAGTTCTATCTTTCATAGCAAAGGCTTTTTCTAACGCAGGGCGCACATCTTCGGGGTCTTCAATACGAATGCCAACGTGTCCGTAGGCTTCGGCAAGTTTCACAAAATCAGGGATAGTTTCCATATACGAATGCGAATAACGGCTTTCATACGAAAACTCTTGCCATTGACGAACCATGCCTAAATAACTGTTATTTAAGTTAATAATTTTAACGGGCGTATTGTATTGCAACGCGGTTGATAATTCTTGAATACACATTTGAATACTGGCATCGCCGGTCACACACGCTACATCCGCGTTAGGATGCGCGAGTTTCACGCCAATCGCTGCGGGCAAACCAAATCCCATTGTGCCTAAACCACCCGAATTTATCCAACGACGAGGTTTATCAAACGGATAATATTGCGCCGCCCACATTTGGTGTTGTCCGACATCGGACGTGACAAACGCCTCGCCTTTCGTGACTTGATATAACTGTTCGATTACAAATTGCGGTTTAATCGCGCGACTATTTCGGTCAAACTCTAAACATTGCACGCTGCGCCATTGGTTAATTTGTTGCCACCATGTTTCAGCCGCTTTTTTGTCAATTTTATATTTCGCGTCTTTCAAGCCTTCGAGCAATTGGCGAATGACTAATTTCACTTCACCCACAATCGGCACATCAACTTTCACCGTTTTAGAAATCGATGCAGGGTCAATATCGACATGAATAATTTTAGCGTAAGGGCAGAACATGTCTAATTTTCCCGTCACGCGATCGTCGAAACGTGCGCCGATGGCTAAAATTAAATCACTTTCGTGCATGGTCATGTTGGCTTCATAAGAGCCGTGCATGCCGAGCATCCCAATCGATTGTTTATCTGTTGCAGGGAATGCGCCTAAACCCATCAAAGTTTGCGTAACAGGAAAACCAAGGGTATGGGCTAATTCAGTTAATTCTTGACTACCGTCGCCTAACACTACACCACCGCCAGAATAAATGACCGGACGTTGCGCGGTTAAAAGTAACTCAATGGCTTTTTTAATTTGACCTTTATTACCCGACGTTGCGGGATGATACGAGCGCATTTCCACTTTTTTTGGATAGTGATAAGGCACTTTAATATTCGGGTCGGTGATGTCTTTAGGAATATCAATGACCACAGGCCCAGGACGACCAGTTGTTGCAACGTAAAAGGCTTTTTTAATGGTTTCGGCTATTTTGGTGACATCGCTCACTAAAAAATTATGTTTCACGCAAGGGCGCGTGATGCCGACCATATCAACTTCTTGAAACGCATCACTACCAATTACTGGCGACGGTACTTGACCTGAAATCACCACCATTGGAATCGAATCCATGTATGCCGTCGCAATTCCCGTGACTGCATTCGTCGCACCAGGCCCTGAAGTGACTAAAACGACACCGGGTTTTCCTGTTGCACGCGCATAACCATCGGCTGAATGCGTTGCACCTTGTTCGTGCCGAACTAAAATGTGTTTAACATCGTCTTGTTGAAACAGCGCATCGTACAGGTGCAAAACCGCACCACCCGGATAACCAAAAATATACTCAACACCTTCATCTTTAAGACTTTGAATTACAATCTGTGCGCCATTTAGCTCCACACTACTACCCTCGAATAAACTGAAATATAACGTTTGTTGGGCGTAATTATAGAGAATTTACACTCAAAATACTTCACTTTTTCGCCTGAATTGCATACAACCCGCTTAGATTCACTTGCTTTCGCATTAGTTGACGTTAGTTTTTTGCCTCCGGTATAGTGTGACTAACCTCATGTTTTTTTAAAAAATTCGGAAGCCTTTTATCATGTCTACACTCACGCCTATGCCGCGTTGGAAAAGTTATCTCACTCTTTGTAAACCGAATGTAGTCGCAGAAATGTTGTTTACAGCCATTGTTGGTATGTTGCTGGCGATGCCGACATTCCCGCCATTAGATTTATTATTTTATAGCCTAGTGGGCATTGCATTTGCGTCTGCGTCTGCTGCCGCCATTAACCATTTTATTGACCGAAAAGCTGATGCCGAAATGCGTCGCACTGAAAATCGTCCGTTGCCACAAGGCACGTTAAGCACGGCGAATGTACTCACTTTCGCGGCAATTCTAGGTTTTAGCGCGATGATTTTGTTAATCATCAAAGTAAACGTATTAACAGCAGTGCTAACGTTTTTATCATTATTTGGTTACGCGATTGTTTATACCTGTTATTTGAAACGCGCCTCACCACAAAATATTGTCATCGGTGGTTTATTTGGTTCAACGCCGCCATTACTGGGTTGGTGTGCGATGACGGGTGAAGTGCATCCTTATGCTTTATTACTGGCACTGATTATTTTCGTTTGGACACCGCCGCATTTCTGGGCATTAGCGATTGCTCGTCAAGAAGAATACGCGAAAGTAAACATTCCCATGTTGCCCGTCACACATGGTGCAGATTTCACTCGGTTGCAGATTTTACTTTATACCGTTTTGCTATTCATTGTGACCTTGTTGCCGTATTTAACGGGTATGAGCGGACTAATTTATTTAGTCAGCACGTTATTGTTGAACAGTGTATTTTTATATTTGGTTATTGTCATGATGCGTGTTAAAGACAATAAAACCGCCATGCGAACCTTTTGGTATTCCATCGTTTATATCACGATTATTTTTGCTGCCTTATTACTTGACCATTATTTGAGAATTAACTTATGACTTTTACGCACCACGAACATACGCCAGAGCCAGAACATCCGTTTGCCGAAATTGTCCGCATTTTAGGCAAAGGCAAAAAAGGTTCTCGTCCATTAACGCAAGACGAAGCCTATAAAGCCATGAAAATGATTTTGGCAGATGAAGTTTTGCCGATTCAACTAGGCGCATTTTTGATGCTCATGCGTGTCAAAGAAGAAACGCCCGAAGAACTTGCCGGATTTGTGCAAGCAGGACGCGAATTTTTTCAAGCAAATCCCCCCAACCCCCCTTTAAAAAGGGGGGCTTTTTCTCCTCCCTTTGAAAAGGGAGGGCGGGTGGGATTTGCTGTTGATTTGGATTGGTCGTCGTATGCCGGAAAACGTCGGCATTTGCCATGGTTTTTATTATCGGCATTATTGCTTGTTGAAAATGGCATTACCGTTTTTATGCACGGTGCGGAAGGTCACACACCTGACCGAATTTACACGCAAAATGTGTTGCATTATTTGGGTTTAAGCGCGGCAACTTCAATTGCAGAAGCGCAACAACAATTGCAATCACAACGTTTTAGTTATTTATCGCTCGAACATTTTTGTCCGAAATTGCATGAAATTATCGGCTTGCGTCCAATTTTAGGTTTGCGTTCGCCGGTACATACATTAGTACGTTTACTTAATCCATTTGATGCACCGTACAGTATTCAAGGGATTTTTCATCCAAGTTATCGCGCCGTGCATCAACATGCAGCCATGCTTTTGAATCAGCCACACATGGCGGTTTTAAAAGGTGAAGGCGGTGAAACCGAACGAAATCCTGATATGGAATGTTTGGTTCAAAGTGTTCACGACGGTGAATTAAGTGATGAGAATTGGGAGGCTTTATTCTCACATCGACACGTCAAACCGGAAGTGTTAGACCCACAACAATTAGCGCAACTGTGGCGCAGTGAATTTGTCGATGAATTCGCGCAAGCGAGCGTGATTGGTACGGCGGCGGTGGCGTTGAAATTATTGGGTAAAGCGGAAACTAAAGAAGCCGCTCATGAATTGGCAACAAAATTTTGGTTAAATCGGGACAAGCAAAAATACGGTTAAATTCACACACGTTTTAAAATGTTGTCTTTATGCCGACAACGGGGCATCAATCAAATTGTTTAGAGAAAAATAAAATGTTCGACAATCTTACTGTGAAAGCCCGTTTGTTTTCTTTAATTGGCTTAATGACTGTTGTGATGGTGATGTTAACAACTTGGAATTTGTATTCACTTCACCGAACCAACGAAGGGTTGAAATCAGTTTATCTTGATAGAACGATTCCTTTAGCGGATTTGTCAGAAATTAAAGAAAAGTTGCTACACAATCGCACGGCATTGGTAACAGGTTTTGCTTTTCCAGAAGAAATAGCTGGGCAACATAAAAAGATTGAACAAAACATTGTTGACATCTCTAAGTTGTGGGATGGCTACATGGCGACTTATTTGACTCCTGAAGAAAAAATACTTGCCGATAAATTTGCTGTTGATAGAAAACAATTCGTTTTAAACGTAAAAACAGCGATGGCATTACAACGTTCTGAGGATAAAGAAGCCGCGCGTAAATTTTATTTTGAAACAGTACGCAGTTCCTATATTCCCGTTTCTGAAGGCATCGTTGCGTTGGTTCAATTACAAAAAGATGTTGCCAAACAAGAATATGAAATCGCGCAAAATCGTTATCAATTTGCCTTAATTACATCAATAATTACGGAAATTCTTGGTTTGGCATTGTCAATGTTCGTGGGCTTAACCATCATTAAACGCTTGTTAAATGAATTAGGTGGAGAACCCCGTTATGCCGCTGATATTGTGAAAAAGATTTCGCAAGGCGATTTGGCGACCAAAATAGAATTACATTCTGACGATAAAAGCAGTTTGCTTTATTCCATCAACACGATGCGCGAAATGCTGCAAAACATCATTAGTAGTACCAACTCTGTCATGAATGATATTTCAAATGGCGAATTATCCTCATCAATGACCGTTCCCGTGCAAGGTGATTTTGTTGCGTTGAAAAGCAGCATCAATGAAACGATTCAACAACTCCGAATTACTATGTTTGCCTTAAACGATGTCATGTATTCCATGTATAACGCTGATTTTTCTAAGGTTATCGTAGCGCATGTTAGAGGTAAATTTAAAGAAACGGTAGATAAAGCTATTCAGTCTCAAAATGCGTTGCGGGCAATGTTAGAAGATGTTGGTAAAGTCATGGCGCATGTTGCAGTGGGAGATTTAAACCATCGCGTAACGGCTGATGGTCGTGGTGAAATGCAGGCTCTTAAAGAAAATGTCAATAATACGTTGATTGCTTTGGAAAGTCTGACTGAAATTGAGCATGTACTTAAAGCATTGGCAAACGGTGATTTAACGCAATCCATTACCACCAATTATCCGGGCGTTTTTGGTAGTGTTACCATGAGCATTAACCACACTGTTGAAAATCTACAAACGTTAATTGGGCAAATAAAAACCACTACAGATGTGATTGCAACGGCGGCAAACGAAATTGCAGCGGGTAATAACGATTTATCGCATCGAACGGAAACGCAAGCGGCAAGTTTACAACAAACCGCTGCCAGCATGGAAGAGTTGACAACAACGGTGCAACAAAATACCGATAATGCCAAACATGCCAATGCACTTGCTGTCGGTGCGTCAGAAACAGCAAGCCGAGGCGTGTCAGTCGTAAATGATGTGGTCGTGACGATGGCAAGTATTAACGAATCGTCGCATCAAATCGTCGATATTATTTCAGTCATTGACGACATCGCTTTCCAAACTAACATTTTGGCATTAAACGCGGCCGTTGAAGCAGCCAGAGCTGGCGACCAAGGTAAAGGTTTTGCGGTAGTTGCCGTGGAAGTTCGAAATCTAGCGCAACGTGCCGCCAGTGCGGCAGGGGAAATTAAACGTTTAATCAATGATTCGGTGGAGCGTATTTCAAACGGCAGTAAACAAGTCGAACAAGCTGGTTCAACAATGGAAGATATTGTCGGTGCAATTCAAAATGTGACAACCATTATGTCTCAAATTGCTGTCGCATCGGTTGAGCAAAATTCGGGCATTGATCAAATCAATCAAGCCGTGACACAAATGGATGAAGTTACTCAACAAAATGCGGCATTAGTTGAACAAGCCGCTGCCGCCGCTGAATCTTTAGAAGATCAAACGCGCAGTTTAGCGGGGGAAATGGCACATTTCAAAACAAGTTTTGCCTATTAGTTTCGCATAGTTTTCTATGCTTATCAGAAACGTATAAAAAGTAAAAAGCGAGTGATGTTTGGTTGTTACTCGCTACCATTTCTGCACAGTTTTATATACATAATCTAAAATGTTCGATTTTTTAAAAGCGAGTTATGACGAAACCATCTCGCTTTTTTGCTTTTTAATACAAGAAGGTAAAATGCTCAATAATTTAACAATTAAAACCCGTTTATTTTTACTGATTAGCGCAACATCTGTACTTGCGGTTTCGTTAAGTGTTATCGGATTACATGGCATAAAAGCAGCAAATAATGATTTAAAGTCTATTTATGTAGACCGTGTCATACCACTAAGAGATTTGAAAGTCATCGCAGATATGTATGCAGTAAATATTGTTGATACGACACACAAAGTAAGAAATGGCAATATTTCATGGAACGATGCGATAAAAAATGTGAATGATGCTGAACACACTATTAAAGAAAAATGGACCGCTTATTTAGCGACTTTTTTGATTGATAAAGAAAAGAAATTAGTCAGTGAAATAGAACCATTATTTAAATCAACACAAATAAAAATTGAAAAATTAAAAACAATTTTGAAACAAAACGATAATGCTGGCGTAAGTGATTTTAGTATTCACGAATTGTATCCGGCAATTGATCCAATTAGCGGTAAATTTTCTGAACTTATCGATGTGCAACTCGAAGTGGCAAAACAAGAATATGAAGCCGCTCAAAGCCGTTATCAAACGATTTTCATTGGTTCAGTCGTCGCATTAGTGTTGGGATTATCATTATCCGTACTGTTAGGCATATTCATTATTCGTCAAATCATGTCTTCCATTGCCATTGCACAAAAAGTAAATAATGCAATTTCAAATGGCGATTTGAGTTTAAAAATCGATACCAGTTCAGAAGACGAATTAGGTGTGTTATTGCGTTCAACAAAAAATATGCAAGATAACCTCATTGAATTAGTTAAAGAAATTCAAGATATGGTCAATGCAGCCGTACGCGGTGATTTTAGTCAAAAAATGTTACTCACAAACAAAAAAGGTTTTGGTAAAGAAATTAGCCAATCTTTAAATCAATTGAGCGATGTGGTGGATACGGGCATGAACGATGTCATGCGTGTTGCGGATGCGTTGGCAAAAGGTGATTTGACTCAAAAAATTACAACAGAATCACGCGGTGTTTTTGCACAAACAAAAGAAAGTGTGAATCATACGGTTGATGAACTCCGTAAAATTATTGAGGAAATAGAAAATATTGTCTATTCCGGGGCGGATTGTGGCGATTTTAGTATCAAAATGACGATGCACGATAAAGTCGGTTATGGCAAACGTTTAGCTGAACTTATCAATCAATTATTTCAAACAACTGAGCGCGGATTAAATGACACGTTGCGTGTGGCGCAAGCCTTAGCGGATGGTGATTTGACGCAAAGTATTACCGCTGATTATCCTGGCGCATTTGGTGAGGTAAAAGCAGGTATTAACACGACTGGGGGAAATTTAAAGAGTTTAATTGGCGAAATTAAAACGACCAGTGAAGTGATTGCGACCGCTGCACATGAAATTTCTGCTGGTAATCACGATTTATCAAATCGAACTCAAGAACAAGCCGCGAGTTTGCAACAAACTGCCGCAAGTATGGAAGAACTTTCCACGGCAATTCAACAAAATATGGATAATGCCAAGCAAGCTAATAACCTTGCATTAGGCGCATCGGATACCGCAAAAAAGGGCGTTGAAGTTGTAGGTACGGTAGTCGAAACAATGACCAGTATTAGTGAATCGTCACACCGCATTGTCGATATTATTTCTGTCATTGATGATATTGCTTTTCAAACCAACATCTTGGCGTTAAACGCCGCCGTTGAAGCGGCTCGTGCGGGTGAACAAGGTAAAGGTTTTGCGGTTGTGGCAGTGGAAGTGAGAAATTTAGCCCAACGCGCCGCCAGTGCCGCAGGTGAAATTAAACGCTTAATTGGCGATTCTGTTGAGCGCATTTCAGGAGGACGTAAACAAGTTGAAGACGCAGGTAAAACAATGGAAGACATTGTAAAAGCCATTCAAGATGTGACGGTGATTATGTCTGAAATTTCAGCTGCGTCTATTCAACAAAACACGGGCATTAACCAAATTCATGAAGCGGTGGTGCAAATGGACGATGTTACACAACAAAATGCCGCATTGGTTGAACAAGCCGCCGCTTCTGCTGAATTATTAAGTGAACAAACGCGTAGTTTGGCTATTGAGATGTCAAATTTTAAAACGAGTATTTCGTGAATCTACAATTCCAGCTCCAAACCAAAATCAACCAAAAAACCAAACCGCTTGGCGCGTTAGGTCGATTGGAAAATTTAGCGTTACAAATTGGTTTAATTTTAAACTCGCTCACGCCAAAAATTTCGCAACCAACCATTTTAATTTTCGCCGCAGACCACGGCATTGCCCAATCGGGCGTAAGTGCTTATCCCCCCAGCGTTACCGCACAAATGGTATTAAATTTTTTAAACGGTGGCGCGGCAATTAACGTCTTTGCACGGCAACACGATTTGCAACTCAAAATTATTGATGCGGGTGTGAATTCGGATTTTTCACCAAATGAAAATTTAGTAAACGCCAAAATCGCTTATGGGACGCAGAATTTTTTGCACACGCCGGCGATGACTTCATTGGAATGTGAAAAAGCCTTAGATTTCGGTGTTGCGATTGTGCAGCAACAATACGATGCCGGTTGTAATTGTATTGGTTTTGGTGAAATGGGTATTGGCAATACAGCTTCGGCAGCGATGTTAATGCACTTATTTACAAAATTACCGTTAGATGAATGTGTCGGGCGAGGCACAGGGTTGAACGATGAGCAATTAGCACATAAACGTTCTTTATTGCAGCGAGCGTTAGCCGTACATTCGGTCACGAAACCGTTAGAAATATTAGCCACATTTGGTGGTTTTGAAATTGCTATGATGGTCGGGGCATATTTGAAAGCGTCCGAATTAAAAATGTTAATTTTCGTTGATGGCTTTGTGACCTGTGCAGCATTATTGATCGCTCAACATATAGAACCGAATATTTTAAAAAATTGTATTTTCAGTCATGTTGGTAGCGAACACGGACATCGTGCATTGTTAAACTATTTTAACGCCCAGCCATTGTTAGATTTAAAACTTCGTTTAGGCGAAGGTTCAGGCATCGCGCTGGCATATCCGTTAGTTCAATCAGCGATTTTATTTTTAAACGAAATGGCAACCTTTGAAGAAGCTGGCGTTGATAAAAATTAACCGCTCACATTTTTGGTTGGCAGTGAGTTTTTATACCCGTTTACCCTGTCCGAAAAATCTCGATTACGCTCAACTTCCCCACGCAACGATTTATTTACCGTTAATTGGTTGGCTAGTCGGTGGCGCATGTGGCTTAACGTTTTATTTAGCACAATTTTTATGGTCGCCTACCATTTCCGTATTACTCGCTATTACTAGCGGCGTTTTAATGACGGGTGCATTTCACGAAGATGGTTTTGCCGATGTTTGCGATGGTTTTGGTGGCGGTTACGATAAAACACGCATTTTGACCATCATGAAAGATTCGGCAATCGGCGTTGATGGCGCGTTAGGTTTAGGGTTATTACTTGCGCTAAAAGTCAGCGTTTTAATCACATTCTCGATAGAAAAACTCCCCATTATTTTTATTTCTGCTCACAGCGTCAGCCGTTTGTTTCCGTTATTTTTAATGCGTTTTTATGATTACGCACGACTTGAAAATAGTAAATCGCAAATCGCTATTTATGTTCCAACGCGCCACGATTTAATCACTGCCACGTTTATCGCCTTATTGCCGATGAGTTTATTGCCTCCGATTTGTTGGTTTTCAATTATACCGCTTGCTCTAATAACGTTTTGGTTAGGAAATTATTTTCATAAACATATTGGTGGTTATACGGGAGATTGTTTGGGCGCAACACAGCAAATTTGCGAAACGTTGTTTTATTTAACGCTGAGTGGTTTATGGATATTTATTTAATTCGGCACACGCAAACCAATACGCCAAAAGGCTTATGTTATGGTCAGAGCGATGTAGCGTTAGCAGATAATTTTTTAGACGATGCACGAGATATATTAAAAAAATTACCAGCCATTCAAGCCGATGATAAAGTGTTTAGCAGTCCTTTATCACGTTGCTCACGTTTAGCAAACTTGCTAAGTGACGAGACTATTTTTGATACCCGACTTTTAGAAGTGAATTTTGGTGATTGGGAAAATGTCGCGTTTTCAGAGATTGAGCCGAAACATTTAAAGCATTGGACAGAGAATTTCGTCACGCTTGCGCCACCAAATGGTGAAAGTTTTAGTTTGTTGTGTCAGCGTATGGCAAGTTTTTGGCAGGATGTCATTCAACTCGAAAGCGAACGTATTTTTATCGTCACACACGCGGGCGTAATTCGCGCTTTGTTAGCTGAAATTTTACAATTACCCCCTACCAATGCGTTTCAATTTCGTGTGGATTACGGCAGTGTGCATAAATTACGTTATGCTAATGATTACACTTATGTTGAATTTTTAAATTTATGAATCCCATTTTAGTTGTCGGCACCAGTTCTGATGCCGGTAAAACCAGCGTTGTGATGGCGTTATGCCGCATTTTTGCCGATTTAGGTATTCGTGTTGCACCATTTAAAGCGCAAAACGTCTCCAATAATTCCAGCGTTACCATCGAAGGACGAGAAATTTCTCGCGCACAATGTTTTCAAGCCGAAGCCGCACGAATTGAACCGCGTTACTTGTTTAATCCCGTTCTATTAAAATCGCACGGCAACGGTGGTGTGCAAGTGGTTGTGAATGGTTTGGTGCATAAAAATCAGAGTATTTCGGAGTATTACAACGAAATTGATTCATTAAGAAATCATGTTAAAAATGCGTTTAGTCAATTATTACAAGAATACGATTTGGTGATTGCCGAAGGGGCTGGCTCGCCGGTGGAATTGAATTTATTGCACAAAGATTTGTCGAATACGTTTATTGCTCAAACGTTTCAACCTCGCATTATTTTGGTTGCTGACATTGAACGCGGTGGTGTGTTTGCATCCATTTATGGCACGCTGGCACTGCTTGAACCTGAAATACGCACAAATGTCGTTGGCGTAATTATTAACAAATTTCGTGGCGACCGACGTTTTTTTGATGAAGGCGAAAAAATTATTCGTGAACAATTTGGCGTGCCGGTGTTAGGCGTGCTGCCGTTTTTACCGTTAAACATTGATATGGAAGATTCGCAATCGTTGCAAAATTATTCACAACGTCGAGGGGCTGTAAAGTTACGAATCGCTGTCATTGCCACACCACGTTTGAGTAATTACAACGATTTAGACGTGTTGATGGCAGACGATGAATTAGACGTGACGCTAATTCATAGTTTTCAAATGCTCGATGATTTTGATATGGTTTTGCTTGGTGGCAGTAAAAGCGTGCTGTCGGATTTACGTTGGTTAAAAGCGCAAGGGCTATTTGCAGAAATTCAAAAATTTGAAAAAGCAATTTTTGGTATTTGTGGTGGTTATCAAATGTTGTGCGAAAATTTAATCGATAACGACGGATTAGAATCTGATTCACCGAGCAAGGAAACTGGTTTTGCTTTGATTGCCGATACCGTAACGTATCAACAGCCCAAAATTTTAAAGCGTGGCGCGTATGAGGTTTTTGAGGCGTTCAATGTGCAGGGTTATGAAATCCATTGCGGTCGTTTGGCGCGTTATCCGTTGTATTATCAAACCGAACGCATTGCCGGAACTCATGTTCATGGTATTTTTGATGACAACCGCTTTCGCACGGCATACTTTCAAAATCTAAATCCAACTTATCAAGGTTTTGATTATGCCGCGTACAGGGAAAATGCGATTAACGCTTTCACAAACATGGTGCGTGATAATTTGGATTTAAACGTGCTACTTTGAAAATTATTTTTATTGGAATTTTATGACAATTATCGATCGTTACGCCGTTTTTGGCTCACCCATCAGTCACAGCAAATCACCTCGCATTCATACGTTATTTGCCGAGCAAACGCATCAAGCCCTCGAATATACAGCGCAAGAAGTGAATGCTGAGACGTTTATTGCTGCCGTGACCGAATTTTTCGCGCAAGGTGGCAAAGGTTTGAATTGCACAGTGCCATTGAAAGAATTAGCTTATCAATTTGCCACGGAAAAAACCGAGCGTGCCAAAGCTGCTAAAGCTGTAAATACGTTAAAGTTACAATCGGACGGCTCAATTTTAGGCGATAACACAGATGGCATTGGATTGGTCAACGATTTAACCATCAATCACGGTATCGAATTGAAAAATAAACGTGTTTTAATTTTAGGCGCAGGTGGCGCAACACGCGGCATTATTACACTGTTGTTAGAACAAAAACCAGATTGTTTAATAGTTGCGAATCGAACAACTGAAAAAGCGCTGCAACTTGCGATTGAATTTAATCACAGTTTTGAAGGCTGTGGTCTGGATACCTTACACGATAAGGCGTTTGACCTTATTATCAACGCTACATCCGCCAGCTTGAGCGATGAGTTGCCGCCGTTGCCGGAAAATTTATTGGCAGAAAAAGGTGTTTGTTATGATTTAGCTTATAGCAATACACCGACGGCTTTTGTGCGTTGGGGACAAGAAGCGCAAGGTGCGAGCAAAAGTTTAGACGGTTTAGGCATGTTAGTTGAGCAAGCCGCCGAAGCATTTTTGTTATGGCGCGGCGTTCGACCTGATACAAAAACGGTAATTGCCTTGCTTAATGCAGAGCGTCAAGGTTAATCTTGTGCCTTTTATCTTGAGTATTTGATCTGAAAATATGAGTAATTCAACGTCTTACACAGCAGCGGCAATTGAAGTTTTAACGGGCTTAGAACCTGTCCGCAAACGCCCAGGCATGTATACCGATACCACGCGCCCGAATCATTTAGTTCAAGAAGTGATTGATAACAGTGTTGATGAAGCGTTAGCGGGTCACACCTCGCAAATCGATGTCATTTTATACAAAGACGGCGCAGTTTCCGTCAGCGACAACGGTCGTGGTATGCCCGTTGATATTCATCCTGAACAAGGCATTTCAGGGGTTGAAGTGATTTTGACGCAATTGCACGCAGGCGGAAAATTCTCTAACAAAAATTACCAATTTTCTGGTGGACTGCACGGCGTAGGCGTGTCGGTGGTGAATGCGTTATCGAGCGTGTTAGAAGTTACGGTAAAACGTGGTGGTAAAGTCTATTCCATGCGTTTTGCCGATGGTGAAAAACAAACAGAATTACTTGAAATCGGCACCGTTGGTAAAAATAACACGGGAACAACCGTTTATTTCATGCCAAACGAACGTTATTTCGATTCGCCCAAAGTGTCAGTTTCAAAACTCAAACATGTTTTACGCGCCAAAGCGGTATTGTGTGCCGGTTTGAAAATTACGCTCAAAATAGAACAAACAGATGAAATACTTGTCTGGTGTTATCAAAATGGGTTGCAAGATTATTTGCAAGACCGTATTGGCGAGCTGGAATTTTTCCCTGAAACGCCATTTATGGGCAATATGAGTGCCGACCATGAAGCGGTGGAATGGGGCGTTTTGTGGGCGGTTGAAAATCCGTCTGAAATGGTCGCGGAAAGTTATGTTAATCTCGTCCCTACCGCGCAAGGTGGCACACATGTCAACGGTTTACGCGCCGGTTTAACGGAGGCGATTCGGGAGTTTTGCGATATTCGAGATTTATTGCCGCGCGGCGTAAAAATCGCGCCTGAAGACGTGTGGGAACATTGCCATTTCGTACTCTCCGTAAAACTTGAAGACCCGCAATTCTCAGGACAAACCAAAGAGCGACTCAGTTCGCGAGAATGCGTGGCGTTTATTTCGGGCGTGGTGAAAGATAATTTCAGTTTATGGCTCAATTCGCACCCGAGCGAAGGTGAAAAAATTGCTGAACTTATCATCAATAGCGCACAAAAACGTTTGCGTTCTAATAAAAAAATTGTCCGCAAAAAAATCACCTCAGGCCCTGCGTTACCCGGTAAATTAGCCGATTGCAGCGCACAAGACATCAATCGCACCGAATTATTTTTGGTCGAAGGCGATTCGGCGGGCGGCTCGGCAAAACAAGCGCGTGAGCGTGATTTTCAAGCCATCATGCCGTTGCGTGGCAAAATTCTAAACACTTGGGAAGTCGAATCTACGCAAGTGATGGCTTCACAAGAAATTCACGATATTGCTGTCGCGTTAGGCATTGAACCGGATTCGGATGATTTACAGGCGTTGCGTTATGGCAAGGTGTGTATTTTGGCGGATGCGGATTCGGATGGAAATCATATTGCAACCTTGATTTGTGCGTTGTTTTATAAACATTTCAACGCGCTAGTACGAAATGGTCACGTTTTTGTTGCCATGCCGCCGCTTTATCGCATTGATGTTGGCAAGCGTGTGTTTTATGCACTGGATGAATCAGAACGCCAAGGTATTTTAGACCGAATCAAAGCTGAAAAAATCAAAGGACAAGTCAATGTGCAACGTTTCAAAGGGTTAGGCGAAATGAATCCCAGTCAGTTGCGCGAAACCACGATGAATCCCGACACGCGCCGTTTGGTGCAATTGACGGTCGATGATTTCGAGGCAACAGAAGGGATGATGGATTTATTGCTAGCAAAAAAACGTGCGCCCGATAGAAAAGCGTGGCTGGAAGCGAGTGGGCATTTAGCGGCGGTGGTCTGATTACGCAGTATCACAGAAATTTTTGGAAGAATGTGCGTAAGTTTGTTGTAATATCAGTTGGCAGGAAATCTCACTATGACACTGTAACTTTATATTGACGATATTTTGATTTAACCACGAAACATTTGGTACCACACCATGCAACAAAGACTTATCGATTTTTTTGGCGTTCAAGACTTTATGCCGCACGGCTATTGCTTAGGCTGGGATTCACCGTTGCCTTTGGTTGTCTGCTGGGTCAGACGTGGTTATGACGCTTGCTTACGCTACTTATCCTGTAGGCATTGCCTATTTTGTGTGGAAACGAAAGGATCTTCATTACCGTTGGTTGTATCTAGGATTTTTCATTGCCTTTATTTTGACTTGTGCCAGCACTCACTTTCTTTCAGTCGTAACAATATGGATTCCGTTGTACTGGCTGGAAGCGTATGTCAATGCCGTTTCCGCTTTTGTTGCTACCGCCACTGTATTTGCGATTTGGTGGGTAATTCCGCGTGCGTTGAAACTGCCCAGCCCCGCAGAACTCCAAAAGGCTCGCGATGAAGCGGAAGCGGCAAATAAGGCAAAGAGCATATTTTTAGCGAATATGAGTCACGAATTACGCACGCCGTTAAATGCGGTTTTAGGTTTTTCAGAATTGATGAGTTTGGACGATTCGGCGACAAATTCACAAAAAGAAACACTCGCCATTATCAATCGTAGTGGCGCACATTTACTGAGTATGATTAACGATGTGTTGGATATTTCAAAAATTGAAGCAGGGCATTTAGCGTTAGATATTCAAGTGTTTGATGTCATCAAATTATTGCAAGATATTGGCGAGATGATTAACGTTCGCGCGGGCAATAAACAGCTGAATTTTAATTTAGAAATAGCTGCAAATATACAACGATTCATTAAATTGGATAGTGGCAAATTACGGCAAGTGATAATCAATTTGTTGGGTAATGCCATCAAATTTACGCAAAAGGGCGAGATTATATTACGCGCTCAAACGCAGTTTTCTGGCGATACGCTAATGCTGATTATTGAAGTCATTGACAGTGGTATTGGTATTCCAGAAGACAAACAAGATGAGTTATTCAAACCGTTTGTTCAATTAATACAGGGAGATTCAGGAATAAAAGGCACGGGCTTAGGCTTGGCGATTTCGAAATCATTGGTCGAATTGATGCGTGGACACATTAGTGTGAAGAGCATATTAGGCGAGGGGTCGAAATTTAAAGTGGAATTGCCTGTTGTTTTAGCAAATATTGATGAAATTGCCAGCGAAGAACAGTATCAGGTAATTAAAAGTCTTGCCCCTAATCAACCTGTTTGGCGGTTATTGATTGTAGACGATAGTGCAGATAATCGGTTGTTATTAGCTACCCTGTTAAGTCACATTGGTTTTGACGTTCGTGAAGCAGGGAATGGTCAAGAGGCAATCAACGCATTTGAACAATGGCAACCGCATTTAATCTGGATGGATATGCGTATGCCTGTGATGGACGGTTATGAAGCGACCACAAAAATTCGGCAACTCGCAGGTGGTGATAAAGTAAAAATTATTGCCTTGACCGCGAGTGCTTTTAAAGAACAGCACCGAAGTATTATCGATGCGGGTTGTGATGCTGTATTGCACAAACCTTTTCATTTACCAGAAATTTTTGCCACGCTAACAAATTATCTTGATGTGAAATTCATTTATCAAGATTCGGTGGCTTCCGTATTACCTAACGTGAAAATCACACCTGAAATGTTTAGTGTATTGCCATTAGAACTGCGCCAACAACTACACGAAGCCGCATTGCAACTTGATACCGAAGACATTAACGACGTAATTATTAAAATTCGCACTCTTAGTCCTGATGTGGCTAATGGTTTAGAGGTGTTAGTAAAGGATTATCAATTTGAACAGATTATTCAGCTTACCGAAACAGTTACGCACTCGATTATTCAAACACCGCCGGGAGAAATTATATGACGACTAAAGTCAACTTATCTATCGAAGACGTGGATAATTCCGTCTACGGATATGCGCGTAGTTTGATTGAAGCGAGTTTAGATCCTTTAGTCACAATTAGTCCCGAAGGTAAAATTACCGATGTGAATAAAGCGTCAGAATGGATAACGGGCGTGAATCGAGATGATTTAATTGGCAGTGATTTTTGTGACTATTTTACTGATTCCATGCAAGCCCACGAGAGTTATCAACAGGTATTTTTACAAGGTTTTGTACTTAATTATCCTTTGGCGATTCGCCACGCATCGGGCAAGGTTTCCGACGTACTTTACAACGCTAGCGTGTACCGAGACAATAATGGCGATGTGGTTGGTGTCGTAGCGACTGCCAGAGATGTTACCGAACGCAACAAAGTAGCGGAGGAACTGGAAATGGAACGCAACAAAGTAGAAATTGAGCGTAACAAAGTCGCGGCGGAAGCCAATAAATTCGCTGCCAAACTAGAAGTTGAACGCAATAAAATAGAAATTGAACGTAATAAAATTGCCGCTGAACTGGAAATGGAACGTAATAAAATAGAAGTCGAACGCAACAAAGTAGCGACCGAATTGGAAGCAGAACGCAATAAAGTCGCTGCGGAGCTAGAGACCGAACGAAATAGAGTTGCCGCTGAATTAGAATCCGAACGTAACAGGATGGAAGTTGAACGAAATAAAGCCGCCGCTGAACTGGAAACTAAACGCAATAACTTAGAAGTTAAACGCAATAAAATCGCTGCCGAATTAGAAATGGAGCGTAACAAAGTAGAAATTGAACGTAATAAAGTAGACACTAAACTCGAAGAAGAACGTCATAAAATAGAAATTGAGCGCAACAAAATCACAGCGGATCTGGAAGCTGAACGGCATAAAATCGCTGCCGAATTGGAACGTAATCGCAATTATCTCGAAAATTTGGTTGCCGAATTATCGGTTGCCAAAGAAGTCGCTGAAACTGCCAATATCGCGAAAAGTATCTTTATTGCTACCATGAGTCATGAATTACGCACGCCGTTAAATGCGATTTTAGGGTTTTCAGAATTGATGAGTTTGGATGCGGCGGCGACAACTGAACAAAAAGAAACACTTGGCATCATCAATCGTAGCGGGGCGCATTTGCTTAGTATGATTAACGATGTGTTAGATATTTCCAAAATTGAAGCTGGTCGTCTTGAATTGGATATTCATGCGTTCGATTTGCTGCAACTCCTCAATGATATTGGCGACATGATTGGTGTGCGTGCCACGAATAAACAGTTGAAATTTGATTTAGACATCGCCACCGATGTGCCACGGTTTGTTAAAGCTGATGACGGAAAATTACGGCAAATACTCATCAATTTATTGGGCAATGCGATTAAGTTTACAAAACAGGGTACCGTTGTTTTACGCGCCCAAGCTCAGCCTTTGCAGGTGGCGATGACCATGTTGATTATCGAGGTGACGGATAGTGGAACTGGCATTCCCGAAGACAAGCAAGACGAGTTATTCAAACCTTTTGTGCAGTTAATGCAGGAAAATTCCGACACGGCAGGGACGGGCTTAGGTTTGACGATTTCTAAATCGTTGATTGAATTAATGGGCGGACATATCAGCGTGAGCAGTGCGTTAGGCGAAGGTTCGACATTTAAGATTGAATTGCCGATAACGATTGCGAATGACGTTGATATTGTTATCAAAGAAAATTATCGTGCCGTTAAAGGTCTCGCGCCCAATCAACCGAATTTTAAATTATTGGTTGTCGATGATAATGCAGACAATCGGTTGTTGCTTGTCTCCATGCTTAGCAGTGTCGGATTTCAAGTTCGTGAAGCTGAAAATGGTCAAGAGGCAATCAACGCATTTGAACAATGGCAACCAGATTTGATTTGGATGGATATGCGTATGCCAGTGATGGACGGTTATGAAGCAACGGCAAAAATTAGACAACTTTCAGGTGGTCATAAAGTAAAGATTCTTGCACTGACTGCGAGTGCTTTTGTAGAACAATATCTAAGCATTATCGAAGCAGGCTGTGATGCCGTGTTGCATAAACCGTTTCATATTCCCGAAATTTTTGCCGCACTGACAAAATATTTAGGTGTTAAATTTATTTATGACGATACGCCCTCAACGGTATCTTCGCCAACATTGAAAATCACGGCTGAAATGCTAATGGTATTGCCATTAGAGCTGCGTGAACAGCTACACCAAGCCGCGTTGCAATTGGACACCGAAGACATTTGCACTGTGATTGCTCAAATTCGCGCCATTGTCCCTGATATAGCAGATAGTTTGGAAGCGTTGGCAAAGGGCTACCAATTTGAGCAAATTATTCAACTTACCGATGTGGCAGATGAGCCGTAAAATAGACCAGAAATTTTTATAGACTTAAACCGCGTTCATCAAAAATCCCTTCAAAGAGAACCGAACTTAAATACCGTTCACCCGAATCAGGTAAGATAACCACAATCGTTTTGCCTGCATGTTCAGGTTGTTTTGCTAATCGCACTGCTGCGGCAACGGCTGCACCACCTGAAATACCCGCTAAAATGCCTTCTTCCTTCGCTAATCGACGCGCATACTGGATGGCATCCTCATTACTAACTTGTTCAATCAAATCTATTAACGATAAATCCAATACATCTGGGATAAATCCTGCGCCAATTCCTTGAATTTTATGCGGACCAGGTTGCAACGGTTGTCCTGCTCGAAATTGTGATAACACTGGGCTTGCGGCGGGTTCAACTGCAACAGAAATAATAGCTTTTCCTTGTTTTTCTTTAATAAAGCGCGAAACGCCTGTAATTGTGCCGCCTGTTCCTACACCTGAAACAAACAAATCAATTTCACCATTTGTGTCATTCCAAATTTCAGGTCCCGTGGTTTCAACATGAATTGCTGGATTTGCTGGATTTTTAAATTGTTGCAATAACACATAACGATCAGGTTCTGACGCGGTGATTTCTTCTGCTTTCGCAATCGCGCCACTCATTCCTTTTGCGCCTTCAGTTAATACCAATTTTGCCCCAAAAGCCGCAAGCAATTTACGTCGCTCTATACTCATCGTTTCTGGCATCGTCAATGTTAGTGGAATACCTTTTGCTGCTGCGACAAACGCTAAAGCAATGCCGGTATTACCACTGGTAGGTTCAATGAGTTCTTTTCCTTTACCCAATAAACCACGTTTTTCTGCATCAGCAATCATCGCTGCACCAATTCGGCATTTCACGGAATACGCCGGATTACGTCCTTCAATTTTTGCCAAAATCGTAGCGGGTGCGTTATCGGTGATTTGGTTTAATTTAACGAGCGGTGTATGACCAATACTTAATGAATTATTAGCGTAAAAACTCATGACAGTTTTCTCCTCAATGGTGGATGACTTTAGGGGGGTAAAAGTAACAACAAAAAACTAGGGCTTAGCTTAGTCAGATTTTTTGGAGAGTAAAACGGTATTATTCGATAGTTAAATCACTTTTTTACATATTCTTTTTTTCGATATTTGTATCTAAAAATAACGTTTTTCAAGGCAATTAACCTTCTCTACTCTATGACCAACAAACAAAGATTTGTTGCTCTTCATCATTCGATTTTGTTAAAGAAGGTTTATATGAAAAACATAAAAAAACTCAGCGTGGCTATTTCTTTATTGTTAGGCGCACCGGCAAGTTACGCGCTCACACCGTGGACTGACCAAGCTCCCGATATTACTATTTACACATCCGGTGGTGCGGCGCAAGATAAAGCCTATGGTCAAGTTGTTGCCACTACATTGGCGGCAACAGGCACCCTTGATGTTTTTTCCGATGTTGATCCTAATACTGGGTCAGTCGGTTCACGTTGGACGGCCTATTATTTCACAGGCAACGATAAGTTAGGCACCGGTTTGGCGGGCAAAAAGATTTTATTGGAAAAACGGATTTACGGTGCAGCAGGTTATGGCGTGGTGCCATTGGTTGCAAATATTTCAATTGAACATCTCAATATCGTTGGTACAAAGGCTGCAGACTGGACAGCAGATACAGCAGCTGGATCTTGGAAAACGACGCTTACCAGTGCAAATGCTAGTAAATACCTTGCTAAACATGTTTCGGATGGTGGTTTTTTAGGCGTTGATCCGAATATTTTATTAAAACGTGGAACTGAAAATTATCCAACGCCTGTCAATGAACTGATTACAGGACGACCTGAAGCAAATTGGCCATTGGATTGGAATGGTATTAAAACAACTGGGGCTGGAGCATTTACGATAGTTCCTACAGGTGGTTTAGTCTACGGTGTAGCGGTTACATTGGATTTATACAAAGTTCTGCAAGCAGCACAAAAACGCGCCGGTACATTACCAAGTACCGCAGTTATTGGTGGTTACAGCGACGGTGATTTACCAAGTCTTAATCGTAATGTCATTGGTTCATTGCTCGCTGGGAAAGTTGGCGCGTGGGATCAGTTCAAAATTGTTGATAAAACGGATAACACGGTTAAATCGCTGCTCGATAACGCGATTCTTAACGATGCTGGCGTTACCGCGCCTCATAAAGAAACCACCTCTGGTAGCCATTTCACACCTATTGCAATCGGTAGACGTAATAGCGGGGCGGCTGTTGGGGCGGTTGCTTATTCTAAATTCCTCAATTATCCAGCGACACCTTATTCCATCGCACCTGCTAGTGCAATAGCTGACAAACCTATTCAAGAAGATGCGTCTTTACCTATCGTTAAATCACCAGCGGGTACTGCGGATACCGGCAATTTGTTGAAAGATTGGCAGAATGGCACAAATACCACGCATTTCAATAATGTTGTGGATGGTTCAGGCTTTGCAAAACGTTGGGGCATTGCGATAAATAGTGCAGATCGAAATAACGCTGTTAAAGCCGATGGTACAGGTGGTGATCCATGGCGTTATATAAAAATAGATGGTTACGCACCTACTTTGGAAAACGTCGCGGCGGGTGTTTATCCTGTTTGGGCAGAAGGTTCAATCCTTTATTCCACAGCTAAACCAAGTGATAAATTATGGGCATCTAAAACAAAATTGTTAAAAGCCTTAGCGGATGATTTAGGCAGTCCAACCGTTGCCAGCGTCGTAAATACTACGCAAGCGTGGGGTAAAACGGGTATTTTTGCGACCACGGCTGATCCACGCGGTTTCACCGCATCTGTGCCATTCGATCCAAGCAATCCCGTCGTACCATTCTCGCATTTAAGCAGCGATTCAACAACGCACACTGAAATTGTGCCTGTTGCCGATGCGAATGGCAAAGGCGGTTTGGAACTTCAATTGAAGTAACTTTTAAATACACATGAGCGTTGCGAAATGAACAATAAGGGCTTTTGTTCATTTCGCACGCTTTTGTTATATACTTAAATACATAACGAAACATAAAACCAATCTGTATTACCCAATGATGGATAGCAAACTCAACACAGTGGAAATGGATAACGTACGAATTAAAAATTATGGGCTACAAAATTATTTGTACCTTATCGTTTTTTTGTTGTGTTCAACATCATTATCAGCAGAAGAATTACCAAACAATACGTCAACAACGACTGCACAACCTGAAGCACGTCCTGACTTTGATTTATTTGAATTACAAGTTGATGGCAATACCGTTTTAGACAGCTCGTTAATCGAAAAAACGTTGTATCCATTTTTAGGAACAAAAAAATCGGTTGAAGATGTTGAAAAAGCACGTCAAACCTTAGAAACCCTTTACAAAAACAAAGGTTATCCAACCGTTTTAGTTGAAATTCCAGAACAAGATGTGGTTGAAAATATCGTCCGTTTGAAAGTGGTGGAAGGTTCTGTTGAACATTTAAAAATCACCGGTTCACGTTATTTTTACTTAGGAAAAATTCGTGAAAATCTACCCGCACTCGAAGCGGGTCAAGTACCTTACATGCCAGCCGTGCAAGAGCAAATCAGCGCGTTAAGTAAAGAATCTTCCGATAGACAAGTCACGCCGGTGTTTCGTGCTGGTTCAACACCGGGAAAAACCGAAGTGGAATTGCGTGTGAAAGATAATTTGCCGCTGCATGGTAGCGTTGAAATGAATGGTCGCAATTCTGAACACACCAGCCGCAGCCGTTTAATTGGTTCAATTCGTTACGATAATTTGTGGCAGCGTTTTCACAGCGCGTCGTTGCAATATCAAGTTTCGCCCGAAAATAATAATGAAGTCGATGTATGGTCAGGCACTTATGTGTTACCAACCGGTTGGCGTGATTCACGTTTAGCGTTGTATGGCATTGGCATTAGTTCCAATACGCAACTCGGTACAAGTGTCGGCGGGTTATCAGTCGTCGGAGCAGGCACAATTTACGGGGCGCGTTTGATGTTGCCGTTAACGACTCTGAACGATTACAACCACAGTTTAACCGCCGGTTTTGATTACAAAGACTTCAATCAAGGCGTTAAAACGCAAGGTCAAGATACTCAAAATACACCGATTAGTTATGCGGGTTTTCAAGTAGGTTACGACGGCAATTGGCGTTCTGAAACGTCCGTCACATCGCTTAGTTCGGCGATACATTTTTCAGTGCGCGGTTTAGGCAATGACGCGCAAGAATTCGCTCAAAAACGGGCTGGCGCAAAAGCCGATTATTTATATCTAACCAGTGAACTTAAACATTTACAGACGTTACCGTGGGATTTACGTTTAGCCGCTCGCGCATCGGGACAACTTGCAAATTCACCGTTAATCAGCAATGAGCAATTTGCAGTCGGTGGTCAACAAAGTGTGCGCGGTTATTATCAAACCCAACAATTAGGCGATGACGGGGCGAACCTCTCTTTTGAATTACAAAGCCCTGCATTAAACCAATGGGATTTTGCTCAAAATTTACGCGCACACGCCTTTTTGGATTACGGTTATCTTTGGGTTCAAAAACCGCTCGTGCCTAATCCGTCCAATTACAAACTCGCCGGCACAGGGGTTGGTTTACGGATGCAATTATTCAAACATTTTGTCAGCGAACTGGATTGGGCATTTCCGTTGTATAGCCAAGGCACGGTGAATGCGGGTAATCAACGGATTGATTTCCGCTTTGCGTACGAGTTTTGATTATGACGAAACACTATTCTCTTAAACCATTAGTCATTGCCATTCGCACACTTATCGCGGGTGGTGTGATGTTTAACATTCAAGTGAATGCGGGTGAGTTGCCCGTTCCCACCGCCAATGTCACGTTATCAAATACGCCCGTCGATATTGCGACGCAAGGTCAAGCTGCTGCATCGATTTCAGGTCAAAACATGACCATTCACCAAAGCAGTGATAAAGCCGTTTTAGATTGGCAAAAATTTAATGTTGGCGTAGAAAACAGCGTACGTTTTGAGCAACCATCCACGAGTTCAGTAGCATTAAATAATATTCATCAAGCCGATGCCAGCAAAATCATGGGGACGATTTCGGCAAATGGGCAGGTGTATTTGGTCAATCAAAACGGTTTTGTGTTTGGTGAAAATTCGCAGGTGAATGTAAATTCTTTAGTTGCGACGACGTTGGGAATTAGTAACGATGTTTTTCAACAAGGTATCACGAAAGCCTTTGATACTAATGGCACGGCGGCGTTGCAAGGCAATGGCGAAATTTATCTCAAAGATAACAACGGTAATCCGCTTAAAGATGCTCACGGCGACCCGATTAAAATTCAAATTATTGTCGCCAAAGGTGCGAGTATCAAAACCAATGCAGCAGGCGGACGAGTTATTATTGCCGCGCCGAGCATTGATAATGAAGGCACAATTGAAACGCCAGATGGACAAGCCATTCTTGCCGCCGCTAAAGATAAAGTCTACTTGCAAGAAGCGAGCAGTGATTCGTCAACACGCGGTTTATTGGTTGAAGTTGGTACGGGCGGCGAAGTTGATAATGTCGGTAAAGTGCTTGCGGAACGTGGCAACGTGAGTTTGCTGGGTTTTGCAGTCAATCAAAAAGGCAGTGTTTCAGCGACGACTTCGGTGCGCCTCAATGGTTCAGTTCGCTTATTAGCGCGTGAAGGTATCCAAGACCCTGCGGGGACAGGTGGAAAATTATTACCCAAAGGCACTGTGAGAACGGAAGATTTAGGTGATGGTTTAGGTACAAAAGCTACTGTACATTTGAGTAGCGATAGTCGCACCAGCGTAGATTTAGACAGTAACAAAAGTGATACGGCTATCGATGCACAAGCCCAAACGCCGTCACAAATTGAAATCAGCGCACACGATGTTGTTTTAGATAATAGTTCCGTTGTCGAAGCGAAATCAGGGCAAGTCAATATCACGGCAATCGATAATCCTACGGACAGTACCCAAAAAGGTGATGCACGAATTTATTTAGACGCAGGCAGTAAAGTCGATGTTTCAGGTGTAAAAGATGTCATTTTTCCAATGGAAAGTAATGTTGTTCAAGTTGAACTTCGTAAAAATGAATTACGCGATTCACCGTTACAACGTGACGGGATTTTGTATGGATCAACAATTTCTGTTGATGTTCGTGATGCAACGCTAACCAAAGACAGTAGCGGTAATTTAACCAGCGCAACGGTTCCGATTGCCGACATAAAAGGTGCCGTTGACCGCATTGCTCGTAACATTGATGAACGCAGCACCAGCGGTGGAAGCATTACGCTTAAATCTAGCGGTGATGTTATCACGCAAGCCCAAAGTACATTGGATTTTTCGGGTGGTTCAATCAAATATCAAGATGGCAATATTACTACCACGCAACTCACCTCCAACGGGCAAGTATTTCCCATTGCAACGGCTGATCCAAATCGTACTTACAATGGTATCACTACGAGTTCTTATGTCGCGTCAGGTTATGTGGAAGGAAAACAAGGCGGTTCATTAACCATTAACAGTTATGAGGCTGTATTAGATGGGACATTAAAAGGCGAAACGGTTGCCGGTATTTATCAACGTACCGCCGCTCAACAAGCTGCTGGCAGTTCCTTATCGTTGGATTTAAGTAATAACAATTTGTTAAGCAAACAAGCTATTGATTTCTCAGAAACAGCGAATCCAACGGCAATGAGTGCAACAGATGCTCTACCCAGAAATGCGAAAAATTCAACAAATCCCATTGCGTTAAATTTAGCCGCCAATACATTTCAAAAGGCAGGCATTTCAAACATCGATATTAAAACCAATGATGCGGTCAATATTGCTCAAAATGCGGTGGTGAATTTGCCCACTAATGCGAATTTGAAAATTGCAGCAACGGGGTTTGATGTGCAAGGTTCGATTATTTCGCCATCCGGAAAAGTTGATTTCGAGCCGATTAAAATTGACGGTAATTTGTTGCCAAATCCGATTACGTTAGGAAATTCTGCGGTTATCGATGTTGCCGGATTATGGACAAATGACAGCACAGATAACACGTTGAATCCATTAGCTCTCGATGGCGGCTCAGTCATTCTTCATGCCGAACAAGGTGATTTACATTTAACAACCGGTAGTCGCATTGATGTCAGTGGTGGCGCGTGGTTGAACAGTAATAATAAAATCACAGCTGGAAAAGCAGGTGCCATTGATTTAGCCGCTGCCAATCATGACGCGGGGGGACAAAATGCGAATCTAATTTTAGATGGGAAACTTTCCGGCTTTGGCATCAATCAAGGTGGCAGTTTACGTTTGAGTAGCAATGAAGTTGTGATTGGAAACGCGAGTGATGCGCCAAAACGCAATGCGTCAACTACGCAACCGTTGATTTTAAATCCTGATTTTTTCCAGCAAAACGGGTTTGCGTCTTACGATGTTAGCTCTAGCGTTTATGGTTTAACAATTGCCAATAACGCGCAACTCAAACTACAACAACAAAATATTCAACTTAACGGCGATGCCTCTACCAAAGCAACGGGCAGTCATTTAACTGATATTGGCACAGCCATTATTTTGCCGGACGAATTGCGGAATCCAACCAATCTCACATTGTCCTTTAGTGAACTGTTAGCACAAAATCGCGCCGAATCCTTAACGCTTGGCAAAGGTGCATCGATTCAAGGCGATACACAAGCCACGATTAACCTAAATTCGGACACCTCAATTTTTATCAATGGTACGATTAACGCGCCAGCGGGGAATATCAATTTAACACTGAATACGCCCAGTGGTGGCGATACAGGTTTTTTTGCCTCGCAAGGCATTTGGCTTAGTTCAGATAGTCGCTTAATCGCGCAAGGTGTGTTCAAACCAAAACTTAATTCGTTAAATTTAACAATGGGCGATGTTTTAGCAGGTGGCAATATTTCATTAACGGCAAAACGCGGTTATATCGTTACGCGTACGCAATCCGCCATTGATGTGTCGGGCAGTTCAAAAAAACTCGATATTCCACAAGGTTCAACGTTTGTGAGCCAAAACATCGCGTCACCCGGTGGCACGATTAGTTTGAAAGCAGGCGAAGGCATAATTGCTGATGGTAATTTTCAAGCGAAAGGCGGCGATGGTGCGGCAGGTGGTTCGTTATCGGTTGAATTAAATAGTGGTTTACGCAACAAACCGGATGTGGCAATTAGCGGTGGATTATTTCCTGATGATGAAAATAATGCTTTGCCTCGCACCATTGAAATCACAACCGTCGTTACGCCAAATCTTGCAACGACCGTGCATCAAGGCGATGAACTTGCCTCGGAAAATTACAGCGGTCGCGCGTTATTAAATAGCCAGCAACTCAACAATGCGGGGTTTGCATCGTTAGCGTTTAAAACCGATGTTATCGGTGCGAGTGGTGATTATGCAGGCAGTATTTTATTTAACGGTGATGTTACGCTGAATGCAGCAAAACAAATCATTTTAGATACGCCACAATTGCAAACCAGCAATGGCAATGTGCAATTAAATACCGCTTACGCGGCATTGGGTTCAAGTAAAAGTCGATTAGATACCGATTTAGGTGATGGCACATTTTCCAGTACGCTTGCACCGGCGGCAATGAGCGGACAAGGCAAATTTTCAGTTGCGGCGAAAAATATTGATTTAATCGGTGGCTTGAGTTTTAACGGTTTTAATCAAGTTAATTTGGCTAGTGATGGGGATATTCGCACCCAAGGCATTCGTGTTCGCACAGATAGTAAAGATTATTTAGGTGAATTCAAATTAGACGGCGATTTAACGCTTACTGCCGCGCAGGTTTATCCCGCCACATTGAGTAATTATAAATTTTCTATCGGCGGTGACAGCAGCACCGTCACCATCAATCACAGCGGCTCAGTTGCAACACCGGTTTATTCTGCCGCTGGTTTGTTAAGTATCAATGCGGCAAATATCAATCAAAACGGCACACTTAAAGTCCCATTCGGTACGCTAAATCTTAATGCTACTAATCAATTACATTTAGCAACAGGAAGCGTAACGTCTGTTTCTGGTGATGGCGTAACCGTGCCATTCGGACAAGGTTCAGGCGGATTAAATTGGTTGTATCCGTTTGATGCTCAAGCGAGTGTAGCGTTAGTGGTTGCCACGCCGCCCGAAAAACGTTTAACACTCACCGGTAAAGAAGTCGCGTTAGATAAAGGTGCAACCGTGAATTTGAACGGTGGCGGCGATTTGTATGCGTATGAATTTATCACTGGTGCAGGTGGCACGAACGATATTTTAAATACTAATCAAAAATTTGCTGTGTTACCGAATTTAGGTCATGCGCTTACGCCAGTTGACCCGCTGGAATCGGCAAATTCTAATCTTAAAGTCGGTGACAGTGTCTACCTCAGTGCGGGCGCAGGACTAGCAGCAGGTTGGTACACACTTTTACCTGCACATTATGCGTTATTACCCGATGCTTACTTAGTTACGCCACAAGCTAATACGCAAGATTGGCAACCCAATCAAACGCTAACCGATATTTCAGGCACGACCATTGTTGCTGGGCGTTACGGCGTAGCGGATGCTGGAATTCAAGATGCACGGTGGCAAGGTTTTGCGGTGCAAAAAGGCAGTGTCGCACGAGATTATTCCCAATATACCGATTATTTTGCCAACGATTTTTTCCCAGCTAACGCCGCACAAAACGGCACGATTGCGCCACAATTACCTCAGGATGCAGGTAGTTTAGCGATTGCCGCGCAAACGAAATTATCTTTAAGTGCCGAATTAGATGCAAAACCCGTTGGCAACGGGTTAGGTGGTTCAGTTGATATTAGTGCTGACCATTTGGCAATTGTTGGTCGTCGCCCGGAAGATGTTATTACCGATGGCGATACGGTGACGTTATCCGTTGATGATTTGAATAAACTCAATGCGCCCAGTTTGCTGTTAGGTGGTGTGCGTAGTAAAAACAAAGATGGACAGCTCATCACCGTTAATTCGCAAACATTAACGATAGCCGGAGATGTGAATTTACAAGGTTCAGAAATATTATTGGCGGCAAAAGATACGCTGAAAATTGCATCTGGCGCAGAAGTAATCAGTCAAGGCAAAACAAATGTGCCTAGCGAAACACTGTTTGTAACAAGTAACACGCCAGCCCTTGACAGTAATGGAAATCCTATTGCCGACAACAGCGGTAATCCGGTAATGTCTAGCGATGGTGCATTATTGCGCGTGTCATCGTTTGGACAAACTGAAGTTGTACGCGATGGCAATGTGACGGGCGATGCTGGCGTTTTAATTGTCGAAAAAGGCGCGAAACTGCAATCTGATAATTCGATGTTGCTCGACTCGACCAAAGACACCGTTTTTGCCGGCGATATTGCAATGAACGGCGGCTCGTTAGCTTTAAATGCTAGTCGTATCAGTTTGGGCAATGCGCCGGCTAACACATCGGGATTAGTCTTGTCATCAACGTCGTTCAATCTTGATGAATTAAAGTTAAATAGCCGCAGCGATCTTGATATTTATGGCGCGGTAAATTTGAAAACCAATGAATTGGCAATCGATGCAGCAGCGATTCGAGGCATGGATAATACCGATAAAACGGCGACGATTACTGCTGGTAACATCACGTTGTCGAATCATAACGCGACATCTTCCAGCGATAGTAACGCTACTGGTACGCTAAATTTAACGGCTAAAAATATTCAATTGGGCAGCGGTCAATATGCCATTAGCGGATTCAATCAAGTTAATCTCAATGCTAGCGAAAGTCTCAAAGGTTTAGGGCAAGTTTTTGCCACAGATACGGGAAATAGTAGTTTAAGTCCAGCAGGTGATTTGCGTGTAGCAGCGAATTTAACAGCAAATGCGGCAAGTTTTTCGGGCGATAATGGTTCGACCACGCAAATTGATGCAAGCGGTTACAATGTCACGCTCGCTTCGCCAACACAATCAACCACTCAAACCAATGATTTAGGCGGTTCGTGGGCAATTACCGCTGATAGCATTAACAGTAGCGGGCGTTTTGATTTACAGTCTGGAACGCTAAAACTCAATGCGTTGCAAGGTGATATTGCGCTCAATGATGGCAGCGCAATTGATGTTTCAGGAAAAACAGTTGCATTCGATTCGGTTAATAAAATCTCACCCGCCGGTACAGTGCAATTATCTGCTACTAAAGGCAATATTACGCTGGCGCAAAATGCCACAATCAATCATGTCGGCACATTAAATATTACTGCTCCGAAGGGAAAATTTGCGTGGAATGGTTCGATTAGCGCAGATTCTGGGGCGTTAAGTTTGGATGTGAATAATTTGGGGGATTTCTCCGCGTTAAATAGCAAATTAGCCGGTGCAGGTTTTAGTCAATCGTTAAATTTAGAACAACACAGCGGCGACATAAATATTGCCGCAACTGACCAAATTAAAGCGAACCAATTTGAATTAGCAGCCGATCAAGGAAAAATTGTTGTAAACGGAACAATTGACACCAGCGGCGCACAAGCGGATTCAGTTTCTATTTATGGACATGATGGCATTAGTTTAGGTTCGAGCGCAAAAATTCTCGCTACAACAAATACTGCTGATTCAAACGGCGGAAGTGTGACGTTAGATACGGTTCATCGTGATGACACAAATAGCGGTTTGTTGGATTTGTCAGCAAAAGGGGCGTTAATTGATGTTTCAGGCGGTTTAAATGGTGACGGCGGTTTAGTGCATTTACGCACCGGCAGAAATGACAGCGCACATACCGTTAATATCAGCGATATAAATACTAACATCAAAGGTGCAGATGCAACGCGAACAATCTTAGAAGCAACGCGCGTTTACGACAATCAAAACGACATAGACAGTACAGCTATTGCCACTTGGCAAACGGAAACCGCTGACTTTATGAATGCAGCGCCACGCTTGCAAAATAATTCCGGCGCGAATATCAGTTTGCTACCGGGAATTGAAATTCGCAGCAATGGTGATTTAACGTTATCGAGCGGCTGGGATTTCATGAGTAATCATGTCAACGACAGCACGGGACTGACGGAATTAAATTGGCGTTATGGTGAAGCTCAACTACCTGGATTTTTAACATTGAAAGCCGCAAAAGATGTGTTAATCAATGCGTCGATAACTGATGCGTTTGCTAATACAAATTTGCCTGGCACAGACCCGTCTAATATTTTCCAAGACGTATTGCAATCGGGTTTATCTTGGAGTTACAACATTGTCGCAGGTGGCAATGTCAAACTAGCTAATTCTTATTTTCCGGTCGATGAATATGGCAACGCGGCATCCTCTGCATCGCAAGTGATGGTCAGAACAGGCACGGGGCAAATCGATATTAAAGCCGGTAGCAATATTCAATTTGTCAGTGACAGTGAAAATCCCAGCGACGCAGCGGCAATTTATACCGCCGGTACACCAGCACTTTATACTAAAACACAATTACTCAACGGTGAAATTCCAAACGTTCCCGCACAAAAAATAGGCGAAAGCGAAGCCGATTACCTCAATCGTTTAGATCCAACGCAAATGAATACATTATTGCGTTACGGCTATGTGGATGAAAATTTGTTAGGTCTTCAATATCGTGTCGCGGAATATCCAACGCACGGCGGGGCAATTAACTTAAACGCTGGCGGTAATATCAGCGGCATCGATACAGGACAAGAAATCAGCGATTGGCTGGTGCGTAGCGGTGTGATAGATGAAAACAATCGTCCGACCGCGTGGGGAATCAATCTTAGTGGTGATAAACCTAATACGGGTGACACGGGTATCCATAGTTTTAATCAAAATGTTGGCGCATTAGGGGGCGGAGATGTCAATATTAACGCCGGTGGCGACGTTCAAAATTTATCCGTGATGTTACCAACTACGGGCAAACCGTTTGGTAAATTAAGCACTATGGCAACAAATCAGTGGACTGAAAATGACACCATCGTAAATGGTGGCGGCAATTTAAATATTAACGCTGGCAACGACATTGTTGGCGGCGAATATTTCGTTGCTAAAGGCACAGGAACATTAAATGCCGGTGGCAGTGTTGCGATTTCGACCACCAATAACTTGGGCGCGTTGCTTGAATTAGGCGATGCAAATTTCAATATTCAAGCGCGACAAAATATCAATATTGCCTCTGTTTTCAATCCAACTGTCTTGAAACAAAACGTGTTATTGCCTAATGCTGCCGGTGGTGATTCGCGTTTCTTCACTTATGGCGAGAATAGTGCCGTTGACCTTGCTGCCACCGCAGGTAATGTGATTTTGCAAAATGATATTGCTGCAATTAAAGCCGACAAACATCAAGAAAATGATTCAGAAACCGGTTTTGAATACACCGTTTATCCACAAACGTTAAATTCCACCGCATTATCGGGTGATTTACGCATCGATAATTCCATGACGTTATTTCCATCAGCGCAAGGGAAATTGACATTGCTAGCGAATAACAATATCGGTGTCGATGACACGGCGGGGCAATTGATTAACGTTAATATGTCCGATGCAAATCCTGATTTATTGCCCAATGTTCAACATCCAGCACAACAATTAGAAGGCAGTTTAGCCGACAACATCATCAACGCGCGTGAACGCCTCGATCCTTCTACACCGAATCCGATATTGATTCACGCCCCGCAACCATTGCATTTGAATGATACGAATAAACCGATTATTCGTGCAAATTTTGGCAGCATCGCGTTTCCATCTAATTCCGATGTGACGTTTTTTATCCCGCAAGCCTCCGAGTTTAGCGCAGGCAAAGATATTCAAAATTTGAGTTTATCCGCGCAACAACTAAAAACATCAGACATTACCAGCATTAGCGCAGGACGGGACATCACTTTTGACGCACTTATCAACGATAACGGTGTGGTGCAAAGTAACGATAAACAAATCGAATTAGGTGGTGATGGCGAATTGCAAGTGCAAGCCAGACGCAATATCAGTTTAGGCGGCAGCGCAGGGATTAACACCATCGGTAATACCAAAAATTCTGTTTTGTCCGCTGAAGGCGCGAGTATTTCGGTATTAGCAGGTACAAATGAAGCCATCGATAAAACGGCGTTAGACACGCTGTTTAATGACATCAAACAATCTGCAGAAACGGCAGCGGTAGCCCCTCAAAATGAACGTAAAGCCGCTTACCAAAAAGGCTATGATGCAATTAATGCCCTTTTCCCCTTAAGCAAAAATACCGGTAATTTGTCGTTAGTATTTAGTCAAATTAAAACCTTAGCCGGCGGAGATATTTATTTAGCGATTCCAAATGGCTCGGTAAATGTTGGTTTAGCGGGCATGGTTGGCGGCATTCAAAAAGGCGCAGATAAACTCGGTATTGTCGCGCAACAATCAGGCGATATTAGCGCGTTTACGAGTGGTGGTTTCAACGTGAATCAATCGCGCGTGTTTACGATGGGCGGCGGGGATATTGCGATTTGGTCATCGCAAGGCAATATCGATGCAGGAAAAGGTGCGAAGTCTGCCATTTCTGCCCCTGCACCGATTACCAGCATTGATGCGTTAGGCAATATCGTCACGACTTTCCCGCCGGTTGTTTCTGGCAGTGGCATTCAAACCATCAATCCTCAGGACAACACTAAAAAACAAGGTAACGTTTATCTCGCTGCACCATCGGGCATTGTTGATGCCGGCGAAGCGGGAATCAGCGGAGGCAAAATTGTGATTGCGGCAAATGCTGTTGTCGGTGCGTCAAACATTTCGGCATCAGGCGGTAGCGTCGGTGTTCCCACAACGGTTGCACCACCTGTTGTGCCGTCAAGCGCAAGCAGTGCGGCTACCAGTGCTGCAAAATCGGCAACACAAATGACCGAAGACAATAAAAATTCAAACACCGCTGACAACAATGACGGCAAAGATAAGAAAAAATCTGTCATGAGTTCGCTCAGTGCTGACGTAGTCGGATATGGAAACTGTACGGTTGCTGAAGTGCGCGAACACAAAGAAGGCTGCGGCAGTTAATCGCCCAAATATTTTTAAATCAAAAAAACTAAATTATGAAAAAAATGACGAATCATTCTTTAAAACTGGGGCTGTTATTGTTTCTTGTCCCTGTTATCGCGTTTGCATGGTGGAATAACGATTGGACATCGCGCAAATCTTTAACACTTGATGCAGGCGCGACCGGTGCAGATATTCAAGCGACGTTAAGCGATGTGCCAGTGTTAGTGCGTTTGCATACGGGCAATTTTGGCTTTTTCACTGAACTTGCTGAAAATGGCAAAGATTTACGTTTTGCGGTAGACGATAAAACGCCGCTCAAACACGCGATTGAAAAAGTCGATGCGTTATCAGAAATTGGTTTGGTTTGGTTAAAAATTCCAACCGTGCGGGGCGGAATCAGTACCGACACGTTATCGATGTATTACGGCAATGCCAATGCGGTGGAGGCTTCGGATAGCAAAGGCATTTACGATGTGAATCAGTCATTGGTATTTCATTTCAACGAAGGTGAAACCTTGCCGCAAGATGCGACGGCGTATGCAAATAATGCGACGACATCAAAAGCAATTATTGAAACATCGGGTTGGATTGGTGCGGCAGCGAAATTTACGGATGGCGGAATGAGTATCGCCGCCAATCCAGCGTTAGCCACTCATGCTGAAGACGGTTTTACGTTTAGCACTTGGGCAAAAATTTCTCAGCCTCAAAATAGCACGCTTTTTCAAAGCAAAGATGCGTCGGCAAAACTCGAATTACTCGTACAAGGCAGCGCGTTAATCGCTCGTTATCAAAATGTCAGCACCGCAGCGGTTAATTTTTCGGCTGATAAATGGCAACACATCGCCGTTGTGGCGCGTAAAGACAAATTGGAATTGTATTTAGACGGACAACTTGCCGCCAGTGCGCCAATTAACTTAGCCGCCATGAATCCAAGCATTTTCATTGGTAGCGCGGAAAACGGACAAAATTTTAACGGCGAACTCGACGAAGTGCAGCTTTCCAAACAAGCGCGAAGTGCGGATTGGATTAAATTCGCGCAACGTTCTCAAAGCCCTGATTTTACTGTGTTGAATTTTGGCGGTGACGAATCGAACGGTTCTTCTGAGCCAAATTATTTTGTCATTATTTTGCAAAGTTTGACCGTCGATGGTTGGGTTGTCATTGCCTTATGCGGCGTAATGCTGGTGATGAGTGCGATGGTAATTATTGGTAAAAGTTTAACCATGAATCGCGCTCGCAAAGACAATCGCGCTTTTTTAGAACAATATCGCAATGTGGATTCTTCCGATGTTGGCGCATTAGACCGTGAAGAAAGCGAGGAAGAACGTGAATTAAGTAATTCCGAATTTCTCACCGCCATCGTGGGAAAACACGATCATTTTCAAAGTTCGCCGATTTATCACGTTTATCACGCCGGTGTACATGAATTGAAAAAAACGTTTGGCAGCACAGATAGCAACAGCATTTTAACGCCGGAAGCTCTCAATTTAGTGCGAACTCGTTTGGATGCAGCGGTGGTGCGAGAAGGGCAGAAACTCAATAAAAATATGGTATTGCTCACCATCGCTATTTCCGGCGGACCTTTCTTAGGATTATTGGGAACAGTTATGGGCGTAATGATTACTTTTGCAGTGATTGCGGCGACCGGCGATGTGAATATCAACTCTATCGCGCCCGGTATTTCCGGTGCGCTTGCGGCGACGGTTGCAGGTTTAGCGGTTGCGATTCCTGCGCTATTTGCCTACAACTATTTGCTCACGCAAATCAAAGAAATCACCGCAGATATGCACGTTTTTACCGATGAGTTTTTAGCAATTATTTCCAAACGTATCGCTGACCGTCAACGCAATAACGGCGACATTCAGTACGTTGTTTTGACGGACGAATTTATTGCCACGATTAGCAAACGAGTTATTGAACAACAACGGGAAATTGCATCATGAAAGTCGGCGAAGAAGATAAGGTTTATGACGACATCAACATCACGCCCATGCTTGATGTCGCCTATGTGTTGCTGCTGATTTTTATCATCATGACGACCGCGACCGTGCAAGGCATTACGGTAAATTTGCCTAAAGCGAGCAGTACACCGGCGTTGTCAAAACCTAAAACCAAAGCCATTTCGATTACTAAAGACGGCACGATTTATTTAGATACTTATCCAGTCTCAATTGAAGAACTCGAAACACGTTTAGGACAATACAAAGCCGCCACGCCTGATTTGCCAGTCGTCGTAAAAGCCGATGGCGCGGTCGAATATGAAAAAGTGGTTTCGGTGTTAGATGTGGTAACGCGCCTTGAAATCAGCCAATTAGGTTTGGTCACGCAAAAATTAGTGAAATAACACGTCATGAAACAAAAACATTTTTTATTGCGTAATTTGCCGTGGGCTATCGGTGGACTGTTGACGTTGCTCATCGCGGTGGCTGTGTATTTTTTGCAAGGCATGTTTGAAAAACCGGCGCAAACAAAAAAACAGATTCAACAAATTACGATGGTGCAACAACCGCCACCGCCACCACCTCCGCCGGAACAAAAACCGCCGCCACCTGAACCCGAGCCGGAAAAAATTTCTGAACCCGAACCAGAAAAAGAGCCAGAACCTACGCCCGAAGAAGCACAAGAACCACCCAGCGAACAATTAGGCGTGGATGCAAATGGCGCGGCGGGCAGTGATGGGTTTGGCTTAGTCGGCAAAAAAGGCGGACAAAGTTTATTAAGCGGCACAAATGGCAGCACGATTTTATGGTACGGGGGCGTAGTGAAACGCGGTGTAGAAAATGAATTGCAAAACGCTTTAGAAGGCAGTGCGCGAGAAAGCAGCTATAGCGTGCAAATTAACATTTGGATTAACACTAACGGACGGGTTGAACGTGCTGAATTAGCCAATGCCAGCGGCAATGCCGAAGTGGATAACGATATTCGTCAAGCGTTGTCGAAACTGCATTTTACGCTCGAAAAAGCACCGCCCGAAAATATGCCGCAACCGTTAAAAATTCGCGTGACTTCACGATTATGAAAGGAAATAAACACACAATGATGACTCGAAAAACTATCGCTGCATTGCTAGCAAGTACATTGATTACGCCGGTGATGGCAGATGAAAAAGAAGAATTACTCAAACTCAAAGAAGAAATTGCCGGCGAGCGCGAAGAATTATTAACGCTAAAAAATACGACCGTTAATTTAATCGATGTGTTTGTGCAACAAGGTTTGCTCGACAAAAACAAAGCGCAATCGTTAGTAAAAGCCGCGCAAAGTAAAGCTGAAACCACTACACAAAAAGAACTTGCTCAAGAAGCGGCAAAAGTCGCTGACGATAATGCTAAAAATCCAAAACGGGTGCGCGTGACGTATGTGCCAGATTTTGTGAAAGAAGAAATTCGCCAGCAAGTGGTCGCCGAATTAAAAAATGATGTCGTTGCCGAAGTGAAAGCCGATGCAAAAGAAGAAAAATGGGGCGTTCCGGCGGCTCTTCCTGATTGGGTAAGTCGCATCAAAATCACCGGTGATGCCCGCCTACGCGCACAAGACGATTTATTTGCCGCAGGAAATCCAGGGCAGAACGTACTCAATAATCCTTACTACGATTATTTGTCTATTAACAAAGACGGCGGACACTTAGCTGCGCGTAATAAAAACGAAGAATTATTGAATACATCAGCTAATCGCATGCGTTTTTCAGAACGATTTCGTTTAGGATTAGACGCGCAAATCACGGAAGGTTTAAAAGTAGGGATGCGTTTAGCGACTAGTAACCAATATAGTCCCGTTTCAAGCAATCAAACGTTAGGCAATACAGGGCAAGGTTATCAAGTAGCAATAGACCGCGCATTTGTACAATATGATTTTCTTGACGATAAACATAACGATTGGTTTAGTCTTTATGGCGGTCGGATTGCCAATCCGTGGATGTCTACCGAGTTGGTTTATAGCTCAGACTTGAGTTTTGAAGGTTTTGCAGGAACATTCCGTTGGCATTTCAATCAAGAGGATGGCACAGTTAAAAATTATCATGCCGCAGATGCCAACGCACGCTTGGGTTTACAAACAGGAACGCACTCACCAGACTCACTATTCCTAACATTGGGTGCATTTCCGCTGCAAGAAGTGAATTTATCAACGGCGGATAAATGGTTATTTGGTGGACAAGCGGGCGGTGATTGGCTGGTGCGTAAAAATGACCGTTTAAAAGTTGCGGCAGCGTATTACGATTATCAAAATGTTCAAGCTAGAGCGAATGCAAGCAACAGTTTTACTAACGATTGGACTGTGCCACAATTTATGCAAAAAGGTAATTCTCTTGTGCCAATCAATGTTAATGATGGTTTTAATAGCCGTTGCACCGATAGTCAAAGTGCAACAGGTCAAGGTTGTTTATATGGTTTAGCATCAGACTTTAAAATCCTGAACATTACCGCAATGTATGAATTTACCGGCTTTGACACACCGATTTTATTTTCAGCTGATTATGCGAAAAATCTTGGTTTTAATCAGGCAAGAATTGCTCAGGAATTCAAACAAAGCATTATGCCAAAAACCAATGCTTACCAAGTTCGACTTGATGTTGGCAATCCAGAAATGAAACATTTTAACGACTGGAATATGTTCCTTTCTTATCGTTATCTTGAACGTGATGCGGTATTAGATGCGTTTACGGATTCTGTTTTCCATCAAGGTGGCACAAATGCGAAAGGTTGGATTTTGGGCGCAAATTATGGCATTGCAAAAAACACTTGGTTGAATTTGCGTTGGTTTAGCACGGACAGTATCGACAATGTGAATAATCAGCCGCTAAATATCGATACCGTCACGTTAGATTTGAACGTTCGTTTATAGGTTTTTTTATGTTTAACGTAATAAATTCACGCGCGTTGTTTTTACTTTTAGCCATTGTGTGGCACACAGAAATTTATGCCGAAGTTGCCGCTAAACAAAGCGATGCCGCGCAACAAGCTCTGAAAAAAGCCCAAGGCGTGTTGCGGCAATTGGGTGAAGAAAAAGCCGTTTTGGAAAGTGAAAAAAACGCTTTGGGGCAAGAAAAAATGGCGTTACAAGAACAGCTCAAAAAATTGGAAAGCGTTATTAAACAGCTTGAGCCGTTGCAAACCGAAGTCACGGCGCAAAAGGCGAATGTAGAGAGTTTACGCAATTCAAACAGTACGTTGTCCTCGCAACTCAATCACGTGCATGAAAATGAACGTAGTTTAAAAGAAAAACAACAGGAAATTATCGCCCAAGCCAAACTCATTCAAAGCGATAATCAACAGCTTGTCGCAATGGTTCAAGAGCGCGAAAAATGGATAACAAATTGTGGCGAAAAAAATCGTCATGTTGTGACGGCTGCCAATGAATTGGTCGATAAATATCAAAACAAAAGCCTGTGGACGAAACTCAGTGAAACTGAACCATTTACCGGCATTGGCAATGTGGAAACGCAAAACACGCTGCAAACTTACCAATTTAAGTTGGATGATTTGAAAGTCACCGCATTTGAAAGTGAATCAAAAACGCCGCATTAACTCCAACGTTAGTGCATAATTAGCAGAATTTAATTCATTCTTCTGATTTCAAATTTAAAAAAATGCACAAAATTCAACTCAAAATTTTAGATTCACGTTTAGGCGATACGATTCCTTTACCTGAATATGCGACAACGGGCAGCGCAGGTTTAGATTTACGCGCTTGTTTGGATGAAGCCATCACCATTCAACCGAGTGAAACCGTTTTAATTCCAACAGGTTTAGCCATTCATATCGGCGATAATTCACTCGCCGCTGTGTTATTGCCACGTTCAGGTTTAGGGCATAAACACGGGATTGTGTTAGGTAATTTGGTTGGTCTTATCGATTCAGATTATCAAGGACAAGTTTTTGTTTCCTGTTGGAATCGCGGCAACGAACCTTTTACCGTAAACATCGGCGAACGCATTGCTCAAATGGTGTTTGTTCCCGTCGTACAAGTTGCCTTTGAACAAGTCACTGATTTTGATGAAAGCCATCGCGGCGAAGGTGGTTTTGGTCACACAGGGCGGCACTAATTCACGTCAGAACGTGCTAGAATAGCCGCCATTCACGCCTTAAAACTCAACGGATTTTTTAATGACAGACTATAAATTAACCCATTTAAAACAACTCGAAGCGGAAAGTATTCATATTATTCGTGAAGTGGCGGCAGAGTTTGAACGCCCTGTGATGCTGTATTCGATTGGGAAAGATTCAGCAGTGATGCTGCATTTAACCATGAAAGCGTTTTATCCAGCGCGTCCACCGTTTCCGATGATGCACGTTGATACGACGTGGAAATTCAAAGAAATGATTGAATTTCGCGACAAAATGGTGAAAGAGTTAGGGTTAGATTTAATTGTCCACGTCAATCAAGACGGCGTAGATATGGACATTAGTCCGTTTGTGCATGGCAGTAAAAAACACACCGATGTCATGAAAACCGATGGTTTGAAACAAGCGTTAAACAAATATCAATTTGATGCGGCATTCGGTGGCGCACGTCGTGACGAAGAGAAATCACGGGCAAAAGAACGTGTTTATTCTTTCCGTGACAAAAATCACCGCTGGGATCCTAAAAATCAACGTCCTGAATTATGGAATATCTACAACGGTAAAATCGATAAAGGCGAAAGTATCCGTGTTTTCCCGTTGTCGAATTGGACGGAGCTGGATATTTGGCAATACATTCATTTGGAAAATATCCCTATTGTGCCGTTATATTTTGCAAAAGAACGTCCTGTTGTAGAACGTGATGGCATGTTGATTATGGTGGATGATGACCGTATGCCAATTGGTGAACATGAAAAAGTCGAAATGAAAAAAGTGCGTTTCCGTACGTTGGGCTGTTATCCATTGACGGGGGCAGTGGAATCGGATGCCACGACGTTACCTGAGATTATTCAAGAAATGCTTTTGACGACCACATCTGAACGTCAAGGACGTTTGATTGACCACGACCAAGCCGGTTCGATGGAACAGAAAAAACGCGAAGGGTATTTTTAAATTATGATTAACCGCGTAGAGCTAAAAAATTTCGGGCCAATAGAACAGTTGGATTGGCAGAATTTAAGCAAAATCAACTTAATCATTGGCAACAATGGTTGTGGTAAGTCGTTTTTGCTTAAAGCTCTATATTGTTCTGTCCGTACTTTGGAAGAATATAAGCGCGGTGATAATCCGTACGACGAACGGGAAATTTTGGCAGATAAGTTGTATTGGACTTTTCAGCCAGAAAAAATTAGTCATTTAATGAGAGGAACAAGCAATAGTGATTTAGTGTGTAGTTTGTTAATTGATGAAAAAAAATTCAGTTATAGTCTTGACAAAGATTCTACTAAAACAAAGAATTTCAAATCATTAGATAATCAAGTATCTCCTCGTATCGAAAATTCCATTTTTTTGCCTGCAAAAGAAGTTTTATCGTTATACAACCTCATTCTAAGGTCAAGACAACTAGATATATTACTTGGGTTTGATAATACCTATTTTGAGTTAGCCTTGGCTTTGCAAGTGGCTGCAAAACAAATGGTAAAAGTACAGGAAGATTATTGGAATGATGACGATATGGCACCTCAATTAAATTCCTTATCTACTCAGAAATTGTTAGTTAAAGGACATAATTCCAGCGATTTCAATAAATCGAGAAAGGATTTAGAAATAATGATTGGAGGTCGCGTAGAGTTTGATGACGCGAGTAAACGATGGTATTTCATAAAAAACGAACAACGATTTCCAATGGGCGTAACTGCTGAAGGAATCAAAAAAATTGCTATTTTGGACACATTATTAGGCAATGGTTATTTAAGTGAAAAATCCATTATTTTCATTGATGAACCAGAATCTAATTTGCATCCACAAGCTATTTCTCAATTGCTTGATATTATCGCCATACTGGCAAATCATGGAATTCAATTTTTTCTAGCTAGTCATTCTTATTTCGTTATTAAAAAACTGTTTTTAATCGCACAAGAACAGAAAATGTCTATTCCTGTGCTTTCTTATCAAAATGATGAATGGGTGCAATCTGACTTGTTAGATGATATGCCTGATAATCCGATTATTGATGAGTCGATTCGATTATATAAACAAGAGATAGGCTTATAACTTATATGGAATTCACCGAATCAGGCATGTCATTTAAATTTGATGATGAATTTTGTTTTCGAATTGAAACAAGCAATGTTTATCAAACGGTACAAACTCAAGGTGTAAAAGTCGCTGAATGTTTATTACTTAGAAAAAATCAGCTATGGGTTATAGAAGCTAAACTGACATCTCCTCAACAAACTACGCAACCACGCTTTGATGAATATATTGCAGAAATCAAAATAAAGTTCATTCATAGTCTGACATTATTTAATTCAATTTACATACAACGTTATGACAACAACGAGCTTTCATCTAAATTTAAGCAATTAGATTTATCTAAAATAGAGCCTGTTTTTGTTTTAATTATAAAAAATCATCAAAAAGATTGGTTAGCCCCCTTAAAAGATGAATTACAAAAACAATTAAAACTGACTGCAAAACTTTGGAATTTAAAAGGCGCATGGATTCGGCTAATGAATGAACAATTAGCACAAGAAGCTGGGCTTATTCGCACCAATTAGACTTATTATTTTCAGGAAAAAAAATGTCCCACCAATCCGATTTAATCAGCAGCGATATTAACGCTTATTTAGCGCAACACGAACGCAAAGAATTATTGCGATTTTTAACCTGTGGCAACGTCGATGACGGCAAAAGTACGCTCATCGGGCGATTGTTGCACGATTCAAAAATGATTTACGAAGACCAACTTGCCGCCGTGCAAGCAGATAGCGTCAAATCTGGCACGACTGGCGCGGGAAAAATCGATTTAGCGTTACTCGTCGATGGGCTGCAAGCTGAACGCGAACAAGGCATCACCATTGACGTGGCATACCGGTATTTTTCAACCGCCACGCGCAAATTCATCATTGCCGACACACCAGGACATGAACAATACACGCGCAACATGGCAACGGGCGCATCGACGTGTGATTTAGCGATTATTCTGATTGACGCGCGTTACGGCGTGCAAACACAAACAAAACGCCACAGTTTCATTGCCTCATTGCTCGGCATTCAACACATTATCGTTGCCATTAACAAAATGGATTTAGTCGAATACAGCGAAGCGAAATTTGAACAAATCAAAGCAGATTATTTGGATTTTGTGAAAACGCTCGATTTGCACGATATTCTGTTTATTCCAATGTCAGCGTTGGACGGTGATAACGTGGTAAATCCGAGCGAAAATATGTCGTGGTACAAAGGCAAACCGTTAATGGAAGCCTTAAATACGATTGAAATTGCCAACGACCGTAATTTCACTGACGCACGTTTCCCTGTGCAATATGTGAATCGTCCGAATTTAGATTTTCGTGGATTTTGTGGCACGGTGGCGGCAGGAATTTTCAAAAAAGGCGACAAAATCACCGCCTTGCCTTCTGGCAAAAGTAGTACGATTAAATCTATCGTCACTTATGATGGCGAATTGGAAGAAGCCTTTTCACCGATGGCAGTCACGCTCACACTCGATGACGAAATTGATATTAGTCGCGGCGATATGCTTATCGGTACACAAGAACTTGCGCCGATTGTGGCGGATAAATTCAAAGCGCACATTGTTTGGATGGCAGAACAGCCGCTCAACATTGGTAAACAATACGCAATTAAATTGGCAACACGCAGTGTGTTTGGCAGCGTCTCGCTCATTCATCATCGTATTGACGTGAATACGCTTGAACATCACGACGCAAGTGGTTTGCAACTTAATGAAATTGGTTTGTGTACGGTTTCGGTGAATGCGCCTGTTGTGTTTGATGCGTATAAAACGCATAAAGGCACAGGTTCATTTATCGTCATTGACCGTTTGACCAACAGTACGGTTGGCGCGGGAATGATTACGGGGAGTGATGATAGTGAAAATCTGCAACCCGTTAGCGTTGAGGAACGCGCCGCACGTTTTAGTCAAATTGCAACGGCTGTGAATTTGACGGGTGAAAAGAGCGTGGAAATCGCTTACCAATTAGAACGTAAATTGTTCGACAACGGTCATGCTTGCACGATTTTAGAAACCGCAAACAACGTGTTAATTGAAGCGATAAATCATGCGGGTTTGATTGCAATTTGTGTTAATACAAACGAAGGTTTTACTCCCATTCATTTCAATACCGATACGGAAAGCCTTGATGAAATTTATGCCGCGTTGAAAGTGCAGAAAGTGATTTATTAGCCATTCTTAGAGTGAATTATCATGAAAATAGAAGCCTTGCGTGTTAAGAATTTTAAAGCCTTTAAAGATATTAAATTAACCAATTTACCTGCTATTTCTGTTTTTATCGGTGCAAACGGAACAGGCAAAACAACGCTATTTGATGTCTTTGGTTTTTTGCGTGACTCATTGCAAGATAATGTGCGTGTTGCACTTCAAAAACGTGGTGGCTTTAAAGAAGTGATAACACGCGGTGAAAAAGGGGCGATTGAAATCGAGATTAAATTTCGAGAATACGATGATAGGACACATAGCCCTTTGGTTACTTATTCTCTGATCATTGAATTGGATAATAATCAACCTGTTGTTGCGCGGGAAATTCTTAAATATAGAAGAGGGGCGAAAGGACAGCCTTGGCATTTCTTGGATTTTAAAAAAGGTTCAGGAATGGCGATTACTAATGAAAGTAGCTACGAAGATAAAGAATCTAAGGAAACTAAAGAAGAACAAACTGTTGATTCGCCAGATATTCTAGCCTTAAAGGGTTTAGGTCAATTTCAACGATTTAAAGCCGCGAATAGTTTCCGTAAGCTGATTGAAAGTTGGCACGTTTCAGATTTTCATATCGGCGATGCAAGACCTAGCCAAGAAGCGGGTTATGCTGAACATCTTTCTACTCGTGGTGAAAACATGCCACTAGTTGCTCAGTATCTGTACGAAAATCACCCAGACATTTTTAAAATTATTTTAAAGAAAATGGCAGAGCGTGTACCAGGTGTTTCAAAAGTTGAAGCGGTAGACACAGATGACGGTCGCATTCTTTTAAAATTTCAAGATGGTGCTTTTAAAGACCCATTTATTGCCCGCTCTGTTTCAGATGGCACCATTAAAATGTTTGCATATCTTTTATTGCTACATGATCCTAATCCACATCCCTTGTTGTGTGTGGAAGAACCAGAAAATCAGTTATATCCGAGCTTGTTTTGTGGTTTGGTAGAAGAGTTTCGTGATTATGCTGATAAAGGTGGACAAGTCATGATTTCAACGCATTCGCCTGATGTCTTGAATTACATTACGCTTCACGAGATTTTTTGTTTATCAAAAAAACAAGGTATTACAGTTATTGAACGAGCAAGTGACAATCCATTATTAGTAAACCTAATCAACGAGGGAGATTTGCCAGGAGCTTTATGGAAACAGAATCTATTTACAGGAGTTAATCCTTCATGACACAACTAGTATTTTTGCTAGAGGAAGAATCCATGAAGGCTTTACTAGATGTTTTACTACCACAGATTTTACCGTCAGAGACTGATTTTCTTTGTGTACCTCATCAAGGCAAACAAGATTTAGAGAAATCCATTCCACGGAAGTTACGAGCTTGGCAAACGCCAGCCTTATTTGTAATTATTCGTGATAAAGATAAGGAAGATTGTATTATTCTGAAAAAACGTCTTGTTAGTTTATGTCAGCAAGCTGGACGTGCTGATAGTCTAGTTCGCATTGCTTGTCATGAATTGGAATCTTGGTTTTTGGGTGATTTAGCCGCAGTTGAAAAAGCCTTTGACATTAAAAAATTAGCTGGGCAACAACAAAATAGAAAATACAAAGATCCCGATAAATTAACCAATGCGTCAGAGGAACTAGCAAAATTAGTTAAAGGTTATCGTAAAGTGAGTGGGGCTAAAAAAATTGCTAGTCACATGAATATTCACCAAAACCATTCCCATAGTTTTAATTGTTTTATTAAAGGAATTGATCATTTGATAAGACAAGAAATAAACACCGAAAAAATGATTGAACAACTTACGTTGTGTTAACGCACAGCCACAACTTTTTCCAAAATTAAATTAAAAAACATGACAGAACCACAAGAAATACTCCAAGACGAACAAGACCAAATCCGCCAACGCCGTGAAAAATTAACCGCGTTGCGCGAAGAAACCATTGCTTTTCCAACCGATTTCCGCCGCGACGTGGTTGCAGGTGAATTGCTCGCAAAGTATGGCGAAAAAACCAAAGAAGAACTCGAAACCGAACATTTGCGTGTAAAAATCGCAGGTCGCATGATGACACGCCGCATTATGGGTAAAGCGAGTTTTAGTCATTTGCAAGACATGTCAGGGCAATTACAGGTTTATGTGGCGCGAGATAATTTACCTGAAGGCGTTTATAACGACCAATTCAAAAAATGGGACATCGGCGATATTTTGGGCGCAGAAGGAGTTTTGTTCAAAACCCAAACGGGTGAACTCAGTGTAAAAGTTGATAGCATTCGCTTACTCACCAAAGCCTTGCGTCCATTGCCCGAAAAATTCCACGGCATTGCTGACCAAGAAATCAAATATCGCCAACGATATTTAGATTTAATCATGAGCCAAGAATCGCGCAATACGTTTTTGATTCGCTCGAAAGTGGTTGGCTATATTCGGAATTTTTTGATTGAACGCGCATTTTTAGAAGTTGAAACGCCGATGATGCAAGTCATCCCAGGTGGTGCGACAGCGCGACCTTTTACCACGCATCACAACGCGCTCGACATGGATATGTTCTTGCGAATTGCGCCAGAATTGTATTTAAAACGTTTAGTCGTCGGCGGCTTTGAGCGAGTGTTTGAGATTAACCGTAATTTCAGAAACGAAGGTTTATCAACGCGCCATAATCCTGAATTCACGATGCTCGAATTTTATCAAGCCTATGCCGAATATCATGAACTCATGGATTTAACGGAAGAAATGTTGCGCGGCATTGCTGAGGAAGTTTTAGGGCAAACCGTAATCACTTATCAAGGCGAAGAATACGATTTCGGCAAACCGTTTGTGCGAATGACGGTGTTTGATTCGATTTTGCATTTCAATCCTGATTTGACGGCTGAAAATATTTCAACTCGTGAAGCGGCTTTAATCGTGGCAGAAAATTTAAGAATTCCTGTCAAAGACGGTTACGGTTTGGGCAAAATTCAAATCGAAATTTTTGAAAAAACCGTTGAAAGCCGTTTGATGAATCCAACGTTTATTACCGCGTATCCTGTCGAGGTTTCACCGCTTGCACGTCGTAATGATAATGACCCACACGTTACCGATAGATTTGAATTTTTCGTCGGTGGACGTGAAATTGCAAACGGTTTTACAGAATTAAATGATGCCGAAGACCAAGCGGCGCGTTTCCAACAACAAGTGAACGAAAAAGAAGCTGGCGACGATGAAGCCATGCACTTTGATGCAGATTACATTACCGCGCTTGAACACGGCATGCCGCCCACAGCAGGTGAGGGCATTGGTATCGACAGATTGGTGATGTTATTTACCGATTCGCCATCAATTCGTGACGTGTTGTTATTCCCGCACATGAGACCAAAATAAACCGTGATTTATTTTGATAACAACGCCACAACGCCTATCGATGAGCGCGTGTTGGATGCAATGTTGCCATTCCTAAAAACGATGTACGGTAATCCATCGAGCGTGCATCGTTTAGGGCGTATTGCAAAAAGTGCGGTAGAAATTGCTCGCGAACAAGTTGCTGCGCTGATTGATGCCGAACCCTCGCAAGTCATTTTCACCAGCGGCGGCACGGAAGCAAATAATTTAGCGTTAAATTCTGCCTTTGGGCGAGTGGCGATTTCAGCCATTGAACATCCATCTGTTTTTGAACCGGCAAAACGTTACAACCCAGAGATCATTCCCGTTAATCGTGATGGTTTAATTGAACCACAAACCATTTCGGATTTGATTGCAAAACGTCCTGATTTTGTCTCAATTATGTTGGCAAATAATGAAAACGGCGTAATTCAACCGATTGCCGACATTGCCAAACAACTTGCCGAACGAGGCATTATTGTTCACACGGATGCGGTGCAAGCAGTAGGAAAAATCCCCGTTTCATTTCGACGACTTGGCGTGCAAATGCTTTCCCTTTCTAGTCATAAAATTTACGGTGCAAAAGGGTGTGGCGCGTTAGTTGTTGATAAATCGATTGCGCTCGAATCGTTATTGAAGGGCGGTGGACAAGAACAAAATTTGCGTTCGGGGACTGAAAATGTGGCGGCAATTGTCGGTTTTGGCAAAGCCGCAGAATTGGCAAAAACTGAATTAGATGCCCGTCAAACACGAATGTTGTCCTTGCGAACGATGCTCGAAAATAAATTGGCACAATTTTCAAAAGTGACAATTTTTTCCCAAACCGCCCCGCGCTTACCGAATACCGTTTTGTTTGGTATCGATGGTGTTGAAGGAGAATTAGTATTGCTGAAATTAGACCAAAAAGGCGTTGCGCTTTCGAGCGGTTCAGCATGTGCGAGCGGCGAAACTACGCCAAGTCATGTTTTATTGGCAATGGGAATTTCAGAGCAACAAGCAAAAACGGCTCTGCGCGTGAGTTTGAGTCATCAAAATACACCTGCTGAAGTGTTAGAATTTATCGACCTTATCGAATCATTTGGAGTTTAAAAATGTCTGTCACCGTCACAGAAAGTGCTGCACAACAAATTCAAAAACAATTAACCAAACGCGGTAGCGGTTTAGGATTACGCTTGGGGGTGAAAAAATCCGGCTGTTCGGGTTACGCTTACGTTTTAGATTATGTCGATGCGTTTGATGAAAATGACCAAATTTTTGAAACCTCTGGGGTGAAAATCGTTGTGAAAAGTGACGATTTAGCACTATTGAACGGCATTGAAATCGATTATCGCAGAGAAGGTTTAAACGCCGCATTTAAATTCAATAATCCGAATGTGAAAGGCATGTGCGGTTGCGGGGAAAGTTTTGCAGTGTAATTGAACAGTCGAGGCGCATCGCTACGCCTCGACAAACAGTATTTTAATTTTCCAATTGTTGAATACCGTCTAACATCCATTGAGCATGAAAACCCGATTTTGATTTTATAAAGTGCCATACTTCACGCACTTGGTTGGCATGTTCATTGACTTCTTCACGCATAATAGAATCAAATAAAACCACGGCTTCAAATTCCGAACTTAATTCGCGCACTTCTAAAATATCGGCATCCAATTTCAAAATGTCCGTACGATTCAGGCTGTTAGACGCTTTGAGTTGGTCTTGAATTTCAGCAAATACTTTATCTGTAGTTAAACCACGAATTTCAGCCAAATCACGCGCATCCCATGCTTGTTGTAATTGCATATAACGATTTTTCACATCGTCTAAAAACGCAACTGAATCAAATCCAAATGGCATTGACGTTTCGCGCGACTTTGCCAAATTAACCGTCGATGATGAAACAGTCGAATCGCTTTTTCTAAACATAATATCTGTATTGAAATCAGGTGAACTACCCGTTGCACTCGTTGGCGATGAATAAGCAGGTTCATTTGAAGTACGTTGATAGTTTGGTTGCGATGGCGTTTTGTTTGCGAAAAAGAATCGATAAGCCAAATAACCTAAACCTGCAAGTAATAAAATACCAAAGAAGCCAATGCCACTAGAGCTTCTCGTTGCACCAGTATTATCGCTATAAACTGGGGCAGGTTGAGCGTAACCTTGTTGCGGTTGCATGGGGGCTGGCGCATAGCCTTGATTTTGTGAAGGCGCATAACCTTGTTGCGATTGCACAGGCACCGCATTATTGTGATCGCCCATCATCGAACCAACTAAACCACCCACTGCCAATCCAGCCGCTGCGCCCATTGCACGATCTTTCCATGCTGAACTAGCAGGTTGTTGTGGTTGCTGGGCTATAGGTGCAGGATGGTTTACGGGCGGAGGTGTTGAAACTCGATTACTTGGCGGTAAATCGGCACGACTATAAGGCGCACTGTAAGAAGGTTTACTGCCAAAAGATTTACCGCCCCCTAAACGTTGTGCTTCGGCGGCAGACATTCCGCCTAATGCCAACGAAATCAAAACGACGCTGTTAATAAAAACATTGGTTTTCTTGTTCATAAGATTTTTTGAATTCCGTATATAAATTAAAAATGGCGCGAATATTCGCGCCATACACAATAACAAATCTCGCGTCTTAACGACATACACAATTGATAATGCCATAAAGTTTAAATGGTAATTAGCATTAAAAAGTATATATTTTACCTTATAAATCAGTTTGTTACTTAATAAAACCTTATATTTAAAACGTGTATTCTATTGGAGAATCAACGAATTAGTCTTACTGCCTTTTATTGTTTTTAGCTTATCGCACTCGTATAGAAACTAGCATCGATAGGTATCATAGGTTAGAATTAACCCGATTATTTGTGATAATTATTGAGTAAAAGGAACAAAGCTACGGTGTACTGTATCGCTTTGAATTACCAATGGATATAACGCATAAAGGTTTATAAACTACTAGAGGAGTTTGCTCCGTGAAAAAAACAAAGCAACTTTTCGTCGGTGCTACGTTGACAGCCTTTGGGTTGCAAACAGCGCAGGCGGATTACGCACTTAATTTGATGCAAGGGGTTACAAAAGTCAGTAATGACATTTATGACCTGCACATGCTTATTCTATGGATATGCGTGTTTATTGGTATTGCCGTTTTCGGCACAATGTTTTATTCGATTTACCATCATCGTAAATCAAAAGGACATAAAGCCGCGAATTTCCATGAAAATACGACTGTCGAAATCATTTGGACAATTATCCCCACGTTGATTTTAATCGGCATGGCGATTCCTGCTACCAAAGCGATGATAGAATTGGATGATGTTCAAGAATCTGAAATGTCTATTAAAGTCACCGGTAAACAGTGGTATTGGGATTATGAATACCTTGATAGCGGCGTGCATTTTGAAAGTCATTTAGATGCTGCCAGTGAAAAGGCGCATCGTGTTGATTCGATTGATCCACACACTGTTCCGCATTATTTGTTAAACGTGGATAACCCATTGGTTGTGCCGGTTGGCAAAAAAATCCGTTTCGTCTTCACCGCCGCTGACGTAATCCATTCTTGGTGGGTACCTGATTTAGGTTGGAAAAAAGACGCAAACCCAGGCTTCATTAACGAAGCGTGGACTCAAGTTGATAAACCAGGTGTTTATCGTGGTCAATGTACCGAATTGTGTGGTCGCGATCATGGCTTTATGCCTATCGTTGTTATTGCAATGGAACAACCTGATTACGACAAATGGGTTCAAACGACTTTAGCAAAACAAAATGAAAAACCTGATTTAAGCGATCAATCGCGCGAACAGTTAATGGCAAATGGCGCGGCAGTGTATTTGAAAAACTGCGTTTCATGTCATCAAATTGATGGTAACGGTGCGGCGGGAGCTTTCCCAGCATTGCGTGGTAGTGCAAAAGTAACGGCTGGTATCGATCCTTTGATTGGATTCTTGCAAGCAGGTACAAGCAGAATGCCTTCATTTGCTAAGTTGAAAGACAACGAATTAGCGGCAGTCATTACTTACATTAGAAATGCGCCTGAACTCGGCAATAAAGTTGGCGACGAAATTCAACCTAAAGCTATCACGCCCGTTTATGACGACGATGATAAGTAATAAAGGTTTGTCGTTTTTACTCTTTTTTAACTGTTATGAGGTATAAAGTATGTCTGCTGTAATAGCTGAACATGGACACGATGATCATCACGATGATCACGCGCATGGCCCAGAGAAGGGCTGGTTGCGATGGATAATTACCACCAACCATAAAGATATTGGTACGTTGTATTTGTTATTTGCGTTGGCGATGTTTTTCGTTGGCGGCGCGATGGCGATGATTATTCGTGCTGAATTGTTTGAACCCGGAATGCAATTTGTAAATCCGCAATTTTTTAACTCGATGACGACCATGCACGCGCTGGTTATGGTATTCGGGGCGGTTATGCCAGCATTCGTAGGTCTTGCGAACTGGATGATTCCAATGATGATTGGTGCGCCGGATATGGCGTTGCCACGCATGAACAACATGAGTTTTTGGATGCTGGTTGCAGGTGTTTTATTACTTGCATCAACATTATTCATGGAAGGTGGCGCACCTGCCGGTGGTTGGACATTGTATCCACCGTTAGTTTTGCAAACAGGTAAAGCGTTACCGTTCGCGATTTTTTCTGTGCATTTGCTCGGTATTTCATCAATTATGGGTGCGATTAACATTATCGCGACTATTTTGAATATGCGCGCGCCTGCTATGACGTTGATGAAAATGCCATTGTTCGTTTGGACTTGGCTCATTACAGGTTTCTTGTTAATTGCAATTATGCCTGTATTTGCTGGCGCAGTAACCATGTTGCTGACCGACAAATTCTTCCACACTAGCTTCTTTGATGCAGCAGGTGGTGGTGATCCAGTGCTTTATCAACACATTTTCTGGTTCTTCGGACACCCAGAAGTTTATGTCATGATTTTGCCAACTTTTGGTGTGGCATCGACCATTATTCCAGTATTTGCGCGTAAACCTTTATTTGGTTACAGCTCAATGGTTTATGCAACAGCGTCAATTGCATTTTTGTCATTCATCGTTTGGGCGCATCACATGTTCACGGTCGGCTTGCCAATTTCAGGCGAGTTGTATTTCATGTATGCCACTATGTTGATTGCGATTCCAACCGGCGTGAAAGTCTTTAACTGGACTGCAACGATGTGGAAAGGCGCAATGACATTTGAAACACCGATGTTGTTTTCAATTGCATTCGTTGTATTGTTCACATTAGGTGGTTTTACTGGTTTGATGATGTCTGTTGCACCAGTGGATTTCCAATATCATGATACTTATTTCATCGTGGCGCATTTTCATTACACCTTAGTTCCAGCGTCAGTGTTCATTTTGATGGCGGCAGGTTATTACTGGTTGCCTAAATGGACGGGTCACATGTATAACGAAAAAATTGGACAATTGCATTTCTGGTTGTCTGCGATTTCGGTAAACGTTTTGTTTTTCCCACAACATTTCTTGGGATTAGCAGGTATGCCACGTCGTATTCCTGATTACGCGATTCAATTTGCGGATTGGAACATGGTTTCAAGTATTGGTGGTTTCATTTTCGGCGTGAGCCAATTGTTATTCCTTTGGATTGTGATTGACACAATCAAAGGCGGCACAGGCGAAAAAGTAACCGACGAAGTTTGGGAAGATGCACATAAACACGGTTTGGAATGGACATTGCCATCTCCACCGCCTTATCACACCTTCACAACGCCACCTACTGTGATTCCTTGCGATCACGATTAAGGTCAAAATGTAGAGGCGCGATTTATCGCGTCTCTGCGTTGGATTGAATATGACGATAAAACAAAAAAATATCTTAACGGCGGTGGTGTTAATTGCAATCGCTACTACGATTTACGTTATGGCTGTCATTCAAGCAGTATCACGATGAACGATGATGTTGCGGTAAAAAATAAAAAGTTAGGACGCAAATTGGCAATTATTGCCATTGCGATGTTTGGTTTTGGTTATGCGTTAGTGCCGTTGTATGACGTATTGTGCGAATGGAAATGGATTGAGCGTGATCGCCCCGATGCGATTAAAGCGATTCCGGAAATCGCTTATCCTGTCGATGTGAATCGCAATATTAACGTGGAATTTGTAACCACGTTAAACGAAAACACACCGATGGTTTTTAGTGCGGAAACAAAGCAATTGCAAGTTCACACCGGTGAATATCATACGGTGAATTTTTATGCTGAAAATAAGACGAATAAACCGATGATTGCGCGAGCGATTCCGAGTTTTTCCCCTGCTTTGACTAGCACTTATTTTGAGAAAGTAGAATGTTTTTGTTTTTCAGAACAGACTTTTGCGCCGCATGAAAAGAAAACGATGCCAATGCGTTTTGTGATTAACCCGAATTTACCGAAAGATTACAAAACGATTACGTTGTCCTACACTTTTTTTGATAACACTGAAACAGCCGTAAAAAAATAACAAGGGGAAGTTTATGTCAACAAGTAATACTACTTATTACATTCCGCATAAAGCGACATGGCCTGTGCTGGCAACTGCTGGTTTAGTGACTACGTTAGCGGGATTTGCAAATTATCTTAATGGCTCATCTATTGGCTCAACGCTAATGGTTGCAGGGCTGACTATTTTCATCGTCATGCTTGCGGGTTGGTTTACGTTGCAATCAACCGAAAGTGAATCTGGTATGTACAATCATGGCGTGGGTATTTCATATCGCATGGGCATGATGTGGTTCATTTTTTCTGAAATCATGTTCTTCGCGGTTTTCTTTGGCACATTGTGGTATACCCGCAATTTATCAGTGCCATGGTTAGGTGGTGCAGGTTCAAATGCTGCAACACATGCACTTTTATGGCCAAGTTTTGATGCTGTCTGGCCAACAAATGGTCCTGGCAATGTGGGTGGTCATTTTGAACCAATGGGCGCGTTTGGTTTGCCTTTATTGAATACATTGTTACTTTTAACCAGTGGCGTAACTTGTACTTGGGCGCATCACGGTTTAATTGCTAAAAATCGTAAACAATTGATTCAAGGTTTAGCCGCAACAGTAGGTTTAGGCTTTTTATTCGTACTTTGCCAAGCCATTGAATATCACGAAGCGTATACCGAAATGGGCTTAACTTTAGGTTCAGGCATTTACGGTTCAACTTTCTTCATGTTGACAGGTTTCCACGGTTTCCACGTTTGCGTTGGTGCGATTATTTTGAGCGTCGTATTATTCCGTAGCTGGAAAGGTCATTTCAGCCCAGAAAACCATTTCGCGTTTGAAGCGGCTGCGTGGTATTGGCACTTTGTTGACGTAGTTTGGTTAGGTTTGTTTATTTTCGTTTATTTAATGTAAGCCGAAAATTTACTGCAAAAAAGCGTGGTCGCTAATTAGACCGCGCTTTTTTTTTGTCAAATGTGTTAATTATTTTGTAGGTATTTCAGAAATAGATTGCGAGCTGTGAATTTTTGCACCTAAACCATGTGGCTCAACTAATCCCGTTGCAATCGCAATGACAACAAAAATAAATAACGCAACCGATAATCCAATCCGAAATGTTAAGGCTTTAAGTGTTTTTTGTGAGTTGACTTTATCTTTGTGTTTAACTAGGTGAAATAACGCCGAACCCAAACTGGCGATAATGGCAACAAAAGCAATAATGACTAACGTTTTAATCAACATAATTTTGAGTATCGTGAAAAAAGAAAATCCTATTTTCGATGATTTTGCGACGGCAATACAACTTTAAAGGCGACAGCATGAATATAAAACTAAGATGGCTATTTGCTTATTTAGGATTATTCATATTATTTTTGAGTTTGGGGGCGTGGCAAATTAACCGTGCTAACGAAAAACAAGAGTTTTTAGATACCGAAGCACGACGCGTAAATGAGACAATTCAATTGACAACAGAAACGTCTAGCGATGCAACCGAGTTGCGCTATAAACAAGCAAGCGTTATTGGGCATTACGACACGACGAAACAGTTTTTGCTCGATAATCAAATCGATGCGGGCAAAGCAGGCTATTTCGTTTTTACGCCCTTTAAATTGCAAAATAGTTCCAAAGCCATTTTGGTAAATCGTGGCTGGATTCCATTAGTTGAACCGCGTGCAACGTTGCCAAATGTGAATTTTTTAGTAGAAGGCAACATCACGTTAAACGGACGGCTTAACACTTTTCCAAGTATTGGTTTGAAATTGGAAGGTGCAAATCAGCCGACAAAAACCAATCCTGCTGTCGTAGGCGTAATCGATAGTCAAATTTTAGCGCGACAGTTAGGCTACGAATTATTTAACTTTCAATTAGAATTGGACGCAGCTTTACCAAACGGTTTTAAACGTGACTGGGCGGCAGCTAAAATAATGCAGCCTGAACAACATTTAGCATACGCGCTACAATGGTTCGGTTTAGCGTTTGCTTTAACAATAATTTTTATTAAATTTGGTTTGAAAAAATGACACCTCAACAACGTAGAAATCGACAACTTATTATTGGCATTTTCGCAATGTCGATTATCCCGTTTAGCATTGCATGGTTTTTGGCAAAAAATCCTGAATTATTAACGCCCTCAGCAACCAATCATGGACAGTTAATTACGCCAATCATCACGACTGAACGCACCGATTTTCAAGGTTTCGATGCTTTTTCGCAGGACAATTTAAAAGAACTTGAGGCGCATTGGTTGATTGTCAATGTCATTCCTAAAAACGATTGTGGTGATGTTTGTTTAGACGCATTGCACAAAAGTCGGCAATTACGTTTGATGCTAAATAAAGAATTGGTGCGAACGCGCCGCGCGGTTTTAGTGCTGGATGCGAATGTGTCGCAAGATACTGCCGCGAATTGGTGGAAAGAAGACACGGATTTATTGCGCTTAAAACCGAATGTGAGCGTCATGGAAAAATTGAATGTGCTTTATAATGGGCAAATTCCCGAAGGTGCGTTATTACTTGTCGATCCGCTTGGCAATTTCATGATGCAATACGCGCCAAACTTTAATCCGTATGATGCAAAAAGTGATTTGATGCACCTTTTAAAAATTTCACAAATTGGTTAGTAGAAAATGTTTAGAAAAATAACAGGAGTGAGCGTCCTACTTGCATTAGCGACGATTATTACAAGCGAGTGGATTCGCTTATCGCCGATTGATTTAGGTAATTTAAATTTAAATGAGTTGCATCGGTTGCTCGCGCAAATAATGCCGATTGTGGTGACGGGCGCGTTGTTTTTAATAAGTAGTATTTTTTGGTTGTTGTTTACGTTGTATTTACGTTTGGATTCACGGGTGATTTTGTCGCCGCAACCGCAAAGCCGATTGTTTGTACAAGTTGCGTTAATTGTGGTTTTAATCCAAGTATTTTTAGGTGATTGGACAACGGCAAATCATGCCGCCTTGGCGTGTCGCGGTTTTCCGCAATGCAACGGAACATGGTTGCCAGCGTTAAATTATGACAATGCACTGAATTTATTTTACGGCTTGCAAAATCATTACAGTGGTGTCGTGGCTTATGACGCGCAAATTACCTTAGCGTGGTTGCATCGCGCGGGCGCGTTATTGTGTTTCGTGGTTTTAAGCGGTGTTAGCTTTCGAGCGACATCTGCGCCATCGAAAACGTTACGCAAAGCAGGCTTGTGGCTGAGCGGTTTATTATTTTTACAAATCAGTTTAAGCATTCTTACTATCAAATTTGATTTGCCATGGTGGATGGCAGTCATTCACGCGACATTAGCAACATTGCTTATTTTGCCGCTGATTGCGATTCATTTTTACAGCAAATACGACTTTCCATTTGAATCAAAAAGTGACGTTTTAACAACCGAATTACCTGTTAGTGAAACACCTGTTATTACTGCGGATTCGTTATACGGTCGTTTAAAATCGCAATTGCAACGCACACGCACCGGTTTAGGTGGCGTATTTTCAACGTTGTCTTTATCGAAAACGATTAACGATGATTTGCTTGAAGAAATCGAAACGAATTTGCTCATGGCAGACGTAGGCGTTGAAGCAACGCGAGCCATTATTGACCGTTTAAACGAGCGTGTCACGCGTTCAGAACTCAAAGATAGCACGGCATTAGAAGCTATTTTAAAAGAAGAATTATTAGAAATTTTGCAACCATGCAGCGTGAACTTAACCATTCCCAAACAAGATAAACCGTTTGTTATTTTAGTCGTCGGCGTAAATGGTGCGGGCAAAACCACGACAATTGGAAAATTGGCAAATCGTTTGAAATCACAAGGTCATAGCGTGATGCTTGCCGCAGGCGATACATTCAGAGCCGCTGCTGTTGAGCAATTGCAAACGTGGGGTGAGCGTAATCAAATTCATGTTGTCGCGCAACACACTGGCGCAGATTCCGCTTCGGTTATTTACGATGCTGTCCAATCCGCGCAAGCAAAAGGCATTAACGTTTTAATTGCGGACACAGCAGGGCGTTTGCAGACAAAATCGAACTTGATGGACGAATTGAAAAAAGTCAAACGCATCATGGCAAAGCTCGATGATACTGCGCCGCATGAAGTGTTATTAGTTTTAGATGCAGGCACAGGACAAAATGCGGTTTCACAAACCAAATTGTTCAACGAAGCGGTGACATTGACAGGTTTGACGCTGACGAAATTGGACGGTACGGCAAAAGGCGGTGTTATTTTTGCTTTGGCGAAACAATTTGGCGTGCCGATTCGTTTTATCGGCATCGGCGAAGGCATTGAAGATTTGCAAGATTTTGATGCAGAATCGTTTGTTAATGCGTTGTTTACTAAAGACTAATCGACCATGTTAAAGTTCGACAATGTGAGTATGCGTTATCCTGAAGTGGGCGATGTGTTGCGTAGCGTCAGTTTTCATCTTGAAAAAGGCGAAATTGCGTTTTTAACAGGGCATTCGGGGGCGGGCAAAAGTACATTGTTCAAACTCATTGCGATGATGGAACGTGGCAATCGTGGGCAAATTACGTTTAGTGATTACAATTTGAACAAAATCAATTCGCGCCAAATTCCGTTCATTCGGCGCAAAATGGGATTGATTTTCCAAGATTATAAATTACTCAATGACCGAACGGTGTTTGATAACGTCGCATTACCGCTGATTATTATGGGTTACAGTTATAATGAAATTTCGCGACGTGTTCGCGCAGCACTTGACAAAGTGGGTTTGCTTGGTAAAGAAAAAAAATATCCGCTCACATTATCGGGTGGTGAACAGCAACGAATTGGTATCGCGCGTGCTGTTGTAAATAAACCATTAATGATTTTAGCTGACGAACCAACCGGTAACTTAGACCCTGAATTATCCGCAGAAATCATGCACTTATTTGAACAATTTAAACAAGTTGGCGTAACAGTTTTGATTGCGTCGCACGATATTTCACTCATTTCACAATTAAATCATCGCGTGTTAAAACTCGATCATGGTCAATTAGTCGCAGGTGGCTAACGTGCAGCAACACAAACCTAGACATAATCATAATCGCATTATCGAAGCGAAAAAAAATCCGAAACAGACTTCGCATGTTGGCGGTGATTTTTCGGATAAATTACGCGCTTATCGGGATTTACACGCGCACGCTTTATTTTCCAGTTTAGGGCGTTTAGTTGCCTCGCGTTTGAATGCGGTGTTGACGATTATCGTGTTATCGATTTCGATTTCATTGGCGTGCGGTTTTTATTTATTGGTCGAAAATGCCCAGCAATTAACGTCGGATTTAGAAACCAGTAATCAAATTTCGTTGTTTTTGCGTGACGACGTGTCGCTGGCAAGTGCGAATCGCTTGGCGAATGGCATCAAATTAGATCCTAGCGTGCAAGCTGTAAAAGTGATTACCAAAGAGCAAGCGTTAAAGGAATTTGAAGATTTTAGTGGTTTTGGTGAAGCGGTGCGTGCTTTGGAAAAAAATCCGTTGCCAATTGTCTTGCAAGTGATTCCAAAAAATTCGCTCGAAGATGGGCAAAATATTGAAACGCTTGTTGAGAATTTTAAACAAGCCGGTGAAGTGGATTTCGCACAACTCGATATGCAATGGGTGAAACGTTTGCAACTCATGATAGAAGTCGCGCAATGTTCTGTGATGTTATTAGGCGTTTTGCTCAGTTTAGCGGTGCTGTTTATTACCGGAAACACTATTCGCCTTGAACTTCATAATCGCAAAGATGAAATTGTGATTGCAAAATTAGTGGGTGCGACGAATAGTTTTGTGCAACGGCCATTTTTATACAGCGGTTTTTGGATTGGTTTTTTTTCGGGTATTAGCGCGTGGTTTATCGTCACCATTATGATGCTGGTGTTAAAACAACCGGTCGAAAAATTATCAATGCTCTATAACAGTAGTTTTCATTTATTATTCATGGGTTTTTTTGAAACACTCGCTTTAATTATGGTGTCTTCGTTATTAGGCATTGCAGGTTCTTGGGTTGTGGTGCGCTTGCAATTACAACAACTTAATGTGTAGTCATTATTATTCGGGAACTAACGTTTCCACCCGAAAATTCCCCGCGCCATTTTCGCCTAAAATGCCTGCTAACCAAGGCAACACTGTTTGCATTGTCGCTGCTAAATTCCACGGCGGATTGATGATAATCATGCCGCTCGCATTCATACCTCGCCCCGAATTATCAGCGTTAATACCAAGTTCAAAAAGTTGAATATTTGTCATGCCACTTTTTTTAAATGCCGTTTCTAACGCTTGATTTCGTCCACGTTCAATAACCGGATACCACAGCGCGTAAGTGCCTGTTGCAAAACGTTTGTGCATTTGAATGAGCGTTTTCACCACGTCCGCATAATCACTTTTCATTTCATACGACGGATCAATTAGCACTAAACCGCGTCGTTCTGTCGGTGGCAATAAACCGAGACTATTTTTTAAACCATCCGCGTGTTCGATTCGAATGCGTTTATCTTGTTTCATCGTCGTTTTTAATAAGCCAACTTCTGTTGAATGTAATTCAAACAAATGCAATTTATCTTTTTCGCGCAACACCTGCTTAATTAAAAGCGGCGAACCTGCGTAATGTTTAAATTGTCCGTTAGCATTAAAACGTTTTTGTAAATCAACGTAATTTGCCACACTCGGTGGTAAATCGTCACGCTGCCATAACTGACTAATACCGGTGTCAAATTCGCGTGTTTTTAACGCATAATCGCTGTCGAGTGAATATTTCCCTGCCCCTGCGTGTGTATCGATGACACAAAAGGGTTTTTCTTTTTGTGCCAAATACGCCAGCACTTCCAGTAATACGATGTGTTTTAAAACATCGGCAAAATTTCCAGCATGAAAAGCGTGACGATAACTTAACATGCTTATTCGCTAATCGTCACAAGCCAACCACCTTCACCATTACACTTCTCAGCTTTGGTGGTTGCTTTTATATTGATGCGTGCGGTGGTATTTTTCAATTCAGCAGGTAATTTACCCGTAACGCGATACAAATTACCGCGTGCTTCGGTGGTAATGGCAACGGGATAAGATTTCACATTCACTTCAATTTGTTCAGATTTTTGCACATTAAATGCGGTAAATGAAAATTCTGATTCAGGTGCGACGGTAGCTAAATTTTCAGGTTGAAATTTATCAAAACGCGCTTTTTCGCACGTTGCGCTACTGCCACCCCCGCCAGAACTTCCACCCGTGTGCATACTGTGATCAACCGCGTAACTGTTTGCGGTAAATAAAAATGTTAACAAACCCAGTCCGCGTAAAATTGCTTTTTGCATGAATATATCCTCAATTATTTTTATTTTAAAATGTTTGGAGAGCTGAAATTCGAGCTTCGGTGGGCAAGTATAAATTTAAATAGGCGAGGGTGCGAGGTGATTTTCCAATGTTTGCAATCTTTCTGGTGTGCCAATATCCATCCAAAAACCTTCAAAAACTTGACCAGTAACACGTTGCGATGACATGGCAGTGCGTAATAATGGCGCAAGTTTAGTGCTATCTTTTGGCGCAGTGTTAAAAAATTGTGGCGAATAAATGCCAATACCACTAAACGTCCATTTATTTTCGCCATCAGATGACAGGGTATTGTCTGGATGCAATTGAAAATCGCCTGAAGCATGATGCTCAGGATTTGGCACTAACACTAAATGCGCTAAATCGACGGCTTGTGTTTTCAACGTGGCAAACGGGAAATTTGTAGCAATATCGCCATTCACTACTAAAAATGGCGCATTGCCCAGCAAGGATAGGGCATGAATAATCCCCCCCGCCGTTTCTAAACCTGTTTCACCTTCAGGCGAATAACAAATTGTCGCGCCAAATTTTGAACCATCACCTAATGCGGTTTCAATTTGTCTGCCTAAATACGCATGATTGATAACTAGTTCCGTAAATTCCGCCATTACTAATTGCTCAATGGTACGTTCGATTAACGATTTCCCTGCGGCTAAAAGTAACGGTTTTGGCGTATTATCTGTTAATGGACGCATTCGCTCACCACGACCAGCCGCTAAAATCATGGCTCGCATTGCTTAACCAAATTTGAAATAGTCAACGGCACTCGATAACGCAACTGCTTGATTTTTCAAATTATCTGCTGTCGCGGCTGATTGTTCAACCAATGCAGCGTTTTGTTGCGTCATTTCTTCCATATTTAAAATAGCACTATTCGCTTGTCCAATCCCTGAACTTTGTTCGTTTGATGCAGCGGAAATACCAGAAATCATTTTGGTGACGGTGTGAATGGATGACACAATTTCTTCCATGGTATGTCCGGCATCAACAACTAATTTACTGCCATCTTCAATTTTCTCAACGGAATCATTGATTAACATTTTTATTTCACCTGCTGCCGTCGCGGCACGTTGCGCCAAACTTCGCACTTCTGTTGCCACCACCGCAAAACCACGACCTTGTTCACCTGCGCGAGCCGCTTCAACCGCCGCGTTTAATGCCAAAATATTGGTTTGAAATGAAATACCATCGATAACCGAAATAATATCTACAACTTTGCGCGACGATTCTCGAATGTCTTCCATCGTATGAACAACACGCCCAATAACTTGCACGCCTTTCGAGGCGATGTCTGAGGTATTGACTACAAACGTATTCGCATCATTAGCATTTTCGGTATTCGTTTGCACGGTAGAATTTAATTCGTGCATACTTGCGGCGGTTTCTTCTAATGCACTGGCTTGAGACGTTGTGCGATCAGATAAATCCGCGTTGCTTGCGGCGATTTCTTTTGAACCTTCGTTTACATTACGTGTAATACTTTTAATCTGCTCCACAATTTCGGTTAATTTATCCACTGTGTAATTAGCATCGTTTTTAATGGTGTCAAATTCGCCCGTATATTGCGTCGTAATTTTATGCGTTAAATCGCCGTGCGACAGTGCGTCAAAAATGTCGGCAATATCGGTATAACTTTTTTCACACGTTTCCAGTAATAAGTTAAGCCCATCAGCCAATTTTCTGAAAAAGCCTTCTTTTTCGGTCACATTGACGCGATTTCTAAAGTTACCACTTGTTGCATCTTTAACAATATCTGAAATTTGGCGTTGCATAGCAAGCTCTGCCGTAATATCTTTCCATTGCGTTGCCCGTCCAACGTAATTTTTGTTGGCATCATAAATGGAAAGGACGGTTAAACGTAATTTTTTGCCACCTAAATTGACAATCATCGTAATCGGCGCATCATCATGTTTTGCAAAATGTTCACGATCTTCTTCGGTTTCTAAATATTGCCCAACGGGTTGACCGAGCATACCTTGCACAGTGAAATTAGGAAGACGTTTTGCCAATGTTTCACTCATGTCGTTCCATAACATTTGTGCCGCCGTATTCATGTAAATTAGTTCTTTTTGGCTGTTTGACAATGTCACCGGAATTCTCACTTCATCAAGTGCCATTTTAATGCGTAACATTTCACGCGCTGTACGTTTATCTTCAGCAGCTTCAAAACCAAATTTAATGCCCATATTTTTAATGGCTTGCATGATTTGACCAAGTTCGTTTTTTGAAAATTCATTTACTTGAACTTGCTGACCTTCTGCAACTTGTACCATCAATTCTGAGGCACGTTTAATGGGTCTGAGAATACTAAGTAATGTCGCAATTGACCAAGTGAGTAATATCGACGCAATCAATAAACCAATTAGCGTTACCGAATTTTGAAACTGTTCCACAACATTTGATGAAATCGCTTTACCTTCGCCAATGTGTTTTTCAATTTCGCTTTGATTGAAGGCAACTAATTTATCAACATCATCGATGAATGACCGATCGATGCCTTTTACCAGCGCGTCAACTGTGAAAATACTGGCAACATTATCTGATTGATACGCTTGAAGTGCCGCACGATATTTTTTCGTTACTTCGATATGATGCTCTAATGCCGCAGTAGGCAAAGCGACAATATCTTTTTCTGGCATGTCCGCCATCAATTCGCTTAATGCCCGCAAATTTTTGTCGACTTTTTCACTTTGTTCGTCAAAGGCTTTGACATATTTAGCAAATGCTTCAGGGTTTTGACCGCGTATTAAACTATTTTTAAATTCTTGAACTTGCGTTTTAAAATCCACTTGTGCGGATCGAGATAAATTCATGCCTTTAGCGTGTTCTTCAACTTCAGTTATATTTTTTTCAGTCACGGACTGAATATAACCTAACCCGTAACTGCCATAACCTGCAATTCCACCTAGTGATAGCAATGACAGCGTCACTAAAGTGATTAACTTTGTTTTAATAGTGATATTGCTAAATGTTCTCACAATCGCTTTGGTCAAGTTCGGTTCGATAACCTCGCCAGCATCCAATTTGATACGACTACGACCAGCTTGCATCTCTTTATACAATTTAGATGCTGCGGCAATTTCAGCCGCTGAGGGTTTATTTCGCACTGATAAATAAGCGACTATTTTCCCCTGTTCAAATAGCGGCATAATATTGGCACGAACCCAATAAAATCCGCCATTTTTCATCTGGTTGTTAACGATGCCCGTCCAGGAATTGCCAGATTTTAATGTTTTCCACAAATCCTCAAATGCCGCTTTAGGCATATCGGGATGCCGTAAAATATTATGCGGTTTACCAATTAACTCAGTTCTCGAAAAACCGCCAATTCGAATAAAATCATCATTAACGTAGGTAATAACACCTTTCAAATCGGTTTTAGAAACAATTAAATCAGTATCTGCGAGGACGTATTCTTGGTTTGTAGACATCTTAATTCACGATTAAAGGTTAAAATTTGCTAGAATCTGAAGGCAAACAGCTTGCTCAACAAATATATTTTTTATGTGGTTCACTCTGCCACTTTAGTTACGTTTGTATTACAACGCAATATCGGTTGTATTACAATTTTCTGTAATTTTTTAAGATTTAACAATATCATGCAAAATACACAGCGTCCTGTCGTCGTTTCTTTTTCAGGTCATGACCCTAGCGGTGGTGCAGGGGTTCAGGCGGATATTGAAACAATTATTAGTCATAATTGTCACGCTGCGAGCATTATTACTTGCTTAACAGAACAGGATACAAAAAATGTAACAAGAATCGTGCCGCAATCCCCTGATAATATTATTCAACAAGCCAACACGTTGCTGCGTGATGTGCCGGTGCATGCGTTCAAAATTGGTTTGATTGGACACGTTGATACGGCACGGGCAATTTACGACATTGTGCGACATTATCCATTGATACCCATCATTTTAGATCCCATTTTAGCCGCCGGTGGCGGAACGGATTTAGCCAATGACGAATTATTGAATGCGATGTGTGATTTGTTATTACCACTGACGACCGTTTTAACACCAAATTGCCAAGAAGCGCGGCGTTTAACCGGATTAAATACGATTGAATCGTGTGGTTTGAAATTATTAAAATCAGGTTGTGAATATATTTTAATAACAGGTGCAGACGAGGCAACCGAAAGCGTGACAAATCAGCTTTTCTATAATGATTACCAAGACAGTTACACTTGGGCGCGATTACCTGCACGTTATCATGGTTCAGGTTGTACGTTAGCGGCGAGTATTGCCGCATTATTTGCACACGGAATTGAACCCGTGCAAGCAATAAACGATGCTCAAGAATACACTTGGCACAGTTTGCAAGCGGCATATCAAACAGGTGGCGGTCAAGCCAATCCTAATCGTTTTTTTTGGAGAGATTAGTAAATGTTAGCCATGCCAAAACGGGGACTTTATGCGATTACGCATACTGACGGAAAAACTATTGATGAAGTCATTGAAAATATCACTAATGTGGTGCGTAATGGTGCAGCAATGGTGCAATATCGAGATAAAAATCCAATCGATGCCTTAGTGTTGGCGCGAGAATTAGTTGCCGTTTGTCATGCTTATAACGTGCCGTTAATTATTAACGATGATGTTGAACTTGCCGCAAGAGTTGATGCAGACGGTGTGCATTTAGGCGAAAATGATGGTGATGTCATCCATGCGCGGCAGCATTTAGGTGAGCAGGCAATTATTGGCGTGTCGTGTTACAACTCGTTGGAACGGGCAATTTCTTCAGAAAAACAAGGCGCAACGTATGTCGCGTTTGGACGTTTTTTTTCATCAAACTCTAAGCCATTAGCGGCACCTGCCGATATTGAAACATTGGTTGCTGCGAAAAAAATATTATCGCTGCCTATTGTCGCCATTGGCGGAATTTTGCCCGAAAATGGCGCGAGTTTGATTGATTCGGGTGCAGATTTATTGGCGGTCATTGGTGGTTTAGTTACAGGGCAACCAGACATTCAAGCGCAAAAATATGGCGCATTATTTTCATGAGTAGGTCACAAAATAATGCTAAGTTTTCGCATTCTGTTGCGTCGCGTTATCATAATGGCGACATTTTTTCTTTCACTGATTTTTTGGATTGTTATGACATCGCAAAACGCCTCTGCTCTTAGCACTGTTGAAATTCCCGCAACATCTACGCATAAATATTCTGTTATTTGGCTACATGGTTTAGGTGCGGATGGACATGATTTTGAAGGCATTGTGCCGGAATTACATTTAATTGATTCGTCGAGCATTCGTTTCATTTTTCCGAACGCCCCCGTACAAAAAATCACCATCAATCACGGTGCAGAAATGCGAGCGTGGTATGACATTCTAAATATGAATGAATTAACACGAGAGGTCGATGTCGCGGGGATTGAACAATCTGCACAATTGATTGAACAACTGATTCAAAAAGAACTTGATCGCGGCATTCCGTCAAAAAATATTTTGCTGGTCGGTTTCTCGCAAGGTGGCGTAATTGCGCTACACACGGGATTACGTTATTCACAGCCACTGGCTGGCATTATTGCATTGTCAACGTATTTGCCAACGTTAGACAGTTTGAAAACACAACGCGCTGAAGCCAATAATCACACGCCGATTTTTATGTCTCACGGCATTATTGATTCTGTCGTCGCCATTGAAACGGGCAAAGCGGCGTTTGATGGTTTAAAAGCGTTAGGCTATGACATTCAATGGCACGATTATTTGATGGAACACAGTTTGTGCATTGAGGAAATTGAACAAATTGCGGCGTTCATCAATACGATTTTTAAATGAGCGAAACGGCAGTTTTATTTGCTGTTAAAGATTTAACAGTCGGTTTTGATAATACGGTTGTTGTAGACAAAATCAGTTTTGAAATTCAAACTGGTGAGACGTTTGCTTTAGTCGGTGAATCCGGTTCAGGAAAATCCATGACAGCGTTGGCGGCATTAAATTTATTACCGCATAATGCTGTTACAAATAGCAAGGGTATAACGCTGCAAGCGAAAAATCTGGCACGGTTTTCCGAAAAAGAATGGTGTAAAATTCGAGGGCGACGGATTGCAATTATTTTTCAAGACCCGATTGCTTCGCTTAATCCCGTGATGACCATTGGGACGCAAATTGCCGAAGTGATTGCGTTGCATTTCAAATTTACTAAAGCGCAATTGAAACAATGTGTTATCGAATTATTGCAACAAGTTGAATTGCCTAACGCTGCGAAACGAGTCAATGATTATCCGCACCAGCTTTCAGGTGGACAACGCCAACGTGTGATGATTGCCATTGCGTTGGCTGGAAAACCAGATTTATTGATTGCCGATGAGCCGACAACAGCGTTAGACGTTACGATTCAAGCACAGATTTTAGAATTACTTAAAACGATTCAACAACAAACCGGCATGGCATTGTGGTTGATTAGTCATGATTTGGCATTAGTGGCGAGTATTGCCCAGCGCGTTGCCGTGATGCAAAACGGAAAAATTGTTGAAACAGGCGATGCAAAAGCAATTTTTCAAAATCCCCAGCATCCCTATACACAAAAATTAGTGGCGGCATTGCCATCGATGCAAAACTGTCAAACGCATGATAAACCTGCGACATCGCCACTCCTGCAAGTACAAAATTTTCATTGTCATTATCCAATTCGCAAAGGTATTTTTAAACGTATCGTGGATTATGTTCGAGCGGTTGATGGCGTGAGTTTTACGTTGCAATGCGGTAAAACATTAGCGTTAGTCGGCGAATCCGGTTGTGGCAAAACAACGTTAGGCAAAGCCTTGTTGCATTTGATTCCATCGAATGGTGGAGAAGTAATTTTAGATGGTGTGGCATTGCATACGCTTACCGGCGAGGCGTTACGTCAACAACGTGCGGCGTTGCAAATTGTGTTTCAAGATCCGTTTTCGTCGATGAATCCCCGTTTATTAGTCGGCGATATTATTGCCGAAGGATTGCAAGCGTTACGACCTGAAATGGCAGCCGCTGAACGTGAACAGCGCGTCAGAAATTTATTGCAGCGCGTAGAATTACCCGAAGAGGCTATGTATCGTTATCCACATGAATTCTCAGGCGGACAACGGCAACGCATTTGTATTGCGCGAGCGTTAGCGGTTGAACCGAAAGTGATTATTTGCGATGAACCGACCAGTGCGTTAGATGTTTCAGTGCAAGCGCAAATTATTCAGTTACTTAAAACGCTGCAACATGAACAGGGCATGAGTTATTTATTTATTACGCATGATTTGGGTGTAGTCGCCGAAATTGCTGACGATGTTGCGGTGATGTACAAAGGGAAAATTGTGGAGCAGGGCGCAGTTAAACAAATTCTTACCGCGCCGCACCATCCTTATACACAAAAACTATTGGCTGCCGTACCGAAACTGTAAGCACACAATACACTAGAATGTAAGCTGACCGATTGCAGATTTTGCTAAAATCGATAAACCCTCGCCGCCATGATTATTCAAATGCTCAACAATCATTTGACGCATCCGCAATTCCCAGTTGCGTGAAATGTGATTTCTCACACCTTCGGCGGCTAATGTTTTATCGGGGTCAGCGTTAAAAAAATCGCTGATGTCGTTTGCCATTTTAATCAATGTATCGATATTTGAACTCATTTGTTACTCTGTAAATCGTTGTGAATGACTGTAAATCACGCAAGAATTATCTCGCGCAAAACCTATTAAAGTTAAACCTGATTCTTGTGCTAAACGAATCGCTAATGCTGTCGGGGCTGAAATTGCCGCTAAAATTGTTACGCCTACAGCAGTCGCTTTTTGTACCATTTCATAACTTGCACGACTGGTCGTAATCATAAAACCCGCGCCGAAATCCGTATTCCGTTTGAGCAGTGAACCAATCAACTTATCCAACGCATTATGTCGTCCAACATCTTCGCGCAATTCGACAATGCCTTTTTCCGGTTCAACCCACGCGACAGCATGAATTGCGCCTGTAATTTGATTAAGTTTTTGATGCTCGGATAAATTTTGCAACGCACTCGTTAATTGCACAGCGGTAATTTTCAAATTACCCGATACGGAACGTGGCGGTTTAATTGCTTGTTTTAACGTGGTCGCACCACATAAACCACAGCCCGTGCGCCCTGTTAAATTACGTCCTTTGTCAGCAAGACATTGAAAACGTGTTTCGGGAATTTTTATCTGAACTTCGATACCGTTTGAACGCTGATAAACTTTCACTGATTCCAATTCTGCCGCATTACCAATAATGCCTTCGGTTAAACTAAAACCTAGCGCGAAATCTTCTAAATTGGTTGGTGTTGCCAGCATAACGACATGTGACACGCCGTTATACATGAGAACAACGGGTACTTCCTCTGCAACAAAATCATCAACTGTTGAAAGCTCACCATTTTTGAAGCGTTCAACTGAAACGGGCTGGTAACTCGACCAGCCCAATTCCAACACCGATGCTAAAAATGCGTCGTTAGACATTTGCCGCTTGCGCCAACAAATCGAGCTGATTTTCAGTGAAAGCCCGATAACCTTCTTGCCATTCAGAATGTTGGTTCACTTTCGTGACTTGCACGGCAGTAACTTTGTATTCAGGACAGTTTGTCGCCCAATCCGAATTATCAGTGGTAATCACGTTTGCGCCCGATTCTGGAAAATGGAACGTGGTATAAACCACACCAGGTTGCACACGGTCAGTAATGACAGCATGTAACACGGTTTCACCAGCACGACTTTTAATGCCAACCCAATCACCATCGTTAATGCCACGATCTTCGGCATCATGCGGATGGATTTCTAATAAATCTTCAGGATTCCACGCCACGTTACCCGTGCGGCGAGTTTGTGCGCCGACGTTGTAATGCGCCAAAATTCGACCCGTGGTCAAAATCAATGGATACATCGGCGTAATTTTTTCAATCGTTGGTACATATTCGGTCAACATGAATAAGCCTTTGCCGCCATCACGCAAAAATTCTTGCGTGTGCATAACAGGTGTACCTTCTGGTGCATCGTTATTGCAAGGCCATTGAATACTGCCTAATTCATCGATTTTTGCGTAGCTCACACCTGTAAAAGTTGGCATCAAGCTGGCGATTTCATCCATAATTTCAGATGGGTCTGAATAATTCATTGGATAACCAAGCGCGTTCGACAACATTTGCGTCACTTCCCAATCCGCATAGCCTGCAAGCGGTGTCATGACTTTACGAACAGGTGAAATACGACGTTCTGCATTGGTGAATGTACCTGTTTTTTCGAGAAACGATGCACCTGGTAAGAAAACGTGTGCGAATTTCGCGGTTTCGTTCAAGAAAATATCTTGCACAATGACGCATTCCATCGCTCGCAACGCCGCATGAACGTGGGTGATATTCGGGTCAGATTGCGCGATGTCTTCGCCTTCGATGTACATACCCATGTAAGTACCTTCTAACGCCGCATTAAACATGTTTGGCAAACGCAAACCTGGATTGGTACTTAATGTTGCATTCCACGCTTTTTCAAACAAATCATGCGTTGCAGGGTCGGCAACATGGCGATAGCCTGGTAATTCATGCGGGAATGACCCCATATCGCATGAACCTTGCACGTTGTTTTGACCACGCAAAGGATTTACACCTACGCCGTCACGCCCGATGTTACCTGTTGCCATCGCTAAGTTTGCAATGCCGATAACGGTTGTTGAACCTTGACTGTGTTCGGTGACACCTAAACCATAATGGAACGCTGCATTACCGCCTGTTGCATACAAACGCGCCGCTGCTCTCATGTCAGCTGCTGGCACGCCTGTGATAGATTCGGTATTTTCTGGCGAATGACGTTCGTCAGAAACAAACGTGCGCCATTTGTTAAATGAAGTCATGTCGCAACGCGCATTCACAAATTCTTCATTAACAAAACCTTCCGTTACAACAACATGTGCAAACGCATTAACAACAGCAACGTTGGTACTTGGACGCAATTTCAAATGATAATTTGCTTGAACGTGCGGCGTTTTGACTAAATCAATGTCGCGTGGATCGATAACGATAAGTTTCGCGCCTTGACGCAAACGTTTTTTCATCATCGAACCAAACACAGGATGTCCGTCAGTTGGATTTACGCCCATGACCACAATCACGTCGGCTTTCATGATGGAATCAAAATTTTGTGTGCCAGATGATTCGCCGAGCGTTTGTTTTAAACCATAACCTGTTGGTGAATGGCAAACTCGCGCACAAGTATCGACGTTGTTATTACCAAAACCTGCACGAATCAATTTTTGAACTAAATAGGCTTCTTCGTTAGTGCAACGTGATGAGGTTGCGCCGCCGATTGAATCTTTTCCGTATTTTGCTTGGATGCGTTTCATTTCAGAAGCGGCATGGTTAATGGCTTCTTCCCAAGAAACTTCTTTCCACGCATCTTGAATGCTGGCGCGAATCATTGGTTTAGTGATGCGATCTTTGTGCGTTGCGTAACCAAATGCAAAACGTCCTTTCACACAAGAATGCCCATGATTTGCCTGACCGTTTTTATCAGGAACCATGCGAATCACTTGCTCGCCTTTCATTTCGGCACGGAATGAACAACCTACGCCGCAATACGCACAAGTTGTCACAATGGCGTGTTCTGGTTGACCATTTTCGATAACATTATTTTCAATCAATGTCGCTGTTGGACACGCTTGAACACACGCGCCACAGGATACGCATTCTGAGCTTAAAAAGTCTTGATTTTGACCAGGTGACACTTTTGAATCAAAGCCACGTCCATCAATGGTTAATGCGAAAGTACCTTGTGTTTCTTCGCAAGCTCGAACGCAACGTTGGCAAACGATACATTTGCTTGGGTCAAACGTGAAGTAAGGGTTTGAAGTATCTTTTGTTGCACCCAAATGGGTTTCGACTGGTTTGTAACGCACTTCACGCAAACCGACTGCACCCGCCATATCTTGTAATTCGCAATCACCGTTTGCCGCGCAAGTTAAACAGTCAAGCGGATGGTCAGAAATATAAAGTTCCATCACACCGCGACGTACGTCAGCGAGTTTTTGATTTTGCGTCACCGCTTTCATGCCTTCAAAAACAGGTGTCGTACATGAAGCAGGCAAACCGCGTCCACCTTCAATTTGCACCACACACAAACGGCATGAACCAAATGGTTCGATGCTGTCGGTCGCGCAAAGTTTTGGAATATCAATGCCGATGCTTGCTGCCGCACGCATCACAGATGTTCCCGCAGGAACAGTCACTTTAAATCCGTCAATTTCCAAATTGACCATTTCGGTAGCACTGCTCGCTGGCGTGCCGTAATCTTTGTCTTTATCAATGCTCATTTTTAGTGTCCTTTTTTAAGCGGCTTTGATACCAAAATCTTCAGGGAAATGATTGAGCGCACTCAACACAGGATACGGTGTCATGCCACCCATCGCACAAAGCGAACCGTTTAACATCGTGTCGCACAATGAACGTAATAATGGGATGTTTTTATCCAAATCGCGTTTTGCAACAATTTCATCCATCACTTCATAACCGCGTGTTGAGCCAATTCGACAAGGCGTACATTTTCCGCACGATTCTTCAACGCAGAATTCCATGCTGTATTTTGCCATTTGCGCCAAATCAACCGTTTCATCAAATGCCACGATACCGCCGTGACCTAAAACTGCCCAAATTGCGGCAAAGGCTTCGTAATCAAGTGGCGTATCAAATTGTGATTCAGACAAATATGAACCTAAAGGCCCGCCGACTTGCACTGCACGAATGGGTTTGCCTGTAGCAGAACCGCCACCAAAATCGTAAAGCACTTCGCGCAATGTCGCGCCGAACGCTAATTCGACTAAACCTGTGTGTTTTAAATTGCCAGCCAATTGCAATGGCAATGTGCCGCGTGAACGTCCCATGCCGAAATCACGGTAAAATTCGCCGCCTTTATCTAAAATCACTGGCACAGACGCGAGCGAAATCACGTTATTAACAACCGTTGGTTTGCCAAATAAACCGCTGATGGCTGGAAGTGGTGGTTTGAAACGCACTAAACCGCGTTTGCCTTCTAAACTTTCCATCAAAGAAGTTTCTTCGCCACAAACATACGCGCCCGCACCTTGACGAACTTCTAAATGGAACGTTTTGCCACTGCCTTGGATATTTTCGCCTAAATAATTTGCCGCGTAAGCATTCGCAATTGCCGCGTTTAAAATTTCGTAAGCGTGTGGGTATTCAATACGCAAATAGATATAACCTTGCGTCGCGCCAACTGCGATACCCGCAATCGTCATGCCTTCGATTAAAACAAGTGGGTCGCCTTCCATAATCATACGGTCAGAGAACGTACCCGAATCGCCTTCGTCAGCGTTGCAAATAATGTATTTTTGTTCAGACGGTGTATTTAAAACGGTGTTCCATTTAATACCAGTTGGAAACGCCGCGCCACCACGTCCACGCAAACCTGAATCGGTAACGTGTTTAACGATGTCTGCTTGTGAATAGCTCAACGCATTTTTCAAACCGCGATAACCGTCATGAGCAACATAATCTTCAACGCTCACAGGATTGGTAATCCCAACACGCGCAAAGGTCAAACGTTGTTGTTTTTTGAGATAAGGGATTTCTTCAGTTAAACCTAAATTCAACGCATGTGCGCCGCCATTTAAGAAATCAGCATCGAACAAACCTGCAACATCGCTCGTTTTTACTGCACCGTAAGCAATACGCCCTTTATCAGTGGCTACTTCAACCATCGGTTCAAGCCAATACATTCCGCGCGAACCGTTGCGAACTAACACAATTTCAACGCCACGTTTTTGCGCTTCTTGCGCGATAGCGTCAGCGACACGATTTGCACCTAATGAAACGGCACTTGAGTCGCAAGGCACATAAACTGTGATACTCATGCTGATTGCTCCGTCAAAATTTCGTTAAACGATTCGGCTGTCACGCGACCATAAACGGCATTATCAATTTGAATTGCAGGCGAACAGGCACAATTTCCTAAACAATAAACTGCTTCTAATGAGAATTTACCGTCTGCTGTAGTTTCGTGATAATCGATACCTAATTTTGTTTTGACGTGGCTTTCTAAGGCTTTGCCACCCATCGCTAAACACGATTCAGCGCGACAAATACGCACCGTTTTTTTGCCTGGCGCGTGGTCACGGAAATAATGATAAAAACTAATCACGCCATGTACTTCAGCGCGGGAGAGATTCAACGCTTTAGCAATTGTTCCAACGCTTTCAGGGGGAACATATCCAAGAGCATTTTGTATGCCGTGTAGAATCGGTAAAAGTGCGCCCGGTTTATCTTTGAGACCTTCGACTATCGTCTGCACGGTCTGCATCATCGTTATTTGTGTCATGGTTGCTCGCTGTCGAGGTTCTGTTTATTTAAAACAACTATATTTTAATTACAAATTATCATTAAAAATTCGGCGATAGAATAGCACAGTTATGAAGCTATAAAAAATACTACGACCAACGTGAAAGAATGCTTTTTACCGTCGTGTTACATTGCCATAATGCGGTTAAAGGATTAGAATCACAAACAAGTTAGTGGTAGTTACTTAGATTTATCTATTTGTTTTTGTTAACTAAATGATTAAAAAGAGGTGCAAGTCATGTATTCAAGTAAAGCTAATAATTCCCACCTATTTTCTTACAATTCATTAAAAGCATTTCCTGCAGATCGTCGTTTTAGTATCCGTTTTTTACATTCTAACAAATTGCATGTCATCGCCGCCGTGCGTGAAAAAAGGTTGTTCTCTTGTAATGAACATCCTATTCAGTTACTGAATTTAAGCGCGACCGGTTCGTTGATTGCGTTGGATGATTATCAAAAATTGGCTCCGAATCGTACTATTTGTGTAAGTTTGTGCTTAAACGGCAAATTGTTTGAATATGACGCAAAAGTAATTCGTGAAAATACGGATTATTGTTATGGCATTCAGTTTGCACATTATATCGATGATATTGAGCGTTATGCGATTGAGTTTTCAAAACAGCCATGTTTTGGCGTGGGCTTTTCTAAACCTAATCGTATTGCTGAGTTGCCTTAAATTTTTAGGCTTGTACTTATTTTTTCATCGCGCCTTTATGTCCCTGTGATAAACGTAAAATTCCACGCAAAATATCCACTTCTTTGCTGCGTAATTCGGCACGGCTGTAAATTCGACGTAAACGGCGCATTAACGATTTCTCTTTCTCAGATTGCATAAAACCAATATCGGTTAAGGCTTCAGCAAGATGATTGTAAAACAATTCCATTTGTCCATTGGTGGCTAAGACCTGTTCATCTTCGTCGCCAACCGATTTACGCGCCATTTCACCGCTTTGTGCAGCAATAAATAGTTCATAAGAAATCACTTGCACAGCAGCGGCAATATTAAGCGAACTGTAATTTGGATTGCAGGGAATGTGCAGCAAAAAACGGCATAAATCTAACTCTTCGTTTTTTAACCCCGAATTCTCACGTCCAAATACAATCGCAATTTTTTCATTTGCCGATTCGCGTATCACTTTTTCCGCACATTCACGCGGTGTTACTTCCGCCCAACTGATGGTTCGACTTCGCGCACTTGCGCCAATTACAAGCGTGCAATCGGCAATGGCTTCTTGCAAGGTCGGATAAATCGCCGCTCTCGCTAAAATATCATCTGCTCCTGCCGCTCTAGCCGTCGCATCGGCATGAGGAAAAAATTTGGGCGAAACCAAACACAAATTGGTTAGCGTCATGTTTTTCATTGCTCGCGCCACTGCCCCAATATTTCCAGCGTGCGAGGTTTCAACTAATACGATTTTAATGTTTGAAAGCAAAAGAAAAGTCCAATAGGCTAAAAAAACGCTAAGTTTAGCAAAAGATTTGTTATTTCGTTTTATTGGTTTTCATTCATGATTAGATTTAAACATTCAACGAGTAGCAATTCTATAACGGCTACTCATCAAAACCTAAGCGGCTAATTGCGCGACTTTCGCATCTTCAAAATAATAAAGTTCGGTTGCTTCTTTTAAGTTTGCCAGAGCTTCATCAATCGTTGAGCCAAAACTTGCCACTTCGACGTTTAAACATTGTGAAACGTAATAATCGCCTTCGCGGTAAATGAGATATTTTAGGTTTTTCATCGTGGTGGCTTACTCTGAGTTGAATTTTTTTGGGTAGGTTATGTTGTGGCTTTGTTGATGATGAAAATTTGAAATTAGACGAGCAGTCAAAATATGATATGTTTTCACTGCTCTGTTGATACGTTAATTAACTATCTTTCGGTGGACATGGATCATTTCCGTGACTATCTTTACTACTAATTGTTCCATCTTTCTTGTGAATAACCAGTTCGGTTTTCTGCTTTTTGCTAATTTCACGAGCGCGATTCTCTGCATCCTCTTTAGTCTCAAAATGACCAGATGAACGTTTCCCATCACTGTGCTTTATATCCCAACCACCACGATCACTGTTAGGTACTACATGTGTACTTTTACCTTTCATAATTTTCAATTCCTAAATTTTGAGTAATGAAACTACATGATTCTGTGTCATAGCATTTCAGCTATATGTTAGCCTTCCATTGTTTGAGTATTTTGCAATTTCGATAAGTTCTAACTTGGTTTTAGAATGACAATTTGTAATCTCTATTGAGCATTCACTTTGAATTGATTCCACAATTTCAATCAACTCTAGCTTTGTAAATTTTGATCCATCAACCACCAGATTTACACCATACTGGGCAATTTCTTTTAACTCTAATTTCGTTTTATTCATTGAAGACACCCCTAAAATAATTAAGTTGTATGGACTTATACAGCTTCCACCAACTGACTATGGGTATCAAAATTAGTATGTCAAGCCTACTTCGAAAAAAAGTAGCGAGCCTTAAAAACTCTCTCGCTACTCATCCAAAATTAAAAAACCTTAAACCTCGTGATAAATCGCCGCGCCTTCGTTTAAGAATTCTTGCGATTTTTCGTCCATGCCGAGTTTCAACGCTTCTGCTTCGGCAACCCCTTTTGCATTGGCATAATCGCGCACGTCTTGGCTGATTTTCATCGAACAGAAATGCGGGCCACACATCGAACAGAAATGCGCGACTTTTGAAGATTGTTTTGGCAAAGTTTCATCGTGGAATTCACGCGCTTTTTCAGGGTCTAAACCGATGTTGAATTGGTCTTCCCAACGGAATTCAAAACGCGCTTTTGACATCGCATTATCGCGTGCTTGTGCGCCTGGATGCCCTTTTGCTAAATCTGCTGCATGCGCCGCAATTTTGTAAGTCACAATCCCTTCGCGTACATCTTGTTTATTCGGCAAACCTAAATGTTCTTTTTGTGTGACATAACACAGCATCGCGCAACCGTACCAACCGATATTTGCCGCGCCAATCGCTGACGTAATGTGGTCATAACCTGGTGCAATGTCGGTCGTGAGAGGTCCTAAAGTATAAAAAGGAGCTTCGCCACATTCTTCAAGCTGTTTGTCCATATTGACTTTAATCATGTGCAACGGAACGTGTCCAGGGCCTTCAATCATGGTTTGGACATCGTGTTTCCACGCAATTTTTGTCAATTCGCCGAGCGTTTCAAGTTCGCCAAATTGCGCCGCGTCGTTCGCGTCATAAATCGAACCTGGACGCAAGCCGTCACCCAATGAAAACGCCACGTCGTAGGCTTTCATGATTTCGCAAATTTCTTCAAAGTGCGTGTAAAGGAAACTTTCAGTGTGATGCGCGAGACACCATTTCGCCATAATCGAACCACCGCGTGACACAATGCCCGTCATACGTTTGGCGGTTAATGGAACGTGATGCAAACGCACGCCAGCATGAATCGTAAAATAATCCACGCCTTGTTCGGCTTGTTCAATCAACGTGTCGCGGAAAATTTCCCACGTTAAATCTTCGGCTTTGCCGTTCACTTTTTCGAGAGCTTGATAAATCGGCACAGTGCCAATCGGCACAGGCGAATTACGCAAAATCCATTCGCGGGTTTCGTGGATATTTTTGCCTGTCGATAAATCCATAATCGTGTCGCTGCCCACTTTTTTTGAAAACAGGAGGCTAGTGATTCACCAATTTATGTAATTTAATTGGCAAATGTTGTTTATAAAAATCAAAATCTTTGTCTGTAGTAAATATCTCTGCATTCAAGCGAATCGCCACCGCACAAATCAAAAAATCAATGTGCGAACCTTGAATGCCTTTTCGACGACAATGATTTGAAAAACGAGCCGCCTCAATATAATCCACATCAATCACAACTTCATTTTCAAAATAACTCAAATGTTCGTTTAACACTTCAAACTTATTGACATCGCTGTAACCTGACAGCAATTCTTGCTTAATTGCGCCGATAATCAAAACACGCTGCGCTGAAATTAAGTCATTTAATTGCTCAACATAAGCTGAAAAATTTTGATGTTTTGAGCGTAAGGCATACGACCAAATGCAAGTATCTATTAACACTTTCAAGATTTGCGCCCTACTTTGTAATCATAATCCGCATCGGGGTCTAACGTTCCAAACAACGTGGTTATTTTTTGTTGTTTGTGACGATTGATAAATTCTCGCAACGCGGTGACAACAATATCTTCTTTTGTTTCAAAATGCCCAATCGCTAGGGCTTCATTGATTAACCTATCTTCAACAGCAATCATAATCGACATAAAAACTCCTAAAATAAAAACAAAACCGCCCGCTTTCCTTGAAAAACGGGCGGTTTCAGGCGAATTACAAAACAAAATCCGTCGCGACCAAACTGCTCATGCCATTTAGTTGAATTGAAAAATCTGCTTTTGCATCACCATTTGTGTCGCCTTCAAATACACCATTTTTCAACGTATTTACCAACAGCTATGCGCTCAAACAAATAACCCTTTTCCACTGCATATCTTTCAGAAACTCCAGGATGTCGCTTTTTAAAGTCGTAGCATCAATTTCATACTCTGTTTGCATTTTTTGATACAAGTCATCAACCTTAATTCCATTCGATATGGTTTCTATTATTTCTTTAGCCGTCGAAGCAAGGTAAAAAGTTTCTAAATTGTCATTCATAACAATTAAAAAATCAGTACCATTAAGTCGCGCTTTTCGATAGCTGGGCTGAACTACTAAGTGTTGGTATTTTCCATAAATGGAATCTATATAATTCATGCACATAATCCCATGATTTCTTGGTTAATCATCTCTCTGCGGCAACCGTCATTACCTATACCTATCATCTTTGATGTTGCAACAGCCCCAACTGCCGCGCCCACAACAGCTGCGGCAGCTGTTGCAGCAGAAAAAAATGCTAATGGCGCAGCTTCGTTAGGAATCATATCCGTTCTAACTTGTGGAGAAACATATTTTTTACGCATTTGACACACCTAGAATTTGTTGATTTGAATTTAGTTTCGCCGCCATCATGCCGTCGATTCCAACCATTCTACCTACAGCAACAGAGGCAGCGGCAAATGCCGCACT
>CAILJB010000044.1 GCA_903834465.1 uncultured Pseudomonadota bacterium | reverse complement strand
GCCGTAAAAATTAAAATCACGAATTTTCGGGAGGAATCCCAAGCGAGAATATTCGAGGATAACTATCGAATGAATGCAGAAAATCTGTCAATACATCCCAACCTTGGGACGCTAACAAATAAAACTCAATCCGAAGGTCGTTTTTAACAATAAATTTCCATTGCACGGGTGATAAAACGCCAATTTCCTCAGCATCGTCTTCTAATTCAGTAGCTACTTCGTCATCTGTCAAATCTTTAATACCCAATTTTTCTTTTAAACCTGTAGACCAAATCAATTGCTGTTGCCCGTGCATCGAATGAGCATACTCTTGAATAATCGGAATCAAACGCTCATCGCCCGTGTCGCGATAAAGACGAATCAACGCCCACGGCGTGTAACCTTTTCGAGAATTTTTAATGTGCGCCTTAGTTAATTCAGAAGAAACATCCCATTTCGATTCAGGTTCACAACCCCATTTAGCAATATACTCAGCCGCAAAATCACCGTTTTGAACTTGTAAACCATGTTCACGACTTGGTTCATTAAACCCCGCTTTAACGGCAGCATCACGCCACAATTCGTAATAAGTTTGTTCAAAATCTTTCAAAAAAACCACATAAGCAGGATTAGATTCTAATGCCTGCCCTTCAAACGCCTCGACATCGTGCAATATCACTTCATGAACGTGCAAATGCCAACCGTTCAACCAAGTGACAGTAAGCTCAAAAACTTTAATATCGCCGTACACATTAAAACGCGCACGCATTTTTTTATATTGCCGATGTTCTTTCAAATACTTATCTGCCAGACGCAATCTATCACGCAAAGAAACTAAACTATCCGCCTTAGTATGCGGAAAAGTACGAGTAACAAAAGAAACCGACCCGCCCCGTGCCTTATGCTCTTCAATAGCTTTATTCATTTCAACACGCCGCCGTTCAGTAATTTTTGCCGCGCAAACAGGGTCATGCCAAACGCTAGAGCAAGTCTGAACGTTAGAACATGAAACCGTGCCGTATGCCTTGCTTTTAAAAACCCCGATGCCCTTGGCATTGCTCTGAACCACGCACCCGCACTTAGCAACCCGATATTCTGGCAACAACTTCGCCATCACTTTTTGCATCGATATACGGTCTTGTAATTTTGAAGTAGAAGATTGGACAATAAACTTTCGTTTTTTACCCTTGCCTTTCACTTTAAAAGTCAGAACTTCACCATTTTCAGTGTCTATCGAACGAACCCTTTTAAAATCAGTGCCATCAAAATCTAATAATTTCAAATCTTCACAATTTTTAGACTTCTTGGCATCTTGAAGTTCAGAAAGTTCACGAAGAACATAAAAATCAGTAGCCGCTTTAATAACAGGCTTAATCCGTTTTTGTTTTCTTTTCTTTTCGTCGTATTCAAGAAAATCCTTAACGCTTTGACCCGCATTAACGACCGCCCGAATATCTGCGCCTAAAAAAGCATCCTCCACCAAGCGACCGAACTTTTCGCAAGTCTTAACGAGTGGGGCTGTAAAAGCCAATAAATGCGCGGATTCATGCGCCGAAAACGCACTGTTTATAACTGCTGAATGAGGTAAGTATTTAAATTTTTGTGTAGCTAAATAGGGCATCAATAATATCCGTGTTTATCAATGACTATCGTTGTGATTTTTTATGATGGTTCGTTTCTGTCCGATTTTTGACGTTTGAAACTTTTTAGCATAAAATAAAAAAAGGTTATACAAAGTAATCAATAAAAAGGCAGTGATGCCGTTATGGAGAGAACGATATTTTGTTACTTCTCAATACAAAAATCACATCGATAGTCCGTTAATCGAAGGTCTGTTTTGAAACATCCGCCAAGATAAGAGTCAAAACATACCAACTAGACAATCAAACAAAAAAGACCCGTTTAATGATTTAATTCGTTAGCGGGTCTTTTTTATTGTGTGCAAATTGTAACACAGCTTTTTACTGTTATCATAGTCGACACATTACAACCTCTAAAAATAAACTGAAAAAATGATGACAGATACTGAAATGCTTGAACTAATAGACAAAAGAGCCAGCGAATATTCTGGCATGGGTGGCGATTTAATTTCAGCCATTGGCATTTTTGTTTTGTGTAGATTATACGGCTGGAAAGTAATGAGGCTAATAGCTAGCCGCAGGCAGTGGAATCTTGCAAATGAAATTT
>CAILJB010000043.1 GCA_903834465.1 uncultured Pseudomonadota bacterium | reverse complement strand
TAGGCTTGAATATCCATAATCTCTTGCGCGATACCGTCAATGACTTGGTAAATAATTTCGTTGTCTAATGTGTTCGCGTCATCATCTTCAAATTGCGTAGCAAGTAAGTTTAACGAACCTAATGCGCGGCTTGTCATCAAATGAATTGAATCGCTAATGTCTCGATAGTCTTTGAATAAATGAACAAAACGGTGGCTTAAATCTGGGGGGAATGGCGTAATGGGTTGACGGATTACGTTTGTAGTTTATGTTGGATTTTGAGTTTTCATGCGGTGATACCTTTAGTTTGAAGGATAAAACCGACACCGATACTTCTCACAGTATTGGCGACGGTGTTGAATGGGGTGAGAATGTCGCCTAAAGGTACGACCAGCCACAAGGGCTGCCCAAACAACACCATCATGATATGAACTTGCCCATGGGCAAAAAATGATAGGCATAAAAAAACCGCTAATGATTGCGGCGTGTTATCGCCTTTAGGTAACGGGTTCTCACGCCCGACCTCGTGTTGAGGTGGGCAAAGAATAGCCGTGTGTTTGTCTTTGGTCAAGTGCATTTTATGAATCGCGCCACTCCTCAAATCTGAGGGGTGCATAAAACTAAGGGGTTTATTGTAAAAATTTTCATTTAGCATAGAATCGCGCCCATGAATTCAAGAGTGTTTAAATACAAAAAGTTTGCCGAATTTGCTAAAAGTGAAGGCATAAGCGACGAAGCGTTATGCACAGCACTAAGCGAAATTGAAAATGGATTGATTGACGCAAACCTTGGCGGTGGCGTTATCAAAAAGCGCGTTGCGCGTAGCAACGGTTCAAAATCAAATGGATTTCGCACAATCATTTTTTTCAAAGAAGGCAGAAATGTGTTTTTCTTTTATGGTTTTGCCAAAAACACGAAGGCAAACATCAGCACCACAGAACTGGCGCAATTCAAAATTATTGCGAAAACCATGTTTAGCTATAACGATGAACAAATTAAAAAAGCGATTGAGCATCAAGAACTGATTGAGGTAATGAGTGATGAAAAAATACCGTAGCGAAATATCAGCATATATCCATGAAGCCGCGAAAGATTTACAAGCGATTGGCTTGATGGATAATGATTCAATGCGTGAATTGGATAACCTTTGCCATACAGATGAAAAAAAGGATTTCAAACCATTTTCTTCTACAAAACGGGCGTTATCGCAAGAGAGTGTTGCGTTGAGTATGTGAGTGTTTTGAGCCATGAACTCGATACTACGCATAGTTACGCTTAAATTCTTTTGTAAACCACTCCCCAAATCTGGGGAGTCCTTCAAATCAGGGTGTGAAACATTTAACGACCTAAGCATGACTTAGCCCTCCGATTGTCGCTCCACCTTTTAAGCCGTAATTCGGGATTTTTTCATAATCCACACGTCGGTTTAAAATTCGTGAAAAACATTTATGTTTTGTGACTTGTTCAAGGTCACGGATGAAATGCGCGATTGCTGTCGGTATGTGACTTTCTTGATAGGCAAATGTTACTGTTGAATGTCCCTCGCCATACGAAACATAAGTTTGAGTTGGTACTTTAAGTGCTGTCATTGCATCTTCAAAGACCACTTTGCTCAATCCCTTTGCATAAATAGATTTAGCGTTTTTTCTTGAAATAAAACCATGTGGTACACCATTTCGTAAATCAACGCTAATTTGCTCAATCTTTGCTTCGACTTGTTCTACTTTCGTCTCATTCGCGCCAATTCTTTTTTCAAGCTCGACCGATAACTGTGCCTGCACTAAGAACATTTCGGCAGGTGATAATAATTTTGGTTTTGCCACTTGCTGTTCTAATTCCGTCATTCGGTCATACACTGCTGCTTGTACTGGATAGCTTTCTGACATAACCATCAATTCTGATTCGCGTTTTGGTAAGGCGTAGCACTTACGGGTTGTGCCATCTTTACCTTTGTAGCTGTGCAGAAAATTCTGCGCGGCTGTTTCGCCTAAAACTTTTACAACTTTTTCCATAAAGGTGGTGTGTCTTAAAACCGCCGTGCCTTCTTCACGCATATCGTTAATAATTTTCACGATTTCTGTTGAGAGCATGGTTTGTTGTTTTTGTGTTGAAACGTTCATTACTTCGCCCCCGCTTCAATCCATGCAAAGTATTTCTCCTCATCTATCAGAATTTTTCGCCCCATTCGGACTATCGCGCCACTTGCACCTAAACCGTTTTTATCTGCGTGAAAAATTTGGAAACGTAAACCGCCTTTTGTGAAGGCAGGGTATTTTGTTGGGAATTGTGCAACCGTTGAATAAGTCGGTGCTTTTGGTGTTTTTGCTACTTCTGAAAATGACATGGTTTTTTCTCAAATAAAATTCACTAATGCGAAATGCGTTTAGTTGAGCTTTATTGTCTGGGAATGCCGCGAGCGTTACTTTTAAAGCGGTTTTAAAAATTGGTTTAAAGCTAGTTTAATTATCCGTACTTACTTTTGTTTTATTTTTTATTTCAGTTAGTTATCGTGCTGATAATTTTTAAAAAAACATAATAGAACTAAGTTTTTATTGAAATTCATTGCCGCGATATTCGCGAAAAATGGGTGTTTTCACCTTGTAATGTAGTGAAAAATCGCACTGACATAGGACTAATTTAAAATGGGTTTAAAGCCGGTTTAATTATCCGTACGTTTTTTTATTTCTGTGACTTGCAGCGCGACAAATCGAACTACAAAAAATGGCATCACTGCGTTTTTGTTGAAACTCGTTGCGGCAATGCTTGCAGAGAGTGACTGTTTTTTGTACTTTACGTTTTTGATAACTATCATGGTTTTTACATTTTTGTGAGCAATACGGAAACATCCGATAAGTTCTAAATGAAACGCCACAGGCAAGGCAAATTCGGTCTACATAACTTCCATAGAAATGCTCTTTTTCGAGTTTTTTAACACCACTGGTCGGGCAATGCTTTAGAATTTTTTTTGTGTGAGTTTCGCACGCTGGTAGATGCAAAATTCTGTCATCTTTTATAACGTCGTAGGGGTAAACTTTTTCTAAAGGAATGTGACAAATGTAACAATGTCCACTGTGATATTTGAAATGATGCAAAGCGTCATCATCTGCATACGGTTCTTGAGTGTATTTTTTTGCGTAATATTTGTTGAGTAATTGCTCACTAATTCCAATCCTATCTATTTTCTTCATTACCATATCTATAAAAAATGTTGTTAGAGGGTGTTATTATTTAAATGCACTATGAAGCCGCACATAAGGCTTTTTCTTGTGCATTATTAAATTGAAAGAGGATTTATAAATGCCAACCATTTCTATGTTTTATGGCATCTTAATTAAGATGTTTTACGATGACCACGCGCCACCACATTTTCACGCTGAATATGCAGAATATGAGTTAGTCGTAACAATTAGCCCAATTAAAATAATTCAAGGCGATGCACCAAAACGAGTTAAATCAATGGTTTTAGAATGGACAGCGTTGCATCAAGAAGAATTACTAATGGATTGGGATTTGTGCAAAAACGAACGCCCACCTGCCAAAATTGAGCCACTGGAATAATTCCATGTTCCATTGCATTACCTCGATTACACCAAATACCAATAATTACACCATCACGCTAACCTATGACGATGGCTTTACCGTTAGCGTTGATTTTACTGGAATGCTCGAACGAGGCGTTATGACAGCGTTAAAACCACCCGAAGTATTCAATAGCGTACAGATTGGCAATCTTGGTCGCTCTATCATTTGGCGCGAATTTGATATTGATTTTTGTGCTGACAGCTTGCGAAACAAATAAAAGCCCGCCTTATTTCTAAAGCAGGGCTGGATTGTTGTGAAACGTTTTAAAAAGTTATCAAAGAATTTTCAATAATGGCAGATTGCTTGCCAGAAATATCATCACTATCCATTGCACAATTTTGAATTTCACGAGTGATTTTCGGCGAAAGGTCACAAATGTGATTCACCACGCCGCTAAATCGCTTGTTTAGCATTTCGGATTGTTTCAATTCGTAAAATTCATTCAAGCAAATCCAAGTGTTCTTTTTCAGGTAACACGAATGTGTTGGCAAATAGAAATTGTGAAATCTGTCATTGGGTTGGCAACCGTAATCAATGCCTTTACCGTAAGGTTGTGACGTGGTTTTAGTGACGACGACAATTCCTTTGTCTGTACCAAGAATCACAAATAACTTTTCGCCACTTTCACCGTCATGAAAATGAAAGTTTTTGTCGAAAAAAACAGCCCCTGCAATCATCGCATCGCCTCAAACATTGCCTCACGTTCACGGATAATTTCAAGCATTTCTTCTTTTTCATTGATGGAAAGAGCATACTCATAAGGAATTTCAGCGCGTTGCTTACCTTGCTTGTTATACACTTTATCCCACGGCATGTTTTCTAAATGCGTGGCTTCAATCATGTCGTCGGCTTTTGCATCAAGGTATTCACTCGCCAGCTTACCTAGCAATTTTAATTCGCGCTTTGTGAATAATTCCTCTGAAAATTCGATGCTTGGCGTAAAGGTTAGCATCGGTTTTTTATCTCGCATCGTGATTTCAGACATGTTAATCGCCGCCGCAAAATCAGGTTCAGGCGCGTCGAGTTCTTCATGTAATGCAGTTGGAACAGGTCCCATTTTCCACGCGCTATAGGTTAGTCCTGTCACGCTTCGCCCCGTTATTTTGTAATGTTCAAAGTCGAGAAAATAGAGTAACTTGAATAGTTTCACCTTCCCACAAAAGCGCGTATTTTTCGCAAAATAACCGATGACCTGAATCAGTTTTTCACGTTCATGGTTAATTATCATTTTTCCTCCTAATTATTTCATCAGATTGTGCCACGTCCTTGTAGCGGGTGAAAGGCTTAGTATCTCAACGCAAATCGAATACTTGAAACAATATCATCGAGTTTCTTGAATCGTCATTTCAGGCGGTGGCAATGGTGCTTTCCATGCGGATGTAATCGTGCGTGTTGAATTATCGTGTAGTTGCTTGACTGTCATGTTGTTTCTCAAAAACAGATTTAAAATCATCACCCACACGCATTACGTCTGAAAAAGTACGGTCACTGTCCGAACCTTTCAATGTTGGGTAGCTTTTAGGCGCATAGATTGCCCCTAAACCCTCAATAAAATGTGGCATCCACGCAAAAGGTAAGTTAAACCCTTTAACAAATCCGCGCATAAATGCTTGTGTCCCAATACTCATGTTGCCTCCCGTTGGTTAGCTGTTCGCAAATTCGGCTAATTCATCAAGTAACGGGGTTAATATCGCAACATCTTTGCGATAGGTTTTGCAGTCAATCAAAAAGTTATAACGATATGCTTCGGCGCAAACCGTTATTGCCGTTAAGTGTGCTTCATATTTATCAGAATCGGTTTTAAAATCAGACTGCTCTACTAACTGCTCTAGTAATTTATTGAGTTTGTGGGTTCGTGGATAAGCGCCAAATTTACTTTTAGTTTCGAGTAAGTGTTTAAACAGTAGCTCAAATAGCTGTTGGAAGTGAAAGCAGTGCATTGAGCAATCTTTAAAATGTAGTGTTTCGATTGCATCAATAGCCGCTGCGTGTTGCCATGCTTTACCTGCTAAGTTTTCGACGTTTTCAAATTGTTTTAATTTTTCAGCGTACATTTTTACCACCTGTTAGTTAATTGTTGTCACGTTTTGAATAGTTTTCATGATGCTTGATTCCATATCCTGAATAAAAAGCCTTCATGCCGCACCTCCAAAAATCTTACGATTCATAGACGCGACAACATTGCTAATATGACCATCTGACAAATGCGCGTAACGTTTCACCATCGACAGGGTTTTATGTCCCAATACTTCGGCAATTTCAGCCAGCGACGCGCCATCCATTGCAAGATAACTTGCCGTACAATGTCTTAGGTCATGCCAGTGAAAATTATCAATTTCAGCTTTTGCCAATGCGTTCAGCCATGACTTTTTAAGCTCAATGGGTTGCTGTGGTTTTCGAGAACTGGGGAACAATAACGGGGTATCAATGCGCCTAACTTTGGCGTGTTCTTTTAGCAATTCCAATGCTAAACCCGATACAGGAACGCGCCGACGTTCACCGTTTTTGGTTTCGTGCAAGATGATTACGCCACGCTGTAAATCAACATCCTGCCATTTCAATCCCATTAGTTCACCTTGTCGCATTCCTGTTGCTAGTGCCAAAACGACACATGGATATAGGATAGAATTTTTTGATTCTTTACAGGCTTCTAACAGTTTGGCGCGTTCTTCATTATCAAGGAAACGCACACGTCCTTTTGGCTGTGCTGGTGTGGTAACTTTCAAAACAGGATTTTCAGAAATCCAGCCCCATTTTTTCACGGCGATTGAAAATGCGTGAGACAGATTCTTGAGGTACTTAGTCACAGTGGCGTTACTTTGCGGCATTGCCTCCAAGTGTTGACTAATGAGTTGCGGGGTAATTTCTGCTAACACCAAATAACCGATTTTATCATTCCAAAAATTTAGCTTTTGGGTTCGCTCTTTTTGCTCACGTTCGCTGTAGGTTCTATCTTTGTTATTTGGCAGATATTCAGTGCAATAACGCTCGACCAAATCAGCCAGCGTGTGTTTTTTTGATTCAATAGTTTTGAAATGCCGACCTTCGCGGATTGCGCTTTCTGTGTCTTGAATCCATTTTTTAGCATCCGTTAAACGTTTGAAGGTGGCGCGTTGTGGCGGATAGCCTTTTAACCGAATGTCACAGGTAAATCGTTTTGTGCCGTCTTTGGCTAGACGCTCTTTGATATTTGCCATATTGCCTCCAGTTGGTAAGCAAGTGGCATTTTGATATGATGCTGTCCATTGCTTAACCCGCATTGTTAAGTGAAATTTGTGAAGGCTTTTGACGTTGGTAGCGTTAGAAGCCTTTTGTTTGTGCGGCGTACAGTATAAATAAATGTCGCAATTTTGTCGCACTCAACAACAAAAAATGGCGATAAATGGCAACAACTAACAATAAGGTTATTTTGTAAATGCCTTGAATTTAAAGGATTTAGTTGTTGTGGCTTGTTGTGATTTATCGCTAAAAATATAGGTGTCCGCCCTTTTAATGCGATGGTCGCGCGTTCGAATCGCGCACGACCCACCAAATAAATCAAGCCCTGTAGCGGTTTTCGCTTACAGGGTTTTTTTGTGTTTGTGTCGAATTTGTGTCGAACTTTCTATTTTCGATGTTTGCTGCATATCCATTTAAATGGTCACTAGACAGGTGAGCATCTCTCAAAACCATCGTCAAATCCGCCCAACCGCCAAGTTCTTTTAAAACATGCAACGGTGTACCACTCTGAACGTGCCAACTTGCCCATGTGTGCCGCAAATCATGCCAACGAAAATCTGAGATTCCAGCTCTTTTCAATGCGTTTCTCCATGCCTTTGTATTAGCGATACCTATTGGATTACCTTTGTAAGCAAAAACGTGGGTTTTATGCTTGCCCATCTGTCTACGCAAAACAATCATTGCATCTTCATTCAATGGCACAGAAATCGACTTACCTGCTTTTGCTTGATCTGCATAAATCCAAGCACAACGACGCTGCATATCAATTTGCGTCCACTCTAATCCAGTGACATTGCTTTCACGCAAACCCGTGGCTAATGAAAATCTAGCCATTGCTTCCAAATGTTCAGGTAGCTCATGAAATAAATGGTTCGCTTCCTGTTTAGTAATCCAACGAATTCTACTTTTAACAGTAGGCATCATTTTTACTCTTGGTGCATCATCCAACCATTCCCAATCTTTAGCGGCTGCATTTAAAACAGCACGAATGAGAGCCAGCATTCTATTGACTGTTGCATTACTGGATCCTGTTGACAGCTTGTGAGATTTAATTACATCGATGCAAGATTTATTTATCTCATCCAATTGTTTATCTTGTAGATGTTGATTTAAATAACGCAGAATCTCTTTGTCAGTCTGAATACTTTTTTTGTGGCTCATGTCAGTGAGCCACTTAACAACAGCATCTTTCCAAGTATATTTTGGCTTATCACCTAACTGAGCTACCCGCCACGCTTCCGCTTTGAGGCGGTCGTGCAGTTCTTGGGCTTTCAGTCCCAGTAGTTCGTCGTATGCGTTCGCCGTTTGGGGTGAAGAAGTCGATGTGCCAGATGCCGTTTCTTTTTTTGAGTGCCATGTTGTTTTACCTCCGTCTACAACACGCAATCCACTAGCGCGTTGAATATATCGCCCACTGACATAATCAGCAAGATGTTCACGAATAAATACCCATTTCCGACCTTTCGTGCAGGAACATCGCCACTCATCGCAAGGCGACGCAATGATTCACGGTGCATTTTTAAAAAATCGGCTGCTTCATTTAAATCAAATGAGACCATTTCATATCTCCCGTCCGCTGATACGTCTAAAACGTTCACTTTCAATAATTTCAATGTCCGTTTTTTTCGCTGGTATCGTGAAACCCTTGCCCCAGTTCGTTTTTTGACGTGGCATTAATCTCAATCTGTCATTTTTTTATTGATAGTGGCGCGTTGTTGTTCATTCATGCGTTCCCCCAAGTGGTAAAAGCGTGGTCATCAAAATCATCGGTGGAATCCGACGCAAGCGCATTGCCATCAATCACCACACTATTCGCGCTACGACTACAAAACGCATTGAATTCTTTGGCTAATTTAGTGAAGGCAACGTGTAACGAATGCCAAGTGTTCATCAGTTCGATGGGAATGCTGCCACTCTCGCTTGCTAGATATAATGCGGCTTTGATGTCCTGAATTGCCCCGCTGACATCTTTGATGCTCTCTTGGTGTTGTTTGATGATGCCATTTTCCGTATCAAGCAAATCACGGGCATTTCGTAATTCGGCGGCTTGCTTTTTCAACGATTCGACTTGGTAATCTAGCTGACGCAGTTCAGTTTCACGTTTGCTTAATTCAAGACTGATGCCGTCTCTGATGGCTTTGTCTTTTTCTTTTTTGAAACGTTCGAGCTGGTCAGCAGATTCTTGTTGCAAGCGTTCGATGGTGTCTTGCGCGTCATCAATCAATTTTTGTGCATTCTGTAACGCATTGGAATTTTCTAAAATTAAGGTGGCGCGTTCGATAGCTAATTTTTCATTAACTTTTTCATTTACCTTTAACGCTAAATCATTGCGAAGTTGGTCGTTTTGCTTATTGATTGCTTCATTATCTGATTCAATCCAATCAAGGCGTTTTTGCAATGCCTGATTTTTGGCAATATATTCAGTCACAACTTCTTCAACGTGCTTTGCGCCGATTTTTTTGCCTTCAGCCAAGGCGCGGTCGATAGCTTCTTGCCAGACTTCTGCGCGTAGTTCAGGTTCGACTTTTGAAAGTGGACGTAATTGACGCTCAGGAATTTGCGATTGCCCCATGGGGCAATTTAAGTCTTGTTCAATTTCAAATGCTCGTGCTAAACGATGCAAATGTCCTGATTCATAATCAAACATTTTCTTGCCGAATTCTTCAAACGAAGCATAGCCAAGTTTTAAATGAACTCGTTTTTGACGATACCAATAAACGCTTGCACGGTCTGCATTTTGTGCGGATTTGTGGAAACTAATAACTGCGTTAATTTGGTCAGTAGTAGGTTCTAATCCATCGTCAGCATTTTTTAGAACTTGATTGACTAACGATTCGATTGCCGTTGAAACTAAATTACCTTGTACTTGAATGGTGGTTAATTCGTTCATTTTCCTACTCCGTTGATGATGTCGTATTGCTGTTTGTTTAGTTTGATAACATCGAAAATGCGTTGGCGAATATCGACACGCGGCAGATTGGCTTTCATGCCGTTTTCGATGATTTGAATCGCGCTGTTTTCGAGCATGATGAGTTGGTTTAATTGCGACTCATTCATTTCTGCCACTGCCACACCAAACGAATCTTTGATGGCACGAGCAATTGAAATTGCCATGCCTGCGGGGGATGTTGAACCTTTGCCGTCGCTGCCAACATAACTATCAAATTCACGGATTTTGTTGCGCCGTTCAACATTGGCTTGGCGTGACAAATAGCGTGTGAGACCTTCTTTTTGAATAATTTTTAGAGCTTTGCTGTCGGTATTGGATAAATTTTTACTCATCATTTTTCTCCGAAAGTGCTGCTCGCTTATCAAAACGAGCAGCTTTGAAACGGGTTATTGCGAGGCTTCTTGTTGAGCCTGTGCTTTGATGCCGTCCTGCCGTTTTGTCACCAACTCTTTTAAATCGGTTTTCACGTTGGCAGGCATTTCGTTGAGCAATTTGGCAATGTCGCCGATGGTTTGACAGACTTCGATTTTGCCTAACCATTCGCCATAAGGGTCTGGTGGCAGTTCAGAGGTGCCAATTGGCAACTGTGTAGCAACCAGTTCGGGTTCTTTTGACGGTTCGACTTCAATCAAACTTTCCACGCTACGCGCTTTTCAAACCACTCGTCGGGGGTACTCATGCCATCACGAATACTGGCGTAGATTTTTCGTAAATTCGCCACCTGTGCAGGCTGAACCGCATCAAGTCGGCGTTGAATGCGTAGTTCGATTTGCTCTTTGCTCACGCCAAAGGCTTCAAAGGCTTCGACTAATCGTTTAATCGCTTCAGGCGTAACATCGGCAGTGGTAATTAATGTACGTTCACATTGCGCGACTGCCGCTTCCGTTACGTCGCTTGGGATAATCGCCAAGATACAGCCGCGTAATCGCCGTGCGCCTTGGTTTGCGACCATCTCGTAAATATCACGCGGGTCGGTAAGTTTTTTCACGCCTTTGCGCGTATGCAGTTCGTGAGCAACATGAAATGTCACTTCGCGGCGGGTGTTGGTTTCAACGTCCCACGCAAAGGCTTGAACGGTACTTTCGCCACTGCGCTGTTCAAGTTCTCGAATACCAAATTGGATGTTGCCCCACTGTTGAGCAATCGCTTCGGCGAGCCGAATTGATGCGCCTGACACGTTTGCCCCGCCTCTGGCGAATTGATACACTGCGCTTTCCGCGAGTGATTGCCGTGTGCAGGCATTTAAAATTCTGTCCATTGCCCCGCGTTGATTGCGCGGATTCATGCTCGCAATCATCATCGCCGCTTGGACTTCCGCCACAGCACAGTTTTGGTCAGTTTGTGCCATCGGACTTAAATTCGAGGGCGTGGTTTGAGTTGGAAATTGATTTAAGCTCATAATTTTTTCTCCGTGCTTACGCGGCTTGTTTAAATGCCCATGTAGGCAACGTTAAGGTTTCGATGTTGGTGGAGTAGCCATGCC
>CAILJB010000042.1 GCA_903834465.1 uncultured Pseudomonadota bacterium | reverse complement strand
TGCGAAGCTAAAAAAAGGCTTCGCTCTTTGTTTGCTGACAAAGGGCTTGGTTCTCGCCATAAGATACAGTGCCAGCAAGTGCATTGTACGATGAATTTTCATTAAAAACAACGCATTGATATTATTAACAAATGTTAGAAACCATTAAAGAATTGGATACTATGTGTCAACCCCTACCGAACTTTCGCACGATGAGGATTTTGTTTAGCTAATCAAGCAAAGTCGCTCAAAACACAACCCGTTTTATTTTCAATGAAAAAATGCAATTTTGATTAACGCACTTGCAATAATACTCATCACAACCATAATCGCCTTAGTCGTCCATTTTGTGAACTGCGAATCCATTTTTATACTATTTATTTCTTTACTTAAATTATGAATTTCGGTGCGTAACTCCGTTTTCATGTTGTTTATATCAGATTTGAGATTTGCATTCATTTCACTCAATCTTAAATCCAAATAATCTTTCGTGACCGTATCGCCTTGAACCTTTGCAATTGAACGGGCAATTGACTCCGCTTGCATACGTTCGACACCAGCTTGTACCAATTCCGTTGTCACTTGTAATGTATCAAATAGTGCCATGACAATTCCTGCTAGTTTTTAGATTCCGTTTTCATCATTCAAAAAAACCACCTCCTTTCGTTCGGCGGTTTCCTTACCGTAACCAAGTTTATGCAACTTCTGCTAAATACCAAAACATTCCAGCAATTCCAACACCAATAACTAAAATAACTAACGTCGCCATCATAATTCCCCTATTTCTTTTGTTTTTTGATGTAATTTGCGAGCGATAATAATTCCCACGAAAATAAATATCAACATGAAAAAAGCACTTGACCAAAACAATGTACCAATTTCGCCACGTTGAAATAGTGTAGTTATAAACACGCTCGTGTTTTGAATCGCATGGCTTTTGACGTTAATCAAGTTTGGAATGCCGCAAACGCGGATTCTGCTGAATTTTCGTGGGTAGCGATTCCCGAAGTTGGTTATATGAATTGTGGTACGTCGGCATTTGATTTGATGAATGATTTGAAAGGCATCCGTAAGCAACGCGGCATGATTATCGACTCAACGGCGGTTCAAGAAACGATTGCCGTTCACGCCAAAGCACGCAAGCAATTCAAGAAAAATAAATTGAAGTGGCGGTGTTCGGGCGGGTCGAAAAAAGCACTGGGTTGGATTCCATTCAAATCGGGTGCTGCAAAATGGGTCAATGGACAAGTCAGATACGCAGGTCAGTATTTTAAAGTCTGGGACAGCTACGGCTTGTCAAAGTTTGATTTTCGCTCAGGCTGTTTTAGTCAGGACTCACGCGGTCGTTGGTATTTCAACATCGTTGTTCAGGTTGAATCCGTAGCAAGACAAGCCGAAGGTGGACAAATTGGGATTGATTTGGGTTTAAAAACAACAGCAACCTGTTCAAATGGTGATAGTTTTGCAAGACAAGATTACTATAGAAAATTAGAACTGAAATTAGGAAAGGCACAACAGGCTAAGAACAAAAAGCGCGTTAAAGCCATTCACGCAAAAATAAAAAATACTCGCAAGAACGCGATACATAAATTCACCAACAAAATCGTTCGTGAGAACAGTTTAATCGTCGTTGGAAATGTCAGCAGTCAAAAACTCGCAAAAACTAAAATGGCAAAGTCTGTTTTAGATGCGGGTTGGTTCATGCTGAAAACACAACTTGAATATAAGTCGATAGCGACGCAAGGTGTGTTTATAACCCCCTCCGCACTTTCGTACGATGAGGGTTTTGGTTAGCGTTTCAAGCTGCCATGTGATGAATTTGTTCTAACGACACAGGCTTTGGCAATTCAAGATTGTCGCGTTTATAAATTTCAATCCATTCATCTACAATTTTACACAACTGTTTAAAAACCTTTGCCTGATTATGACCATGACAACAATGTTCAACCAATCCCAAGGCTGACCCTAAATAACAACCGTCTTCTTCCGACCATTCCACCACTTTCAAATATCTATCACTGTCTTTCATTTTATTTCCTCTAATTTTTTCTTTACTAACTTTTCTTGATAACGATGTGCATCATCACCCAACTTCCCTGAAATAGTCACCGCGGTTCCAACACTCGGATGCTTATAATTTCGATGACTACCTTTACCACCATTGTTTTTAAATCCTGCGGCTTCTAAAATTTCAATCAATTCTCTAATTTTCGGTGGCACGTTACTTTTCTCTTTAACTTACCGTGCGAAATTCCCCACCCAGAGCTGATAGGCTTGGGTGGGGATGGATAGCACTCTTCTGGCGAAGCTATCTTTTGATTTTTTGTGTTCATGTTGTAAAATCTCCATGTACTTACATTTGTGGTCATCGAAAGCCAAGAGGCTACAGATGTGTAGAAGTAAACTTATTTGC
>CAILJB010000041.1 GCA_903834465.1 uncultured Pseudomonadota bacterium | reverse complement strand
TTCTTAATCAATTCATCACTATCAAAATGCACGGTATAAGCCGCTTTGCGGTTAATCTTTTTCCAAAGTTCCTGAAACTCTTTTTTATGAAAATTATCGTTGCGGTCGTTGGTTTTAGTTTCTTTCGCATTAACAGGAACTGGTATTGATGCGTCACTAAACACACTATCAATCAACTCAAACACTTGTTCTTTGTAAGGCGCGAGTTCAGCAGGTAAATCGGCTAATTGCTCCGATTTTTTCGCTTCGTGATAGCTTTGTGCGATACCGTCTTTATCGTCGGTGTAATCATTTTTCAATAGGTACTTGTAAATCTGCTTTGCTATTTGTGGCGTGACTTCTACCTTGCCAGATTCTGTTATCAGCACCTTGCCCGTAAAGTATTTTTCGTCGGCAACACGCGGACGCTCTGATAAGGTTTCGCTAATGTCTTTTTGTAATGCCGCCACGAAATCACTGTAACTTTCACTCGCAACAACTGTTAAAACATTGATGTCATGCACCGTCGCTGGGTCATCCATACGTTCGCCATGTTTGTTGACGGCTAATCGCAAACCACGACCAATTTCTTGACGACGGGTTGTTGTATTATCACTTTGCTTTAACGTGCAAATTACAAACACGTTTGGATTATCCCAACCTTCACGCAAAGCAGAATGCGAGAAAATAAAGCGCGTGGGTTCTTCAAACGACAGTAACCGTTCTTTGTCTTTCAAGATTAAATCATAAGCGTCAACGTCATCTGTTTCTGATGATTTTTTACCAGTTACTGGGTCAACTAATCGCTTCGTTTTCTTGTCGATGGAAAAGTAGCCGTTGTGTGTTTTTGCGGCTGTAATGCCACGCAAATAATCGGTGTAAACCTTGTCGTCTAACGTTCCAAGGTCGTTGACTTGCTCGTCATATTCTTCCTCGAACATTTGAGCATACTCACCAACGCCTTCACCGTTTTCATCGTAGCAGCGGTATTTAGCTACTTCTCCGATAAAAAACAGGGTCAAAACTTTGATGCCTTGACTGAATAACACACGCTCTTTTTGCAGGTGCGCTTTTATCGCTTCTCGAATTTGAATACGGCGCAACGTCGGTTCAGTCACATCGCCAGTTGCCTGTTCAACGCCTAATGATTCGCCGTTGGTGAAACTAATTACCCCCGCATTCCAGTCAATCTCACTGACCACAAAGCCTCTGTATTGCTCCAGTCCACCAGACAGTTCAAACAAGTTATCGTTTTTGTTAATTTTGCGGACAACACGTTTGATGCCATTGACTTGCTTAACTTCAAATTCCAATCGCGCCACAGGTGGTTTGTGTGATTTCTCAATGTCGATAAGATACAAATACGCCGTTGTTCCCGTTAGCCCTTTGACGCTAATACCATTGACCGCAATCTTTTTCACCAGTTTTTGATTGTACGCATCGAGCGCATCTAAACGGTGAATCTTGTTGTAAGTGGTTTTATGCGTCGCTGAATAACGCAACATTGCCAACGGTTTGAATGCGACAAATGAATCCAGCGTTTTACCGCCTTCCATTTTTTGAGGTTCATCGAGAATCAAAATCGGACGATTTGCCGCAATGACATCAATCGGTTTGCGTGATTGAAAGTCGTCTAAGGCTTCGTAAATACGGCGGTTATCTTTCCCAGTGGCGTTGAACGCTTGCACGTTTATGACCATGATATTCAGTCCCGCATCGGACGAAAAATTCTCAAGGTTGTGCAGTTGCTTTGAGTTGTAAATGAAAAACCGTGCTTTCTTCCCGTAGGCTTCCAAAAAGTGTTCGGCGGTAATGTTGAGTGATTTATAAACGCCTTCCCGAATCGCAATGCTCGGCACAACGATAATGAACTTGCTCCAGCCATACTTTTTGTTGAGTTCAAACGCCGTCTTGATGTAGCAGTAAGTTTTCCCAGTACCAGTTTCCATCTCAACGTCAAGATTCACGGTGCAGATTTTAGTGCTTTCCAGT
>CAILJB010000040.1 GCA_903834465.1 uncultured Pseudomonadota bacterium | reverse complement strand
GGTTTGGCGCGTAAAACTTGGTAACGCATTCGCTTCAAAACTGGTGAATAACGTCGCCGAAGTCACTGTGAAAAGTGAAACAGCAACAGAAATTTTTTTTATTTTTAGCATGACTGCTCCTTTATCTGTAAATTTGGGTATAAAAAATTGTTGAATGGACACCGAGGTTATCGGCATCCATCCCACTTTATTTATTTACCACTTTTTAACACACCGACGAGCCATTTAATTTCATCTGGCTCAAACGTTGATTTCCACGATGCCATTGCCGTTCCTTTTCGACCGTTGGTAATCGTTGTAATCAATAAATCATCGGCTTTGCCTGCTAACGCTTCGGGTTTAAGTGAAGGTCCCATTGCGCCTTGTAATCCTGCACCATGACAGCCGCTGCAACTATTTTGCAATAAAGCGCGGATTTCGGTTTGACGTTCCGCAGCGGGTTCTGCGGCAAAACAACCGCCAGAAACAAGAAGTAACAACAATAATTTTTTCATCGTATTCACCCTTCGGTTAATGTTTAATTTAAATTTTACCATCGTCGCTAAAAAAACGATTTTGCGACGATATGACATAGTATCACACTACACCTGAATTTTTGATGACAACCATTTGATTTTAATAGGTTGTTTTCAACCAGTAGATGCTAGATGGTTGCTATTAACTAAAAATCTAACAATAAAAAACCCACAGAATCTTATGAATCGTGGGCTTTATGTTTCTTACATTTGCGTTAATGTCGCCACAGTGGTGAAGCCTCGAATTAGGTGCGATATTCGGCGTTAATTTTCACATAATCGTATGAAAAATCGCAGGTCAACACGGTTTGTATCGCTTCACCGCGTCCGAGTTTTACACCAATTATAATTTCCGCTTGATTCATGACAGCTTGACCGGCTTCTTCGGTGTAATCCTCTGCCCGTCCACCGTCGCGAACAATACACACGTCGTCCAAATAAATACGAATTTTTTCCAATTCCATCGCTTCTACACCCGCGCGTCCAACTGCTGCCAAAATACGTCCCCAATTCGGGTCGCTGGCGAAAAACGCAGTTTTCACCAACGGTGAATGGGCAATAGTTTTGGCAACTTGCACCGCTTCGGCATCATTCGCGGCTTCAGAAACCACAATTCTCATCAACTTCGTTGCACCTTCGCCGTCACGCACAATCAATTCTGCCAACGTTTTGCTTACATCTAAAATTGCTGCGGCAAAAATTTGGTAATTTTCAGAATCTTCCACAATTTCTGGGGCAAGTGTGCGACCGCTTGCCACCAACACACACGCATCATTCGTAGACGTATCACCGTCCACGGTAATTCGATTGAAGGATAATTCCGTCGCCATCGTTAAACATTGTTGCAATAACGGTTGACTGATTTTGGCATCGGTAGCGATAAAACTAAGCATCGTCGCCATATTCGGCTGAATCATGCCCGCACCTTTGGAAATGCCGTTAATCGTGACGGTTTCGCCCGATAACGTAATCGTTTTCGACACGCCTTTGGGAAATGTG
>CAILJB010000039.1 GCA_903834465.1 uncultured Pseudomonadota bacterium | reverse complement strand
AACTGTTTAACACGCCGTAACGATCAATTACTAAATCGTTGTAGCCGTTTTTTGCCACTTTTCTGAAAAGCCAAAAAATCGAAACCATAAAAACAAATAAAAATAAACGCTCTAATTTCGCGCCATTAACTAACTAATTGATTTTAATGTAATTATTTAATGTTAGCATGTTTATTACTACGCATTAACTGCGGTTTATAAAAAAGGCAACTTTGTAACAAAATCGCTATAGCCCCCGAATAATGCAGGATGTTTCGGCGCACTCGGTTAGGTTAGAAAAGCAGTGAATATGACGCGATACCAGTAATGGCAAGGGTTGTAGCGATTTATGCGTGATAACGTGGCGTAGTTGTTGATTATTAACAATAGAAAAACAAATAATTTTTAGATAACAAAAAAGTCGCTTAAATTGCAGCTTTGTTTTTATGTACGCAAAAACCAATTAAAGATAAGCGGTCATTAGCCATTTTGAATCATTACCAAATTTAATTAACACCATTTCTTTTGCGCCTTCGCCTTCAATGTTTAAGATTGTGCCGTTTCCAAACGTTGCATGATGCACTTTTTGACCTTTACGATATTTGCTATCACTTTTTATTTCTTCGTATGATTGCAATGGTTTTACCGTAATTGGACGTAAAACTTCACGTTTTGGACGTACTTCATTTAGCAGTTCTTGCGGTAATTCTTTCAAAAAACGAGATTTAAATGCCGATTCACTTCTACCGTATAAAAGCCGACTGTCTGCGTGCGTGATATGCAGTTTTTGCATTGCTCGCGTGATGCCAACGTAACAAAGACGGCGTTCTTCTTCTAATTTCTGTTTTTCGTAAATCGATTGTTGAGATGGGAATAAACCTTCTTCCATTCCAACCATGAAAACTAGCGGGAATTCTAAGCCTTTCGCCGTGTGTAACGTCATTAACTGCACACAATCATCGGATTCATCGCTTTGTGATTCGCTTGATTCTAATGAGGCATTGCTTAAAAATTCTGTCAGTTCTGATAAATTATCTTCTTCGTCATTATCAAAACTAAAATCTGCCGCTGCATTGACCAACTCTTTTAAGTTTTCGATTTTTTCTTCGCTTTTTTCGACTTTATCTTGAGAATACAAACTAATTAAACCGCTTTGTTCAATTACAAACTGCACTCTTTCGGCTAATTCAAGTTCTTTTGTGTTTTGCTCTAATTGCTCGATTAAATTCAAAAAATTGAATAACGCATTATTTGCGCGACTTGGCAAAATTTGTTGCTCGATAAGTTCTTTTGCGGCTATCCAAAGCGAAATTTGTTTTGTATGTGCTAATTCTCGAATTGCATCAATTGTTTTTAGACCAATTCCGCGTGTTGGCGTGTTGATGATTCGGTCTAGTGATGCGTCGTCATTTCGGTTTGCAATCAAACGTAAATAAGCTAATGCGTTTTTAATTTCGGCACGATCATAAAACCGCATACCACCATAAACCTTGAACGGCGTTTTTGTGAACATCAATTGTTCTTCAAATTGACGCGACTGTGCGTTGGAACGGTACAAAATAGCAGTTTCTGCACGTTTATTTCCAGCGTCAAACCACATTTTAATTCTTTCAACGACATATTTTGCCTCGTCGCGTTCGTCTTGGGCGTTGTAAATTGTAATTTTTTCGCCGTCGGCGGATTCTGTCCACAACGATTTGCCCATTCGTTCTTTGTTGTTTTCGATAACGCTGTTTGCGGCTTTTAAGATTGTGCTTGTTGAGCGATAGTTTTGCTCTAATTTAATGACTTGGTGATTGGGATAATGTTTTTGGAAGTTGTAAATGTTTTCGATTTTTGCACCACGCCAGCCATAAATCGATTGGTCATCATCACCAACTACGAACAAATTATCTCGATTTGGACTGAGTAACGTTAGCCATGCGTATTGCAATTGATTTGTGTCTTGAAATTCATCGACGTGAATTTGACTGAATCGCCAGTTGTATTGCTCGCGTAAGATGTCATCGTCGCGTAATAGCTCGTAAGAGCGCAATAGAAGTTCGCCAAAATCCACCACGCCTGTGCGTTCACATAATTTTTCATATTCTTGATAGATTCTTAAAAAACGGATGGTGTTGCGGTCTTTTACTTCGTTAATGTCTTTGCTTCGTAATCCGTTGTCTTTTTGTGCGTTGATAAACCACTGAATTTCTTTCGGAGGTAATTCTTTTGTGTCAATTTTCAAATCTTCTAATAATCGTTTGATTAGCCTTTGTTGGTCGCTTGAATCCAAAACCTGAAAATCTTTATGTAAACAGGCTTGTTGATGATGACGACGTAACAAACGATGTGCGATGCCGTGGAATGTTCCGATCCACATTTTTGATGCGTTTGTTTCGAGCAATGATTCAATTCTTCCGCGCATTTCATTCGCGGCTTTGTTTGTAAATGTCACGGCTAAAATGCTATGCGGTGAAACGTTGTTCACTTGGATTTGATAAACAATGCGATGTACTAAAACGCGCGTTTTACCGCTCCCAGCTCCAGCTAAAACTAGCATGGCTTGTGATGGTGCAGTAACAGCGGCACGCTGTGCATCATTTAGTGGTGCAATTATTTTTGTCATGTCCATTGTTTTTCCTTTTTTGTTTTTATGTACGGGAAAACTCAATCAATTTTTTGATTTTATTTTCGTTAAGCGTTCCGTTTTTGAGTTCTTGTTTTAGCATGTTGACTAAATTTTCTAGTCGTTTGTCTATTCTTACTGCAATTGTTGTTTGACCTGTGCTTTTCGGTCTGCCACCACCACGCCAACCGCCGCGTTTTTTTGGTAGTCCGTTGATTTCTTGTTGTACATATTTTTTTTGTGTTGGTGTTTTGGTGTCTTGTTTTTCTTCATTTTTTGGTTCTTCGTAGTTTTTTTCAATCCATTTCACAATTTTAAGGTTTTTTTCCCCTTTTCTTTTGTCTTCAAGTTCGTCTATTAACTCTTCTGTTGCTTGCTCAATAAGTTTTTTTACAGTTT
>CAILJB010000038.1 GCA_903834465.1 uncultured Pseudomonadota bacterium | reverse complement strand
TCACCTGAAACTTCCCACTTTCTCAACGTGTCGGGCGTTGTTCCAAGTAACTTTGCGGCTTCGCCTATCTTGACTAATTTCTTATCCATAATCATATATTAGCATAGATAATCATAGATTAAAGCGAACTGTTACTTACCCATTGCGGCATCAAGAACTTTTTGTGCTGCGAGAAAAAGACGAGGTGCGATTTAATATCATTGGTGAAGTAAAAATAGAAAAAATTATATTTGAAAATGCTCCTATGTACATAGGGGGAAATATTCCTATATTTTAATAGTCCGCCCTGAGTGGGCTAAAAAATAACAAGGTTTAACCCTTCGAACTATTCAAACTCAAAAAAATGCCCAAAATAACTAACCATGTTTAACAGCGTCCAAAGGGGGGCTGGGTTGATTTCATTCCACCAATTTGCTACGCCTTCGTTGTCCACCCATTTTGAAAGTGGTACGTTACCGCAAATAAACACGGCGGGCGGATAAACCCAATCGTCCACAGATTCGCCTTGATTCAACACGGGTCGATTTGTGGCGAGTTTGTTGTTGGTGAACGGCCGATAATTCGGTTTTTGCAACGATAGTTTTGTTTTCTGTGGTGAATATGCCAGTTCTTTTTGTACTTTTCGCTACTGCAAGTTGGACAAAATTCTCGTATCATCTTTCTACGCTCTAATCATTTAAAGTACATAGATTAACCAACTTTGCTGGTGTTTTTTTCAGAGCATTACTTGTTTAGCACTACTCAACTTAAAACAAACGTGAAAGCTCTAAGCGGCAAATATTATTTTTCACCGCCTAGAATAAAACTATTTAATTCCAACGCATAATTGGCACAGTCGAAATAGAATTTTTCGGCGAACCGTCGACTAATTTGTCGCTATAAACCAAATAAATCAAAACATTTCGCTTTTTATCGTAGAAACGCACAACTTGTAGCGTTTTGAAAATGAGTGAGCGATTTTCTTTAAATACTACATCACCATTTTTCAAATTCGCCAATTTACTCACATCAATTGTTCCGATTTGGCGACACGCAATCGAGGCTTCTGACGGGTCTTCAGCGATGCCAACAGCCCCTTTTAAACCGCCCGTTTTCGCTTTTGAAACATGACACGTCACGCCAGCGACTTCTGGATCATCAAAGGCTTCAATGACAATTTTACTGTTCGGGCTAAGTAAATTAAACGTTGTTGAAACTTCGCCAATTTCTTCTGCTGCCACGGCAACTGCAAACGTAGCCAATAAGCCAGCGAGAAAACCTTTAGCCATTTTTTTCATGGCGCGTTTCATAAAAACAAGCTGATGGGTTTAAATAAATCGTTAATCGTGCGACCCGTGGCATTTTCGCCAATAGCGTGCATTTTCCATTCACCATTATGACGATAAACTTTTGCCATGATTTGCGCGGTATGCGAGCCTTGCGAAGATAGCGTATAACGCGCGATTTCGTTTTGATTATTGCCATCGAGCAACCGGCAATACGCATTTGCTACTGCATCAAACGTTTGTCCGGTAAATGAATTCACCGTGAAAACCAATGCGGTGACGTTTTCAGGAACGCGACTCAAATCGACCACAATTTGTTCATCGTCGCCTTCGCCTTTGCCGGTGCGATTATCACCACTGTGCGTGATGCTACCGTCTTTGCTTTTAAGTTGACCAAAGAAAATCGCGTCAACAGGCGTATCACCCGCAAACATAATGCACGACGCATCCAAATCGATCGAATTTTCGCCGTCGCTAACTTTAAATAAGCCGCTTAATAAACCCTTTTTTTCACTGACTTGCTTTGCATCCCACCCCAAACCCATCACGACTTTTGTGAGCGTTGTACCAGATTCTTTTTCGAGCGAAATTTTCTGCCCTTTTTCGAGGTTAATAGCCATTATAATGTCCTAAACATTTACGCCAAATGAAACCGCCAATGGTGCTAATCCGCCTGCAAAACCTTGACCGACAGCACGGAATTTCCAATCACCTGCATTGCGATACAACTCACCGAAAATCATAGCGGTTTCCGTTGAGGCATCTTCGCTTAAATCATAACGTGCGAGTTCAGTACCGCCGTCTTCGTTCACGACGCGAATGTAAGCATTGCGAACTTGTCCAAAGTTTTGTTTGCGCGTTTCACCTTCGTGAATGGTGACGCAAAAAGTAATTCTATCGATGTCCGCAGGCACTTTGGATAATTCGACTTTAACGGTTTCGTCATCGCCTTCACCCGCACCCGTTTTGTTATCACCTGCATGTTGAACTGCGCCGTCAGCAACAATTTTATTATTGTAAAAACAAAAATCGCTGTCGTTACGGACTTTGCCGTCGGCTTTCAGTAAAAACGCATTCGCATCTAAATCAAATGCTGCGCCATCTGTTGAACGTTCTGACCAACCCAAGCCAATCACCAATTTATTTAGGTTTGGTGCTTCTTTGCTTAAATTAACGTTGCCGCCTTTGCTTAATGAAACTGCCATTGTGTACGCTCCAAATTTATAAGTTGTGAATCAAAAAACGCTTTCGCGTGCCGTTATTATGCGGGTGTAAAGTTTAAAAACAAGGTTGATTTTAAAATTGCGATAACGATTTTTTCGTAATCTGTCAACGTAGTTTAGCGACAGATTTTCTGCTAAAATCTCCACCGAATTCACAGAAAAATAAAAATAAATGAACGAATAATAAAGCGTGGTTTAGCATTGAAACCGCGCTTTTTTTAGCTGTATTGATTTGACCCTCACCATAGAGTAACCATGTCTGAAAGTTATTTACTTGAGCGCGATCCTGCGCTTGATATGCTAAAAGCCCCACCAAATTCGATACACGCTGAGCAATCTGTTTTGGGGTCATTGATTCTTGAAAATGGCGCGTGGGACACGGTAGCGGACAAATTATCAGAAGTCGATTTTTACTTACGTTCGCACAAACTGATTTTTCGCACCATTGCCCAACTCGCAGAACAACAAATTCCATTCGATATTATTACGTTGTCGGAATCGTTAAAATCGCTTGGACATTTAGAAACTGTTGGCGGTTTGTCATATTTAATCGTCTTATCCAAAGATACGCCTTGCGCGACGAATGTCGAAGCGTATGCCAATATCGTGCGTGAAAAATCGGTGTTGCGGCAACTGATTCAAGCCGGAACAACGATTGCCAATTCTGTTTATCAAACCGAAGGTCAAACAACCCAAGAGTTGCTCGAAAATGCCGAAAAATTAGTTTTTAAAATTGCAGAACAAACGCATAAATCGAATGAAGGCGGTTTTGTTGGTATTCGCGCGTTGGCGAAGAAAACGATTGAAAAAATTGAATTGCTCGCCGAACTCGACGGTTCAATTACAGGTGCATCGACGGGTTTTGATGATTTAGATACGCTAACTTCTGGCTTGCAACCCTCTGATTTAATTATTGTTGCCGGTAGACCGTCGATGGGCAAAACGACAGTGGCGATGAATATTGCCGAAAACTTTGCTATCAAAGGACAAAAACCCGTCGCCGTGTTCAGTATGGAAATGCCAGGTGATGCGATTGTGATGCGGATGATGTCCTCGCTCGGCGGCATCGAACAACAACGTGTACGTTCTGGCGATTTAGACGATAACGATTGGCCGCGTTTAACCATGGCGTTGACGATGCTCAATAATACTAAAATTTTTATTGATGACAGCGCGGCATTATCGCCCAGTGAAATTCGCGCCCGTGCTAGACGGTTAGCGCGTGAACACGGGCAATTGGGTTTGATTGTGGTGGATTATTTGCAATTGATGCAATCACCAACCAGCGGCGAAAGTCGCGTACAACAAATTTCAGATATTTCACGCGGTTTAAAAGCGTTAGCCAAAGAATTAAATGTACCTGTTATCGCACTTTCACAGCTTAATCGTAATTTGGAACAACGTCCCAATAAACGTCCTGTGATGTCTGATTTGCGTGATTCGGGCGCAATTGAACAAGATGCTGATTTGATTTTATTTATTTACCGTGATGAGGTTTACAATGAAAATAGTCCTGATAAAGGCACAGCAGAACTGATTATTGGCAAACAACGAAATGGCCCACTTGGCACAGTACGGTTAATGTTCCAAGGGCAATATTCACGTTTCCAAAATTGCGCGAATCCTAGCCATTACAGTTCTTACAGCGATGAATAGCCCTTTTACTTTTTGAACCTTTTTAACTAACGAGTCGAATAAAAATGACATTATCCATTCATAATTATGCAACCTTAACAGACGAAGAATGCGACGCGCTCATCGTAAAAGCAAAAGCGCAATTAGGCGAACGGTGCGTAATTTTAGGTCATCATTATCAACGTAACGAAGTGTTTAAACACGCCGATTTTTCTGGCGACTCACTAAAACTTTCTAAAGATGCCGCACAATCGACAGCCGAATATATTGTATTTTGTGGCGTGCATTTTATGGCAGAAGTCGCTGATATTTTGTCGCGTCCTGAACAAATTGCGATTTTGCCTGATTTAGCCGCCGGTTGTTCAATGGCGGACATGGCAAATTTGATGAAAGTGCAGCAATCATGGAATGAATTGGCGCAAGTATTAGACGTAGAAAATGAAGTAACGCCGGTTACTTACATCAATTCTGCGGCAGATTTAAAAGCCTTTTGTGGTGAACACGGCGGTATTGTTTGCACATCATCGAATGCCCAAAAAATTCTGGAATGGAGTTTTGCACGACGCGAAAAAGTATTATTTTTCCCTGACCAACATTTAGGACGCAACACGGCGTACCGAATGGGAATTGGTTTAGATGAAATGGTCGTTTGGAATTTTACTAAACCAATGGGCGGTTTGACGATTGAGCAAATCAAAAATGCCAAAATGATTTTGTGGGACGGTTTTTGCTCTGTGCATCAAATGTTTAAACCGGAACATATTGATAATTATCTTGCTCAGTATCCTGAAACGAAAGTGATTGTGCATCCAGAATGTTGTTTTGAAGTATGTCAAAAAGCCGATTATGTCGGCTCAACCGAATTTATTTTGAAAACTGTGCGTGCCGCCGAAGCGGGAACGCGTTGGCTGGTTGGTACAGAATTAAATTTGGTAAATCGATTAAGTGAAGAATGCACGGATAAAAATGTACAGTTCATGTCGCCGATGTTATGTATGTGTTCGACCATGTTTAGAACTGACCCACAGCATTTAGCGTGGATATTAGATAATTTGGTTGCCGGTCATGTGGTGAATCAAATTTCAGTCCCCGAAAAAGACGCGCTTTTAGCTAAAGAAGCATTAAATGCAATGTTGACCGTAGTGTAATTCCTCAGTTTTGTCGGGTGGTGATTTATCGCTAACCCGACAAATTCAAAATGTGACGTATGTCACGCTATCAATCATATTTTGGGCTATAATTAAGCATCTTTTTTCGTTTAATTTTGGTCAATATTGTGTCAACAAATCAAAAAGTAACCACCTTTCAAGGGCTAATTTTAGCTCTACAAACTTATTGGGCAGAACAAGGCTGTGTGCTGCTGCAACCGCTAGATTTAGAAGTCGGCGCGGGAACATTTCATCCTGCGACTTTTTTACGCGCCATCGGCCCTGAGCCTTGGAGTGCGGCTTATGTTCAACCTTCACGTCGTCCAACGGATGGGCGTTTTGGCGATAATCCAAACCGTTTACAGCATTATTATCAATTTCAAGTGATGCTCAAACCGTCGCCTGCGGATATTCAGGATTTGTATTTAGGTTCGTTGAAACGCTTAGGTTTTGATTTGCTAGAACACGATATTCGTTTTGTGGAAGACAACTGGGAATCGCCAACGCTTGGCGCGTGGGGTTTGGGTTGGGAAGTTTGGCTCAACGGCATGGAAGTGACGCAATTTACTTATTTCCAACAAGTCGGCGGGCTGGAATGTCGTCCTGTGACGGGTGAGATTACTTACGGTTTAGAACGTCTGGCGATGTATTTGCAAGGTGTGAACAGCGTTTATGATTTGGTTTGGACAGAAACACCGCACGGCGTTGTGACTTATGGCGATGTTTTTCACCAAAACGAAGTGGAAATGTCGGCGTTTAATTTTGACCATGCGAAAGTGGATTTTCTGTTTGAGTGTTTCAATACTTACGAACAAGAATGCCAAAAATTGATTGCCGCTGATTTGCCGTTGCCTGCGTATGAAATGGTGTTGAAAGCCTCGCACACGTTTAATTTGCTCGATGCGCGTCATGCCATTTCTGTGACCGAACGCCAACGTTATATTTTGCGCGTTCGCACGCTTTCAAGAGCCGTTGCCGAAGCCTATTACGCACGCCGCGAAGCCTTAGGATTTCCGATGTTAAACATGCAAGGAGCAAACTAATGACTACCCAACATTTATTATTTGAACTCGGTTCAGAAGAATTACCGCCAAAAAATTTATTAAAACTCAGCAATGCTTTAACCGACGGCATCGTGGCAGGCTTGAACGAAGCGGAACTCGCTTTTTTAAGCGTAAAAAGTTATGCCACACCAAGACGTTTGGCTGTTTTCATTGAAAATTTGCAAGGCGCACAAGCAGATAAAACGGTTCAAAAAAGAGGCCCTGCGGTGCAAGCGGCTTTCCAAGCAGACGGCACACCGAGCAAAGCGGCTCTTGCTTTCGCGCAAAGTTGCGGCGTGGAATTCGACCAACTCGAACGTTTAAAAACCGACAAAGGCGAATGGCTGGCGTGTACGCAAACGATTGCAGGTCAAACCACGCAACACATCATTCCTGACATTATTCGCAAAAGCATTGCGAACTTACCGATTGCAAAACGGATGCGTTGGGGCAGTTTTGCAACTGAATTTGTCCGACCTGTGCATTGGGCGATTTTGCTTTATGGCGAAGAAATTATTGAAACCGAAATTTTAGGATTGCAAACGAGCAATCAAACGCGCGGTCATCGTTTCCACGCGCCGCAAGCGATTACGATTGCAAAACCTGAAAATTACGCTGAAATCTTACTTTCACAAGGCAAAGTCATTGCTGATTTTGAAGTGCGTAAAAATCAAATTCGCGCCGACGCTGAAAAAGCAGCTTCGGCGGTAAATGGCATCGCGCATATCGAAGAAGATTTGCTTGAAGAAATTGCAGCGTTAAATGAATTCCCTGTACCGATTACAGGACATTTTGACGAACGCTTTTTGGCGTTGCCTGCTGAAGTGTTAATTACCACGATGCAGGAAAATCAAAAGTATTTCCCTGTGAAAAATGCCGATGATTCGTTGCGTCCGTATTTCATCACGTTCAGCAATATCGAAAGCACAAACCCCGAATCAATCAAACACGGCAACGAGCGTGTTGTTACGCCGCGTTTGTCAGATGCTGAATTTTTCTGGAAACAAGACCGCCGTTATTCACTCGCCGATTTTGCGCCGCGTTTAGAAACCATCGTATTCCAAGAAAAATTAGGAACGGTCGCGCAAAAAGTGCAACGTCTTGTAAAACTCGCTGAATACATCGCACCAAAAATTAACGCCGATGTTGAACTCGCAGAACGTGCTGCCTTTTTAGCGAAAAACGATTTGATGACTGAAATGGTCGGTGAATTTGGCAATTTGCAAGGCATAATGGGGCGTTATTACGCGCTGGCAGATGGTGAAAATCCAATCGTCGCGCAAGCTATTGAAGAACATTATTTGCCAAAACAAGCAGGTGGCGCGATTCCGAGTAGTGATATTGGTTGCGTGGTGGCGTTGGCTGAAAAAATCGATACGTTGGCAGGGATTTTTAGCGCAGGTTTAATTCCAACAGGCGACAAAGACCCGTATGCGTTACGTCGTGCGGCATTAGGTGTGTTACGAATTTTGATTGAACATGATTTGAATCTGAATCTTTTAGATTTAATTGATTTTGCCTGCGAACAAAGCAGATTCGCCATTTTCAATGTAGAAAAAGAGAAAGAAAAAGCAATTGGTCCATCTATTAGCATACAAATAGACTTTAGAGCGGAAGCAGAGAATGGTCGTTTACCTACAGCTAACTTAGTAACAGATTTTATTTTCGAACGTCTAAAAGGTTACTGTTTGGACAAAGGTTTTACAGTGGATGAATTTGAAGCTGTTTTAACCGTAAATCCCGCAGAACCATTAGATTTCATGCAACGTTTGCAAGCCGTGAAAACGTTTAGACAATTGCCCGAAGCTGAAAGTTTAGCAGCGGCAAATAAACGGATTTTGAACATTTTGAAAAAAGCACATCCCCCTCAATCCCCCTTCAAAGGGGGAGGTGCTTTAATTGAACCTGTTGAAATTGAATTATTTGAATTGGCGCAAAAATCCGCCGCTGATATTCAACCCTTACTTGAAAAACGTGATTATCAAGCAACGTTAAATCGTTTAGCCGAATTGAAACAACCTGTTGATGCGTTTTTTGATGGCGTGATGGTCAATTGTGAGGATTTAGAGCTGCGTGCTAATAGGTTAGCGTTACTGAATTTGTTATCACAGCAATTTTTGACTTGTGCGGATATTTCCAAATTACAAGCGTAAACATCAATGACTACTTTCAGCCACTTAAAAATAATCATTTTTGCCATGATTATTTGTGGCTGTGAAGTCGCTAATGCTGAACAGAATGTAATATGTCAGGATATGAAAAATCTTGATGTTGAAGATGTTTCGATTGAACAATTGATGGAAATTCCACTTTTTCTTGGCGCGTCACAACAAGCCGCTTGCACAAAAGAAGCTGCAAATATCGTAAGTTCAATCAGTGGTGAAGAAATTCTGACTCGTGGCGCACGCGATTTAGTCGATGTTTTGCAATTGATTCCAGGTTTTACCTTTGGTGTGAATATGACCAATGAAATCGGCATGGGAATTCGTGGTATTCAAGCTGACGAAGGCAAAATGTCGGTGTTTGTCGATGGTATTATGCTCACGGAACAACGTTTTGGTACAACCGCATTTGGCGGACGTTTCCCGATTGAAAACATTGATCGTATTGAAATTATTCGCGGCGCAAGTTCCATTACAAATGGCAATTATGCCGAAATGGGGACAATTAACATCATTACTAAAAATGCCAAACAAGCTGACGGACTGGCGGTTACTACAGATTATGGACATTTTGAACGTGGTGAAGCGCGTAAAAATATCAATGTTGTAGCAGGTAAAATTTTCGATGAGATAGAAGTTAGTTTTTCGGGCAAAGCTAACGAATCCCAACGCAGTGACCGAATTTATACCGACGCGAATAAAAATTCTTTTGATATGGCAAACAACAGTCAATTGGATTCCATGTACGGTAATCTTAGTTTGAAATATAAAGACTTTAAAATTCGTTTATTATCAGAAGATTACAATATTGAAAGTCGTGATGGTTTTGCGGATACCATTCAAGACCCAGGCTCTTATTTAAATAATAAATTCAGCACTTATGCGGCAAATTTAGGTTTTGAACATGAATTTAATCCGCATTTTAAAATCAATTCGAGTTTTGATTTTTCGCGCCAAATTCCGTGGGAACGCTCGAAATATTACGATAACAACGTAAATCCCTCAACGCTCCAAGAGAAAGTGTTAGTTGACCATTATAAATTCGATAGCAAAGCAACGTGGATAACCGAGGCGGGAAGTTATCTCGCGGTGGGTAATAGTTATCAAATGGATGATTACACTCATATCGTTTCCGATTTTAAAGGAACGTTGCCGATTTTTACCGATTACACTGCTTACATGGAAGGCGTTTATAAAACAGCGTGGATGGATATATTGGCGGGCTTGCGTTTTGATGCGTATGGACAATTCGGCACGAATTTCGCGCCACGTTTTGCATTAACAAAACAATTCGATAAATTTCATTATAAATTACTGTATACCCACGCTTTTCATGCACCAACCGGTGGCGATTACCAGATGAATTTGGAATACAATCAAAACAATACGTTAGGACGACACATCAACGCGCTTAAACCAGAATTATCGCATACTTATGAAATGGAATTAGGTTACGCGCTGTCAAAGAATTTTGAAATTGTTTCAAATGTTTTTTACACGCAAATTGATAATATTTTTGATTATTCATTTGATAGTAATTTTGACGATTATTATGTGAATTCCGAAGGACTAGATACTTACGGTATTGAAGCGACGTTGAAATATAAACATGCGACATTCGGTCATTTTGATTTGAATTATTCGTTTTATGAGACGGCCAGAAATACCGCTTCCAGTTATTATCAAGCGGAAGATTCAAACGGACAGATAATTCATTCAAATATGAATTTGGGTTTTCCGACACATAAATCCACGCTCAATCACACGTTTAATTTCACGTCAGATTTATCGTTTAATCACAATTTAATTTTTTTCAGCGACCGTTTTGGCTATAGTGGCAACGTGCTAACGCATTACAAACCTGATTGGATTTATAACGCTTACTTGCGTTATCAAAATATGCCCATCAAAGGTGCAGAAATTGGATTAGGATTGTACGATATTTTCAATGCTCGTTATCAATATGTCCAGCAATATAATGGCAGCCATCCCGCGTTACCGGCAGAATCACGCGAATTGATGTTGCGTTTATCGTATAAATTTTAATCATGAAAAATCGTTACATCCTTCTTGACCGTGATGGCGTGATTAACCATGATTCGGAAGCGTTCATTAAATCACCTGATGAATGGTTGCCCATTGAAAACAGTTTAAAAGCGATTGCGCTTCTACATAAACATAGTTTTCGGGTTGTGGTGATTACTAATCAATCGGGATTGGCGCGTGGTTTGTTTGATGAAAAAACGTTAAATGCCATTCACGACAAAATGCGCTACGCCGTTGAACAAGAAGGCGGTAATATTGAAAAAATTTATTTTTGTCCGCATCAAGCCAGTGATTTATGTGAATGCCGTAAGCCAAAAGCCGGTTTATTAAAACAATTCGCCACAGATTACGATGTCGATTTAACAAAAATTTCGTTTATCGGCGATTCTTTGCGCGATATTCAAGCCGCAAAAGCGGGCGGTGCAAAGCCTATTTTAGTCAAAACAGGAAACGGTAAAAAAACGTTACAAGACAATCCAGAGCTTTTTTCTTCACTTTTAATTTTTGAAAACTTATATGACGCAGCAAAATTCCTCATCGCCCGATAATCGTCCGAAAAATTATTTGGGTTCAGCTTTACTTTTCATTAGTATTTTTTCCACCGCAACCATTGTCGGTTTAATTTTATTCGCGCTATTTTGGTCACCGTTTGAATTGCGTTACAAAATTGCACGCTGGTGGTGTTGTTTGGTGATTTGGATGACAAAGGTTTTTTGCGGGCTGACGTATGAAGTCGAAGGATTAGAAAATATAACGCCAGAAAATGCCGCCATTATTTTTAGTAATCATCAATCAGCGTGGGAAACGCTGGCGTTGCGCGTGTTTATGCCTTCACAAGCGGCGGTGTTGAAAAAAGAATTACTGTATTTACCATTGTGGGGTTGGGCATTATTGCTGTTGAAATCCATCGTACTGGATAGAAAAAATCAACGTGGCGCGTTGAAAGCCCTCGTTGAGCAAGGCACGCAACGGCTGAACGAAGGTTTATGGGTGTTAATTTTCCCCGAAGGCACACGCGCTGGCGCACGCGAGGTTTTACCGTTTAACGTGGGTGGCGCGGTATTAGCGCAAAAATCGGGTTTTCCGATTGTGCCAGTTGTTCACAACGCGGGCGATTTCTGGCCACGTTACAGTTTTTTAAAATACGCCGGTACGATTAAAGTCAAAATCGGTGCGCCCATTGAAACCAACGGGCGCAAAGCCAGCGAAATTAACGTTGAAGTCGAAGCGTGGATTAAATCAGAATTGGAAAAAATGTAAGCGTTACACTTTGCAATACGAAGGAATCCAGCTTTTTGCAATCATGTGATCGGGGACGGTGTTGAAATCGAACGCTTCGCCGTCTTGAATCATTTTTTTCACGTCAAACAATTGTGCGACTTCCGGAATATCATTAAAAAATAATGTATAAAATGGTTTGACCAACCATTTAGACACTTTAATCCCCATATCGCCAATAAAATTGCGGCGTTGTCCAACATGAGCAATTTCGTCAATGGTGATTTCATCAAGCAATTCTTTCAAACGGTCGCGCACTTCGGGTTCATCGGCAAGTACGTCATCAAATAAACTGTGTAAATGGAAGTAAAACGTCACGCCCATCAATTCTGTGACAAACGCCGGGGTGTCCATTAAAAAACCAGGGAATTTCGGGAATTGTTCATACACTTTTTCTTTCCAAGGCGATAAAGGTACCCATTCCACTTTGTCCAAACCACACGTTTTAAGCATTTCGTCAAATAAACGAACGTGACAAAATTCTTCGGCTAAATGCACGCGACTAATTTTATCTTCGATGCTGTGCGAATTTTCCATGTTTGGTACAACATCCCACGCGCCTTTGATACCGACCCATTCGTGGCGAGCGAATTTATAGATGCCCGTCAGCATTAACGTCATTTTATCTAACGACTCCGGTTTATCGTGCATTTCGATGTAATTGCGATAAAACGCTTCAGGATTCGCTAACGGTTTGCGTAATTTGACCGGATTGTTTTGAAAATACTCTAATCTTGCGCGTTTAATGGCTAAGTCTTTATCATTTTCTAATAATTCGCCGCCGTGTTGTTGTGTAAATTCCCAGTAGTTGTCGAAATTTTCTTTGCGTTGTTGTGCTGTTGAAGGTGAAAAAATGGAGCGGTATTTAGCAGATGTCATAAGTAATCCAGATGGTTGGAATTAGGAGGGTAAATTTTACAGGATTTACTCCAACTTTATAGTTTTAGCATCAATCCTATCATTAGGCAAAATAGCGACAACTAATCGGCAAGTGTTTGAATACAATATGACGATTTTTGAGAGAATATTGCACTGCGATATTTAGCTTTGATGTCGGCAGTTTGTATCAATGTAGTTTTTTTGACCCTCATTTACCCATGTTTTTAAATGTCACTAGGCGTTTTTTTAGGGGGGAAGGACAGAATTTTCAAGCTAAAAATTTTTACATTGCAAATTGTAATCCCAAAATAGAAGTTATCAAAACTACTCTGTATTACAAGCAGTAGTTGTCAATTGAATAACTTGAGAAAAAATACTTCGTAAAACATTTATCTAGCTTGATTTTTCTAATATCAACAGAGTGCCGTTATATATTTGTTTTTTTGCATTTTGTAGCGGTCATTTATAAGCCGCTTTTTTTCTTAATAACTTCTTTCCACATCAATTGTCCACGCGACCCCACCCCTATAATGCTACCCGCTGAAGAGCATTGACTAGATGACATTAAAATAGTCGTAGCTTGTACCGTCGTATTTATAACTGAGCCGTATGTCGAAACATCAGACTGCATGTCACCTGATATTATGGTTCCCTGATCTAACACGCCTACACCGGCTACGGTGGTCAATCGTGCATTGGTAATTTTTGCATTTGATACCGTGCCTTGAACTCGACGTCCTTTAGTCAATACACTTGCAGCGTTGATAACATCTGTATCATAGGTGGCATTAGTGATTTCACCTCGAACTGGATTGCCTTGAGGATCAGTTCCAGAAACTATCACACCCGATGTGACAATAGCTTTGTTTGTTGAAGTGATATTAGTTGTTGGCGTTTTTAACGTTGTCCCACCATAAACCGGAATATAATTTCCAGCAGGATTCGAGGTGCCGTCAGCATTGATATAATCGATGCCCGTATCAATATAAGTACCAGTTAGAGTAGCACCAGTAATATTTACGCCAGTAGCAACATTTTTATTGACCGTCGCACCACTAATGTCAATAGTACCTGAAACGCTCAATGTACCGTATTTTATGACAGGAGGGATTTGAGTATTTGGGCAATTACTACTGTTATAAAGACAAACTTGCCCACCACTGGTAGTGGAATTTGCAATTCTCGCTTTTTTAATCGTAACAGTGGATTTCGTAATTGAACTGGAGCTATCAACCCCCGTTGTTGTTGATGAAACAGAACCATTCAAATTAGAAATAGTGCTAGAAACGCAATAATTTACACCATTTGGACCAGTGTAAATACTGACCGACTCATCTGCTAGTTCACTTGGTATAGAGGGTAATACGCAATTCAAAGCTGCAATCTGTGCCGCCGTAATAGTAGGATCCTGGCATTTTACATCATCTTTTATCGGATCAGGTAAAGGCGTGCTACAGTTAGCCGGATCTGTAGCGGCGGGCGGTGTACTACAAGCAGGTGCGTTACATGTACCTAAGTAATAAGACGCTCCGAGCTTTGAACTATCCCACATGGCTTTTGAAATAGTTTTGGTCGTTCCATTATCACAAATCACCATGTCGCCTGTAATACTTAGTTCGTTTGTTGTTTGATCTTTGTATTGACCAGCTCTTAGCGCAACAACGTCGTATGTGCCAGGTTGAATATCCGTTGTTACGTTAACTGACCATTTCAAACCTGAAATGATAATTGTCGTTTTATCGTAAGTTTGTCCGTCAACACTAATAGTAAAAGTTTCAGTATTCCCTAAACTGGTAGTACCAACTGTGCCGGTTAAAGTTGGTTGCGTTTTATCTGTGGTTAAGCTATCAACGGTTGGAGTTGGACTACCATTAGTACAATCTCCTGTAGTCGCATCAATCTGCTTAGGGGAGTTACAAGCAGTAATCGTTAGTTCGTTAGTTGTTCTATCCATAATTGCCGCCCCTTCGACTGAAACATCACCGCGTATGGCGATTACGTCATATACACCGGGATTTAATGCGTCACTTAAAGGGATATTTAATGACCATAATGTGCCATTAAAACTTAGTTGACTACTGCTTCTGTCATAGGTAATACCATTGACGGTTACACCAAACATTTCTGTTGCACTTAAAACAGTATCACCTGCACTACCTGTTATAGTAGGTGTTGTATCATCGGTTGTTAGAACATCAACTGCTGGAAAAGCAGAGGCAGCCAAACATCCTCGTCCAGTTCCATCTGGTAAAAGCGGCAGAATACATTGTTTGTTAATAATCAATTCATTAGTTGTTTGATCTTTTGAGGTCGTATTCCGTGCTACTACAACATCATAAAAACCAAAAGTAATCGGCGATGTAGCAGGAACGGTTAAGGTCCAATTAACACCTGAAAAAGAAAGCGCACTGTTTGTTCTGTCGTATGTTTTTCCCGCTACAGTAATCGTAAATGTTTCATTGCTCATTAAAGCAACAACACCCACAGTACCCGTAATCGTTGGGGAAATTGAACTCAATGTTTCAATGGTTTGTTTGACTACAGTGGGAATAGGACTAATACAACTGGTACCTGATGCACTATAAACTAATGGCAGTTTACAGTTAATAACCGTTAATTCATTGGTTGTAGAATCTTTCAAACTGCCGCTAACAGCATCACCTAAAGCACTTACTTCGTATATCCCAGCAGCAATAGGACTGGGAGTTGTATAACTCCATGTTGTACCCGTTATTGTTGCAGAACCTGTTGCTACCGTGACACCTGCTGAACTTTTTATTGAAATTGTTAAAGATTGACTCGAACCTGCCGTGCCTGTCAACGTCGGCGCAGTAATATCATTTGTTGTTAAAATATTAACCGTTGGCGGGACTGTCGCTAATACGGTAAGCTCATTCTTAGTCGCATCTACTAAACCGCCACTAGCACTATCTCCTGTAGCTACTACGTCATAAACATTCGCAGGTATAGCGGCGGAAGGTGTGTAACTCCAAGTCGTTCCTGTGATTTTGGCACTTCCTGAAGTAATCTTGGAATTTTTCGAATCAACTATCGAGATTTTTAAGGATTGACTCGTTCCAACTGTTCCTGTGAGTTTGGGGGGGATTTTGTCATTAGTTGTCACTGTATCGACGGTAGGCACAACACTGGCAGTAACCACTAATTCATTGGCTGTATTGTCCACTAAACTACCGCTAGTTGCGTCACCTTGGGCGACCACATCATAGGTTCCAACAGGTAAAGCAATCGTTTTGTATGTCCATGTCGTCCCCCCTATAATCGTTGCTGCACCGCTGTTTTTAATAGCTTTACTGCTATCTAATACTTTAATTTGTAACGTTGTACTGGTTCCAGGTGTTCCAGTCAATGTCGCCGCTGCTTTATCTGTTGTTGTAACGGTATTAACGCTTGGAATAGTGGTGGCAGTAACGGTTAGTTCATTTGTTGTTTGATCAACTAAATTGCCATGAGCCGCATCGCCTGTTGCAACAATATTGTATGTGCCAGCAGCTATTGCAACGCTTGGGGTATAGGTCCAATTATTTCCACTAATGGTTGCATTACCGGACACTTTCAACGTGTTAGTGCTATCCATAATGCTGATAGTTAATGATGTACTAATGCCGGTTGTTCCTGACAAACTAGGTGCTATTTTATCATTAGTAGTTGCGATATTGACAGTTGGATAGCTAGCGGTGGTAATAGTTAACTCATTGGTTGTTGTATCAGTTAATCCACAATGCGTTGCATCACCTGTCGCTATAATATTGTAGGTTCCAGCCGGTATCAAAACCGAAGGTGTAAATGTCCAAGTTGTGCCACTAATCACTGCACTACCTGACGTTACGGTTGTTCCTGTACTTCCAACAATGCTTATTGTTAAGGTGGTACTCGTTCCAACCGTGCCGGTTATAGTCGGCTTTATTTGATCTGTTGATGTTGTCGTATTAACAGTTGGAATAGTTGATTTGTTAATAGTTAATTCATTGGTTGTAGTATCTTTTAATCCTGTTTCACCTACCGTCTCTACGTTATATTTTCCTGCTGCCAATAATGTAGTCAGTTTATAACTCCAGGGATTAGTATTGCTACTTCCCGTAATCGTCGCTGTTCCAGTAGTGCGTAATACATTAGTTGAATCATACACATTGATGGTAAGAGAACGATTTGTGCCTGCATGACCGGTTACTGTTGTTTGGCAAGAATCATAATCACTTTTAGAATCCACATCTGGATCGACATCACAATCAGTTGTTTTATTGGGACATGTTTTACCGTTTTCCCATATAGAATCACCATGATAGTTTAAATATGAACCAAGATTAGCAACAGTAACGGATACCACTTGAGCAGGTGAACTACTCGTTGGAAAATGACAAAGGGAGAGTTTTGTTCCATCATAATCCGACCCCGTTGGGATAGTGGATACGACTAATGGACTAAAAATCATAGTACATGCTGTTTGTTGCGTGTAACAGGTGTTGGTTGTCGTATTGACCACTTGTGGGGCGGTGCAAGTAATAGCGGTGATAACTAATTCACCGGTTGTCGTATCTGTTAGTGTGCCAGCCCTCAGTGTCACAACATCATAAGTTGTTCCTGTTTTTAGTCCATTTGTACTAGGAACGACTAAAGTCCAGGCAGTGCCACTGACACTCAATTTTCCGTCTCCTTTCGAATAAATGACGTTGTTTACGGTGACAGTAAATGTTTCAGATGAGCCTAACGACGCATTACCAATAGTTCCCGTTATGGTAGGAGTCAAATTAGTTGTTGTTTGCGATACAACAGTAGGCACTGACAGCACTGTCAACTCATTACTTGTCGCATCAACTAACGTTCCATCTCGAGTTGCCACAACGTTATAAATCGTCCCGCGTGTTAATGCCGAGGCATTTAACGTCCAATTTAGCCCACTTATTGTAAGATTAGCATTAGCGGCGCTATACGTTACCCCATTCAATGTAACCGCAAAAGTTTCATTTGTTGCTAATGCTAAACTTCCAATAGTACCTGTCACAGTAGGCGTGGTTGTAGCAGAAACTTGGGTTATTACTGTTGGGACACTTGATGTGACACAAGCCGTTGCTGTCGCATTCAAAACAGAGGGCAGAGCGCAAGTTAGTGGCGTATAACACTGATTTGTTGTTGCATTTCTTAATTTTGGTAACACACAAACAACAGGGTCATCAGGACATTTTCCATTTGCATCGGCAGCATAATCGTGCGGATGGGTTTCATGTCCCGTTACAGACAGCATATTGGATAATATTTTAGTGTAATGCCGTATGGCATCATCTAATGTGTTTTCGACACCATCACTATTCATATCTCCCGTATCGCCTGTGTGGCAAATAACATCTGTTCCAGGAGGCGGAGACGTGCAAGCTGTTCCGGCGGCGTTTGCTACTTGTGGACTAGTACATGAAACAATAATTTCCAATTCGTTTTTTGTTTGATCGACTAAAATTCCGTTGCGAATAGCGGTAACTTCGTATGTACCAATAGCTAGAGCCGTCGGTATAGTGAGCGCCCATTGCGTACCACTAATTTGTAAATTCGCATTGGGATATGTATAGGTAACACCATTAACTGTGACACTAAAGGTATCGCCAGCAGCTATTGCACTTCCGGTAGGATCGGTTGTAACCGTCCCCCCAATAGTTCCTGTAATGGTGGGTTTGGTTATAGATGTGATTAACGCATTTACTGTCGGAGCCGTCCACTGCACAGCCGGACTACCTGATTGCGTAAAATCGTCCATTACGAATAAAGTGCCATAATAGCGCGTGGTAATATTAGTACAACTTAATAAACCACCATTACCGTCTGGTACAGCGTTATTGGCAAATTGTCCATTTACGATGGTTATTTGTGTAATCGTATCAAATTTTGTTTGTACTCGACTGGAATCGGTAATAAACAATCCTGGATTACCGGTACAAAAAGAATTAGAAAAGCGTATATTGCCATTCATGCCTGGAGTTGTAACCATGTGTTCTAGTGTGTTGGTTTGATAATCACTAGAAAACTGATACGACTGGAAGCCTCCGAATTCATTATATTCAACACTCTCTACATCAAGTGTATTATTGTAAACATTTTTTAAAACAACAGGATTACCTTTGGTGTCTTGAAATTTAATGGTGAATTGAACATAAGAATTTTGAGTTTTATTAGTAGCGGTAATTTGAGGCGCAAATATTGCCCCTTCTGGAACAATAGCCCCGAATGACGTAATGTAACTAACGGTTGTACCGTTTGTAATTGATCGCGTTGAATCACTGGCAACAGGATTAGGATGAGGATCATCAAACATGTTCAACGTTGCATTGACAACCTGATCTACACTCACTATGGCATCAACCTGAACACCGTCCACGGTAATTACATTAGTATAATAATATCCTGCGCCTGCTGACGCGGTTCCTGCTCCATTCGATGTCCCTGTTCCCACAATCAGTAACGGAGTGGAAAAATTCAGCAACTGCCCCGCTGTATCGTGAGCAGTAAATGTAAATGATGCGTAAGTGTTAAATGATACAAAGAGTAAAAAATAACAGGCAAAAACTTTTAAGTAATTATTCAATTTACACATCATTTACTTCTTCTTACTGGTTGATTTTAGAAGGCAGAACAACTAACTGCGACAGTAGATTGTCGAAAAAACGACATTCAAAAAATGACCTTGTCTAGCATCGCATATCATTTGTCATACGGTAGCATTTTATTAAACTTTCGCCAATATCTGTAATTTAAAACTGATTCTTATCCCGAACTCTCGTTAATTTATTGAGCTTCCTTGTTAAGTAAAATTCCAGAAATTACGGGATGGCAGCAGATGGCTTTGCTGTCTCAACTTCTTTTTTTACATCATCATGACTGCCATCATAACCAATCCAGTTAGTTGTCATTTCCCATAATGTTTTTTCTAAATCACGTTTGGGTACATCGACGATTTTATCGACGCTAGGTTTTATAATAGGCACGGCACCTGGTTTAAAATCACCTTGAATGCCTTTAATTTGTTCATTTTCAAAGAAAATCGAAACCGTTTTTTGTTCTCGCTCTTCGCCGCCTTTTTTAGACGAATATACATAATCCCAACGATTTTGATGGAAAAAATCCACAAGCATTGGCGACCCCATCACATATAACACTTGACGTTTAGTCATATTCGGACGTAATTGGTCAATCATCGCTTGGTCAATCATATTACCTTGATTGACATCAATCTTATAAACGTAAGGCAAATGATTCAAAACTGTGGAACAAGATGTCAGCGATAGACTGAGTAGGCTTAAAGATAAAATCGATTTTCGCATGAGACGTAGAGTAAATGGATAAGGAATGGCGCAAATTCTACGGGAATTCGGCTAAACAGTCATGCGCTCAGGTTTAAAAAAACGTTACAATGCGCTAAATCAATTTCTTTCGAGAACGCAGCTGTGGAAAATCAAGAAAACTACGAACTCAAAAATGCCGGTTTAAAAGTCACCGTGCCACGCATCAAAATTTTACAAATCTTGGAAAAACAAGTCGAAGACCGCCATTTTTCTGCGGAAAAACTCTATAAAATTTTATTGAGTGAAAACGAAGACATTGGTTTAGCAACCGTGTATCGCGTATTGACACAATTTGAAGCGGCAGGTTTAGTGACGCGACACCATTTTGAAGGCGGTAATTCGGTGTTTGAACTTGACGATGGCGGACATCATGACCATCTTGTTTGCGTGAAATGTGGCAAAGTTGATGAGTTTCACGACGAATTGATTGAAGCACGTCAACGCGAAATTGCCAACAGTTTGGGTTATGAACTCACTGATCACAATTTTTACCTTTATGGTTTTTGTGGCGCGTGCCGCAAACCTAAAACCTAACTTTTATTCCAAATCTCATTCATGTTTAAACCTCTTATTTTTTATATCGGCTTGCGTTACACCCGTGCCAAACGCCGCAC
>CAILJB010000037.1 GCA_903834465.1 uncultured Pseudomonadota bacterium | reverse complement strand
TAATCGACGCGCCAATTCCCATCAAACTGGCGATAAATTTAACTTTTAAGCCATCGAGCAAATTGGGAATACTGTCTTTTATGAATTCTGGTCGCAAATCCAACGCTATCAAACCATTGGTAATTCCGTAAAAGCTAAAAAATATACCAACGGTTGCCAAAATTGCTGGAGATTGTTTCGCATATTTTTTAAGTCTGGGATGCTTCGAGCTATATGTTCCAATTATTGCCAAAATCATTAGCGACAGAATGATAACAAAGGCGATGAAATTGATTGGTTTATCAAAATCGAAAATACTTTTTAAAATTTCCATGAATTACTCGGTTTGGATGGCTTAGATACGAATTAGATACGAAGTTGAATTTTACAATTAGACGGTAATGCTAACGTTGAGCATCAAGACTTTCCAGATATTGCTCAATCACTTTTCCGGCAATTGGCGCAGCAACCGAACCACCATGACCGCCATTTTCCACAATTACTGCGACGGCAATTTTCGGATTTTCAGCAGGTGCAAACGCAATAAAAAGTGCGTGGTCGCGCAGTTTGAAATCAATGGCATTTTCGTTGTATTTTGCCTCTTGTTTGATGTTGAAAACCTGTGCGGTTCCAGTTTTTCCGGCGATGTGATAAGTAATGTGTTTGCCGATATTTTTCGCCGTACCGTGTGCGTCATGCACCACATTCACCATCGCGTCGGTAATGTGTTGGACATTCGCGGCTTTCAACGGAATCACTTTTGCGTCTGTTTTGGCATTCGATTGGGTTTCGGTTGCCGTGACAATTTTATCCACCAAAAATGGTGTAACCACTTTTTTGCCGCCATTGGCTAATGTCGCCGTCGCACGCGCCAATTGAATTGGCGTGACTTGCAAATAGCCTTGCCCGATACCTGTAATCAAGGTTTCGCCTGGATACCACGCCTGATTTTTTTGCTGTTGTTTCCATTCGCGGGACGGTAATAAACCTGTTTTTTCGCCAACTAAATCAATGCCCGTTTTTTCACCAAAACCAAATTGCTGTAAAAAACGGTGCATATTGTCGATACCCAACACGGAAGCCAAACTATAAAAATACACGTCGCACGATTCGGTAATGGCTTCACTCATGCTAACCGCGCCATGCCCTCCGTGTTTCCAATCGCGGTATTTGTGCGGCACATTCGGTAACTGATAATAACCTGGACAAAAATGTTTTTGTTCAAAACCAATCGCGTTATATTCCAAACCGGCTAATGCCACAAATGGCTTCATGGTTGAACCCGGTGGATACAAACCGCGCAACGCCCGATTGTAAAGCGGCTGATTTTCAGACGATTGCAACGCTTGATAAGCATCGTAATCAATGCCGACCACAAACGGATTCGGATCAAAACCTGGACGACTTGAAAAAACTAACACGCCGCCCGTTTGCACATCGAGCGCGACAACAGCTCCGTTATAACCTTCAAGTGCGTCATACGCTGTTTTTTGCAAATCAATATCGAGCGTCAAATATAAATTCGCGCCAGCCACGGGCGGCACGGGGTTAAAGGTATTGATGGCGCGAGATTGGACGTTAGTTTCCATTTCGGCGTAACCTGTTTTGCCATGCAGTTGGGTTTCGTAAAAACTTTCAATGCCTAATTTCCCCACATGACTTGAACCACGATATTCCGACATTGGTAAAGTTTTCATTTCCGCTTCATTGATACGACTGACATAACCGACTACATGAGCCGCCAAATCACTGTAAGGATAATGACGAACGAGGCGCGACTGAATATCAACACCTGTAAAATACGGACGTTGGACGGCAAATTTTGCAATTTCTTCGTCGGTCATACTCAGCAATAATGGCGTGCTGATAAACCGTTTTTGACGTTTGCGTTGCTTTTGGAATTGTTCGATTTTTTCGTTGGGAATGTTGAGTAATTCTTGTAATCGCGCCAAT
>CAILJB010000036.1 GCA_903834465.1 uncultured Pseudomonadota bacterium | reverse complement strand
TCACCTGAAACTTCCCACTTTCTCAACGTGTCGGGCGTTGTTCCAAGTAACTTTGCGGCTTCGCCTATCTTGACTAATTTCTTATCCATAATCATATATTAGCATAGATAATCATAGATTAAAGCGAACTGTTACTTACCCGAACAGCTTTTTCGTCAAAATCAATCGCAAACACTTTATTGACCACATAATCCGTGCAACGCGGCGGTTTTGCTTCGGCGGTAAATAAATGGCTTTTGTGCAAACCTTCTTCTTTTAAAATCTGCTCCCAAACATGAAAAATCCCGTGAACAGGAAAACCGCAACTTCCCGCCGCTGTGTCGATTAACGTTTCATGCTCTTGTGGATTGAGCATTTTGACACACATATCAATGACATAACGCGGTGTGAAATACTGCCCTTTTTCACCTTTGCTGGATTTGTTAATTAGATATTCAAACGCTTCATCAACAACGTCTAAATTTGAATTGAACAGCTTTACACCTTCAAGTGAAGACACACAAACGGCTAAATGACTGGGCGTTAATTGTAATTTTGCGTCATCACTAAAAACGCCTTCCCATTTGTCGCGTGCTTTATCAAAAAGATTTTGAATTTTGGTTTTTAATTCGGTTTCTGTGTCGCCATAATTTTTAAACACTAAATGTTTTTTCTTATCGCGCCACCCTTCCATTTCGTCATAAAGTTTGGTGAAAATAAGTTTAAAAAGTTCTTCAAACACATCAACGCCAGCATTCGCTAAAACTTCGTCTTCCATTTCGAGAATCAAATCTTTGAGTGATTTTTTTTCTTTAACTAATTTATCGTGTTTAATCAAATCCTCAATTGTCCAACGCTCTGATAAAACGTCAGATAATTTTTCACTCGCTTTCGGTAGTGCGGGGATGTCTTCAAAATAATTCGGGTCTTTGCGTTGGTAATAAGAAATCGAATCGCCATTACTCCAAACGCCAATCGGTGCGCCTGTTGCATTGCAATAACTTTTAAGCTGTTCTTTACCGTCTTTGAGTTTTGGTTTTTTAAGCTCTACCAAAATATACGGCACAGTCGGACGGTCTTTGTCGAAAATACAAATATCGGCGCGTTTAGTTTCACGCCCAAACGTTACGCCATATTCAATATTTATGCGGCTAACGGGATAACCTAAATCATCGATTAAAACCATCAAATAAAGCTGGCGTACAACTTCTTCGGGCGTGAGTTTGATTTCTTTATCTCGAACCAAACAAACAACGTGCGGTGTAATTTTGCTGCGAATTTCTTTATCGATAATGCGATTTTCTAAGGCTTCAATTTGAGCAGAACTAAATTGTGTGAGTTTATAAGCGGAATCTTTGAGTAAAGCGTTTAATTTTTGCATTGTGTCCTGTTTTGTCTAATGCAAGCAGATAGAAATTTAGATGGGGTCAAAATCAATCGACAATTGTCGATAATCTTGTTTGTTTAACCGAAAGTGTTCAGCGCGATGGCAACGTCTGCATAATACAACCATATCATCAAGAAATTCATAGCCTAATCTTTCATAACTTTTATGATGAACATCTACATTCGTCGTACTTAAACATTTTGCCAGCTTGCCATTTCGGATGACCATTCCCTGACATTCACCTGAATCATAAGCAAGCCGGCGTTTTCTATTCTTTTTCCATTTAGATGAGACGCGATATTTCTTTAAATTAAACATCTAAGCCTCACCTAAAAAGTAACGACTTAATACCGCCGCATACTACGCAAAAATTTCAGTTAAAAAATTTTCCATTGCTTGCCACGAACGCCGATTCGCGTTTTCGTCAAATTTGTAACCTGCCGCGAAATCGGTTGCAAGCGGATTTGTAAACGCATGAACCGTATTGCCGTAAGCGTGTAACTGCCAATCTGCACCGGCTTTTGTCATTTCGGCTTCAAATGCGGCAACTTGTTCAGGTGGCACAAGCGGATCATCATGACCGTGCAAAGCAAGAATTTTCGCGGCAATTTTAGAATTTTCTAAATTATCAGGTGCGTTTAATAAACCGTGAAAACTCACCACGCCTTTGACATTTGCCCCCGAACGCGCCAAATCTAAAACACATAATCCGCCAAAACAAAAACCAATGGCGGCGATTTTCTTATCATCAACCCATGGCAATAATTTTACATTTGCAAATGCTGCCAAAATTCGACGCTGCAACAGCGCACGGTCTTCGACAAACGGACGCATTAACGCGCTGCATTCGGCATCGGTTTGTCCTAATTTTCCTGCACCATACATATCCAGTGCAAAACCGACATAACCTAATTTCGCCAATTCCCGCGCTTTATTTGCCGTAAATTCACTTCGTCCTGCCCACGGATGACTGACTAAAACAGCGGGACGTTGACCTTGAATTGCATCATCAAACGCAAAAAAGGCTTCTAAAACTGTGTCGCCATCGACGTAATTTATCGTGTTGGAAATAATTGCCATAATATTTAGCCTAACCGTTTCGTATCATGTAAATGTTTTAAAAAACCGTCGCTCGCTGCTTCAATCATATCCAACACACGCTCAAAACCTTGCCCCCCACCATAATACGGGTCAGGCACTTCGCGAGTGTTGAGTTGCGGCGCAAAACTCAAAAAATAATGAATTTTATGTTGATGTTGCGGCGGACAAGCCCCCATTAAAATGGCATGATTGTCATCATCCATTGCCAACACAAAATCAAAATCCTCGAAATCGCCAAAAACGACTTTCCGTCCACGCAAATGACTAATATCAATGCCACGGTTCAGGGCTGCTTTTTGAGCGCGTAAATCCGGTGCATCGCCTATGTGATAAGCGTGCGTTCCCGCAGAATCGATTGAAAAAAGGTGCGCTAATTTTTTGGTTTGAACCAAATGCGTAAACACACCTTCTGCGGTAGGCGAGCGACAAATATTGCCCATGCAGACAAATAAAACTTTTATTTTTTCCATAAATTGACTTTAAAAAAGCTAAACAATTATTACGTTGAATTCTAGCACAGTTTTGATACTAAACCGTTTGAGCATCGAGTAGTAACATCGTTTGCGCTTGAATCATGGCTTCATCTTCTGCACGCGACGCGCGAATATAACTGCCGTCGGCTTGTAAAATCCACGCTTGAGAATTGTCTTTTAAATACCAATCCAAATTACGCAAAATACGTTGTGCCAGTTTTTTGTTTTCAATTGGAAAACAGATTTCAACCCGTTTGAACATATTGCGATTCATCAAATCAGCACTTGACGCATAGACTTCTTGATTACCGTCATTTTCAAACGCATAAATTCGCGCGTGTTCCAAAAAGCGTCCAACAATGGCACGCACTTCAATATTTTCCGAAACGCCTTTGATATTTGGACGCAAACAACACATGCCGCGCACAATCATTTGAATTTTCACGCCAGCTTGCGAAGCGCGATAAAGGGCTTGAATGGTTTGTGGTTCAACGACTGCGTTGACTTGAATAATGATTTTTGCCGGTTTACCGTTTTTTGCGTGACGAATTTCACGCTCAATTTTTTCCATTAAACCGCTGTGAAGTGTAAACGGCGATTGTAACAATTTGTTAAGTTTGGACACTTTGCCCAAACTGGTAAGTTGCGTAAAGACACGACGCACGTCTTCGCCCAACTCTTTATCACACGAAAACAATCCGTAATCGGTATAAATTTGCGCGGTTTTGCGATGATAATTTCCTGTTCCCAAATGCACATAATTGCGTAATTCTTTATCTTCGCGGCGCAATACTAAACACATTTTGGCGTGCGTTTTATAACCCACTACGCCATAAACCACATGAACTGCGGCTTCTTGTAATTTAGCGGCCAAATCAATATTGGCTTTTTCATCAAATCGGGCGCGTAACTCGATGACCACGGTGACGACTTTACCGTTACGAGCGGCTTTAACCAAGGCATTGACAATCGGTGAATCTGAACCGGTGCGATAAAGCGTTTGTTTAATTGCCAAGACATCAGGGTCTGTTGATGCTTGCCGCAAAAAATCAACGACTGGCGCAAAGGACTCAAAAGGTTGGTGCAATAAAATATCGTTACGTCTAATTGCCGCGAAAATGTCTTTTTGCCGTGTTAAGTTCGCGGGAATGGTAGGCTTAAACGGAATAAACTTTAAATCAGGACGATCCAAAATCAAGTCGTTAATTTCTTGAACTCGACTTAAATTTACAGGGCCATTCACCAAAAACAAGCGTTCGCGCGTCATATCAAATCGCGCTAATAAAAAGGCAACGGTTTCTTCTGGGCAATTCGCGTCAATTTCTAAACGCACTTCATCGCCATAATTTCGCATGGCAAGTTCGCCTTCCACGGCAAGCAATAAATCATCGATAGCATCGTCATCAACAAAAAAATCACTGTTACGCGTGACACGGAATTGATAGCAACCTTTGATATTCATGCCGTGAAAAAGTTGATCGATAAACGCATGAATAATTGATGATAAAAAGACAAAATCGTTTACGCCACTATTCGTTTCTTGGCTGGGTAATTTGATAATGCGTGGTAAGGAGCGTGGAGCTTGTAAAACCGCGCGTCCGCTATTACGCCCGAACGCATCTTTGCCTGTAAGAGAGATAATGAAATTTAAACTTTTGTTTAAAATGCGCGGAAATGGATGTGCCGAATCTAACCCGACAGGCGTTAAAACAGGCAAAATTTCTTCGTTAAAATACGCTTCTAACCATTTACGTTGTGCTGCCGTCCATTTGTGGCGACGAACAAAATGGATGTTTTCTTTTTCAAGTTCAGGCAACAAAATATCATTTAATGTTTTGTATTGATCATCGACCAATTGCCGCGTTTGCACAGAAATCAGTTCTAATTGATCTTTAGGCGTTAAACCATCAATACCGCGTGTATCGGGATCCATTGCCACCATTTCAATGACGCTAGCAACACGCACTTCAAAGAATTCATCTAAATTTGAGCAGGAAATACATAAATAATTCAGTCGTTCGAGTAGTGGCACACTTTTATCTTTTGCTTGCGCCAATACACGCTTATTGAATTCAAGCAAACTCAATTCACGGTTAATATAAAGTTCCGGTTTTTGTAAATTTATTTCATCTGGAATGTCAATCATGGTTTAGTTTTTGTCATGGTTTTTAAATAATTGAGTGATAGGCTAAGTTTATTTAGCCGCGATGACAAGATTGTGACGAAAATGATTGGTTCATTATTTCAATATTTGTTGAATAGTTATATAATTAAAACATGGAAAATACTATTGCAATCTCTATTTTTGAATCACTTTCGTCTGGCGTGCGACTTGATGTATTTCGCTTACTCGTTAAAAAAGGCATGGAAGGCATGGTCGCGGGTGAAATCGCCACATCGCTTAATGTGCCACCGACGAATCTTTCGTTTCACTTAAAAGCACTCACGCAAAATCGTTTGTTAAGCGTTGAACAAGAAGGTCGTTTTCAACGTTATCGCGCCAACATTCCGTTAATGCTCGATTTAATCGCCTATCTCACTGAAGAATGCTGCGAAGGTCATCCTGAAAAATGTGTGATACCGTCAAAAAATTAAATAATCTCTTTCAAATTAACGAGGCTTTTTATGCCAGACAAAATTTATAACGTTCTTTTTTTATGCACAGGAAATTCTGCGCGTAGCATCTTAGCCGAAGGCATTTTGAATCATATTGGAAAAGGACGTTTTCAGGCTTTTAGTGCAGGCAGTATGCCAATAGGTCTTGTGAATCCTTACGCTTTAAAACAATTAGAAAAAGAAGGCATCGTTGTAGAAAATCCTCGCAGTAAAAGTTGGGAAGAATTCGCAAAACCTGATGCGCCACAACTCGATTTTGTCATTACCGTTTGTGACAACGCAGCAGGTGAAGTGTGTCCGATTTGGGCAGGACAACCGATTACCGCGCATTGGGGCGTTTTTGATCCTGCGGCGGCGGAAGAAGAACAAAAAAATATCGCATTTGCCCAAGCCTTTGCGATTTTGCATCGTCGTATTTCGTTGTTTGCCGCGCTCAATCCATCTAGCCTAAATCAGTTAGCGTTGGAAAAAAATGTGCGTGAAATTGCTTTAACTTAGTTGAAATTGCAAATGTCTGAAAGAAAAAAATTAGGATTTTTAGATAGATTTTTAACGCTTTGGATTTTTCTGGCAATGGCAATAGGCGTAAGTCTGGGTTATTTTTTGCCAGAAAGTAGCGCGTTTTTTAATTCTTTTTCCAGCGGCACAACCAATATTCCGTTAGCAATTGGTTTGATTTTAATGATGTATCCGCCGCTTGCGAAAGTTAATTATGCAAAAATGGGCGTGGTGTTCACGAATTTAAGATTGATTAGTGTGACGCTATTTTTAATTTGGATTGTCGCGCCATTACTAATGTTTGCGTTAGCAATTTTATTTCTAAAAAATCAACCCGAATACATGATGGGCTTAATGCTTATTGGCATTGCGCCCTGTATTGCGATGGTAATTGTATGGAGCGAACTTGCCGGCGGCAATCGAGAATACACCGCTGGGCTAGTAGCAATAAATAGCATTTTACAAATGTTGTTTTACAGTATTTATGCGTATGTTTTTATCACATGGTTGCCACCGCTGCTTGGATTAAAAGGATTTGCAGTCAATATTACCATTAGCCAAATCGCCAAAAGTGTTTGTATTTATTTGGGAATTCCATTTTTGGCGGGCATGATTAGCCGATTTGGATTGATTAAATTCAAAGGTGAAACATGGTATGAAACGGTTTATGTGCCGAAAATTTCACCGATTACGCTGGTTGCACTGCTATCAACGATTGTTTTAATGTTTAGTTTGAAAGGTGAACTAATTGTTAGCATTCCGTTAGATGTGTTAGAAATCGCAACGCCCCTAGCGATTTATTTTATGGTAATGTTTTTGGGTAGTTTTTGGTTGGCGCGTTATTTTGAAAAAGATTATTCCAAAAATACTTCTATCGCGTTTACGGCAGCAGGCAATAATTTTGAATTAGCGATTGCTGTGGCAATTGGCGTATTTGGCATTAACAGCGGACAAGCCTTTGCAGGTGTAATTGGACCATTGATTGAAGTGCCAGCTCTGATTTTGTTGGTGAATGTTGCATTTTGGTTTAAAGCCAAGTTTTATTAGAAACCTCTATTTCCCTGCAATCCGCCAGTATGTAATGCAACAATGCGTGTGCCACGCGAAAAATGATTTTTTGCAATCAAATCATAAAGTCCATACAGCATCTTTCCGGTATAAATTGGCTCTAAAGGAATGCGTGTTTCGATTTCAAATTGGCGAATAAATGTGAGTAATGCCGGTGTCGTTTTAGCAAAACCACCGTGATGATAATCTAAGCGAATTTGCCAGTTATCACGCGGCTTTTCTAGTAATTGTGTGACATCGTTATTTAAAAATGTGGCATTTTTTAACGCGGCAAAACCTAAAATCGAACCGTTATCCGGTACGGCGTGAACCAAGCCTGCAAGCGTTGTTGCTGTGCCACATGGAACACAAAGCACGTCATAATCTTGCTGAATTTCACCAACCAATTCGCTCACACCTTGTAACGCAAATGTTGACGCACCACCTTCGGGTAACCAATAGTCGTTTTCACCTAAATTCGGCAAACTGTCCCACGTTTTATAGTCGCGTAATAAACGATAATCGCCTCGTGAAACAAAACGTAATTCCATCCCAAAGGCATTTAAATCGTGTAATGTTGGTGTTTCACATTCTTCACCGCGAACCAATCCGATTGTTTTTAATCCTAACGTTTTTCTAACATAAGCCAGCGCGTGTAAATGATTGGAATACGCGCCACCCATACTAATTAACGTGGTTTTGTTAAGCGATAATGCGTGATGGAGACTATATTTTAATTTTCGCCATTTGTTTCCTGAAATAATCGGATGTAATAAATCATCCCGTTTTAACTGTAATTCCACGCCATGTTTTTCTAAAAATGGCGAGAAAATAGGCGTTAAAACTGACGGTAAAAAAGTTTGTTCGAGTTGTTTGAGCGCGACGTACATAAAATTTATTCTTTAAAGTGAGCGATTGGTTAAAATGCCACAACTCTTATGATTATCACAAGGAAAAAACATGATTAAAGTAGGTATTGTTGGCGGAACAGGTTACACAGGCGTGGAACTTTTACGCATTTTGGCATTGCATTCGGATGTAAAAATTACCGCTGTGACTTCGCGTTCTGATGTGGGAATGCGCGTTGATGCGTTATATCCGAATTTGCGTGGCTATTTGGCGGATTTAACCTTTTGTTTGCCAACCATCGATGCGTTGAGTAATTGTGATGTGGTTTTTTTTGCCACGCCAAATGGTACAGCAATGCTCATGGCAAAAGAGCTGTTGGATTTAGGTATTAAAGTTATCGATTTGTCAGCAGACTTTCGTTTAAAAGACGTTTCCGAATGGGAAAAATGGTATGGTTTGACACATGCCAGCACAGATTTAATTGCAAAAGCTGTTTACGGTTTGCCAGAAATTCATCGAGACGCATTGAAAACAGCAGATTTGATTGCTTGTGCAGGCTGTTATCCAACCGCTGTGCAATTAGGTTTTTTACCGTTGTTGGAAAAAGGTGTGGTTAATACGGATAATCTAATCGCTGACGTAAAATCGGGCGTGAGTGGCGCGGGGCGTAAAGCTGAAATTGCCACGCTTATGAGTGAAGCCGGTGAAAGTTTTAAAGCCTACGCGGTAAATGGTCATCGGCATTTGCCTGAAATTACACAAGGCTTAACTCTTATGACTAAACAAGCCGTTAATTTGACATTTGTGCCGCATTTAACGCCCATGATTCGTGGCATTCATGCAACGTTATATGCCACATTGACCAATGAAATCAGTCCTGCCGAATTGCAAAATATTTACGAAACCCGTTACGCACAAGAAGAATTTGTCGATATTTTACCATTCGAGTCGCATCCGGATACGCGAAATGTGCGAGGTAGCAATCGTTGTCAAATTGCCTTGCATGTGCCACAAGGCGGAAAAACAGTGGTGATTTTGTCCGTCATTGATAATTTAGTAAAAGGCGCAGCAGGTCAAGCGGTGCAATCAATGAATTTGCGTTTTGGTTTACCTGAAAATCAAGGTTTAGCGACAGTGGCGTTATATCCCTAATTCTTGACTGTAATACTAGGAATAGCCATAATTCAAGCTGTTTTTAATTTTAACCTAATGGATTGTTTTTTATGACCACACCAATAATTTTTACCGACAGTGCCGCGACAAAAGTAAGTGAATTGATTGAAGAAGAAGGCAACGCAAACTTGAAATTGCGTGTTTATGTTTCAGGTGGCGGCTGTTCTGGTTTTCAATACGGTTTTACGTTCGATGAAGAAGTGAATGACGATGATACGCAAGTTGAAAAAAATGGCGTAACCGTATTGGTTGATGCGATGAGTATTGCCTATTTAACTGGCGCAGAAATCGATTACAAAGAAGATTTGAATGGCTCACAATTTGTCATTCGCAATCCGAATGCAACCACGACATGTGGCTGTGGTTCGTCATTTTCAGCTTAACACCTAGTAGAAAACAAAATTCGCTGATAAAAAAACCAATGATGCGTTATTATCGCGCGAGCGCGAGGTTATTCTGCCTTGCCGAATTAAATATGGAGAAACACTCAAATGACACAAGATGAATTAAAACGCAAAGTCGCCGAAGCGGCGTTACCTTATATCAAAGGCGTGCCAGTTATTGGCGTAGGGACAGGTTCGACCGTCAATCACTTTATTGATTTTTTAGCCGATTTTAAAAATGATATTGAAGGCGCGGTGTCCAGTTCTGAAGCGAGTACCAAACGTTTAAAAGATTTAGGTATTCCTGTTTTAGATTTAAACGATGTTGGCACACTCGATATTTATGTGGATGGCGCAGACGAAGTGAATCCGCACAAACAATTGATTAAAGGTGGCGGGGCGGCATTAACACGCGAAAAAATTATCGCGGCTGCAAGTCGTAAATTCGTCTGTATTGCTGACGAAACAAAACTCGTTGATGTTTTGGGTAAATTCCCCTTGCCTGTTGAAGTTGTACCAATGGCACGCAGTTATGTGGCGCGTGAACTCGTGAAATTAGGTGGTCAACCGATTTACCGTGAACACTGCATTACCGATAATCACAACATCATTTTGGATGTACATAATTTAAACATTATCGACCCAACAAAATTGGAAGCACTCATTAACAACATTACCGGCGTGGTCATGGTAGGCATTTTCTCAGCTCGTCCTGCGGATGTGGTTCTCGTCAGTAAAGGCGACCAAATCATTACGATGTAATTCTTTTTTGGAGTACAAACACGAGTTTGTACTCCAATCTGCTCGTTTTTTCCTTTTATCCAAAAATTATCAATAAATGACACACAACTTTTTTGCCACCACGCCCAAAGCTCTCGAAGATATTTTAACCACCGAATTACGCACACTAGGTGTCACACAACTGAAAGCCACAACAGCAGGTGTTGCTTTTTCGGGGAATTTAGAAACGGCATATCGCGTGTGTTTGTGGTCGCGTGTGGCGAATCGGGTTTTATTGCAATTGAGTAAATTTGAAGTTCGGTCACAAAATGATTTATATGCGGCGGTGCAAAAAATCAATTGGTTTGAACATTTCAATGCCGAAGACACCTTTGCCGTCTCATTTAGTTCAAAAAATTCGACCGTTATCACTAACAGTCATTTTGGTGCATTGAAAGTCAAGGACGCGATTGTTGACCAAATGCGAGCCAAATTCGGCGTTCGTCCGAGCATTAACACAGAGCGTCCACACATTCGCATCAACGTGCATTTGAATGGTGAAAACGCCGAATTAAGTTTGGATTTATCGGGCGAAAGTTTACACCGTCGCGGTTATCGCGATGTCAGTATTGAAGCACCAATGAAAGAAAATTTAGCTGCCGCGATATTATTACGTTGTGGTTGGGCGAAAATGGCAGCCGAAGGCAAATCACTGTTAGACCCTATGTGCGGTTCGGGAACATTATTACTCGAAGGCGCAATGATTGCCGCCGATTGTGCGCCGGCTCTTGGACGTGATTATTTTGGCTTTTTAGGTTGGAAAAAACACGATAAAGAATGTTGGCAAAACCTACGGCGTGATGCCGAATGGCGCAAAATTGTCGGCATGAAAAAATTGCCGATGATTGTCGGTTTTGACAAAAATAAAAATACCGTCAATACCGCTTTAGCACACGTTGCTAATGCAGGTTTTCAAGGCAAAATACACATTGAACGCCGCGATATTTTAGATGCAAAACCACCTGAAAGTTGGACAGCGGGATTAGTGGTTTGTAATCCGCCTTACGGTGAACGATTGGGCGACGAAGCCGAAACCGCTATTTTGTATGAACAATTCGGACAAACGTTAAAAAACAATTTCACCGGTTGGCAAGCGGCGTTAATTATCAGTAATCCAGAATTGGGGTTTCGTTTAGGGATTCGTTCGCAAAAACCGATTACATTATTTAACGGTGCGTTGGAATGTCGATTATTGCGTTTATCGATTGAAGAAAAAACGTTTTTCATTCCAAAAGAAAGAACAGTCGAAGAACGCATTGAACACGTTATCGAAGTCGCTACTCAACTCAATGAAACACCTGAAATAAAAGAAGATTTAACACCTGTTGAACCCGCGCCGATGTTCGCCAATCGGTTACAGAAAAATCTGAAAAAATTATCGAAATGGGCAAAACAACATAATGTCTTTGCCTATCGGGTTTATGATGCGGATTTGCCCGAATACGCGGTAGCAATCGATATTTATCACAGCGACAAAACGTGGGTAAATGTTCAAGAATACGAACCACCCAAAAGCGTCGATCAACATAAAGCCGATATGCGTTTAGCTAGTTTGCTGGCAGAAATTCCAAACGTGTTAAAGGTGCCAAAAGAACAAGTGCTATTAAAAATTCGCCGCAAACAACGTAGCACTGAGCAATATGAGAAACAGGCAGAATCCGATGTATTTCATGAAATTATCGAAGGCGGTTGCAAGTTATTAGTGAATTTTGAAAATTATTTAGATACCGGCATATTTTTAGACCATCGTTCGATTCGTTTGCAAATTCAAAAACAAGCACAAGGTAAACGTTTTTTAAATTTGTTTGCTTATACAGGAAGTGCGACGGTTCATGCGGCAGTCGGTGGCGCGACGGTGACGACAACTGTAGATATGTCAAACACTTATCTGCAATGGGCAAAAAACAATCTTGCTTTGAATTCAACGATTGGGCGACATGAATTTATTCAAGCCGATTGCGTGGAATGGTTAGAAAATGAAGCGAAAAAAGCATCACGCCAATATGATTTAATTTTTTTAGACCCGCCGACGTTTTCAAATTCAAAACGTATGGAAGAAATTTTTGATGTGCAGCGCGATTACATTCAATTGATTCAACATGCGACAAAATTGCTCACACCCGATGGCGTGTTGTATTTTTCCACAAATTTTAGAAAGTTTAAGTTTGATGAGAGTATTTTTAAAAATTTGAAAATTACCGACATTACCGTGCAAACAATTCCCGAAGATTTTGTTCGCAATCAGAAAATTCATTATTGTTGGAAAATTACGAAGATGTAACACGTTTTCATCTTTGGTTATGCTACAATTTGCACCTTATAATTCACACACTTAAATTAAATTTTAATCAGGAAAAATTACAATATGGCAAAAGAAGATCAAATTGAAATGGAAGGTAAGGTTATTGATACCTTGCCAAATACGATGTTTCGCGTCCAATTAGAAAATGGTCACATCGTTACCGCACACATTTCCGGCAAAATGCGTAAACACTATATTCGTATTCTCACCGGCGATAGCGTCAAAGTTGAAATGACTCCTTACGATTTAACCAAAGGTCGTATCACTTTCCGAGTACGTTAGTTTTACTAACGCACTCGTTGTCTAAGCGGTTAGTCTGTTACCAGCACTTCGAGACTTTCAATCTCAAATGCTAATTCGTTATTTTCCACACTAATTCTGACATGCCCCCCGTGCGCGAGTTCGCCAAAGAGTAAATCATTGGCTAACGGTTTTTTGATACTTTCTTGAATCAATCGCGCCATTGGGCGTGCGCCTAATTTAGCGTCGCACCCATTTTCGGCTAACCATAAACGCGCCTCCGTATCGAGCGTTAAGGTCACATTTTTGTCTGCAAGTAGTGTTTCGAGTTCAAAAATAAACTTGTCCACTACATGACCAACAATGCTTATATCTAGCGGTTTAAATTGAATAATTGCATCCAAACGATTACGAAATTCTGGTGTAAATCCTTTTTCAATCACTTTCAAACTGTCGCTGGCATGATCTTGAGGCGTAAAGCCCATCGACGCACGACTGCCCTCTTCTGCGCCGGCATTTGTAGTCATGACTAAAATGATGTTACGAAAATCAGCTTTGCGTCCATTATTATCGGTCAACGTGCCATGATCCATTACTTGCAATAACAAATTAAATACGTCGGGATGGGCTTTTTCTAATTCATCTAACAACAAGACTGCGTGTGGATGTTTATTAACTTGTTCAGTGAGCAATCCGCCTTGATCAAAACCTACATAACCCGGTGGCGCACCGATTAAACGTGAAACAGTGTGCCGTTCCATATATTCGGACATATCAAAACGAATCAATTCAATGCCTAATACTTTCGCCAATTGGCGCGTGACTTCTGTTTTCCCTACACCCGTTGGTCCTGCAAATAAAAACGCCCCTATTGTTTTTTGAGCATCACGCAAACCCGCACGCGATAATTTAATCGCGGAGGCTAACACAGAAATTGCTTCATCTTGTCCAAACACAAGCATTTTTAGATTTTTTTCTAAATTTGCCAATTTATCCACGTCATTGCTTGAGACAGATTTGGCTGGAATTCGGGCAATCTTTGCGACGATTTCTTCGATTTCTGTCACACCGATAAGCGTTTTGCGTTCGGCTTCATCGGTCATACGCTGTTTCGCACCGGCTTCGTCAATGACATCAATAGCTTTATCAGGCAAATGCCGGTCAGTAATGTAACGATCCGATAATTCTGCTGCTAAACGCAAGGCTTCAGGCGAATAACTAACGTTATGATGCTCTTCAAAACGGGTTTTTAAGCCTTTCAGAATCAACACCGTTTCTTCAACAGACGGTTCTAAAATATCCACTTTTTGAAAACGTCGTGCCAGCGCGTGATCTTTTTCAAAAATACCACGGTATTCCTGATACGTTGTCGAACCAATGCAACGTAATTGACCCGCTGCAAGCATCGGCTTAATCAAATTCGCTGCATCCATCACACCGCCCGATGCTGAACCTGCGCCAATAATTGTATGAATTTCGTCGATAAATAAAATCGCGTTGGGTTCTTTTTTTAATTGTGACAACAAGGATTTCAAACGTTTTTCAAAATCCCCGCGATACTTTGTCCCAGCAATCAACGCACCTAAATCTAACGAATAAATCACGCAATCGAGCAATACATCTGGCACATCTTCTTCTACAATGCGTTTTGCCAAGCCTTCGGCAATAGCAGTTTTTCCCACGCCCGCTTCGCCAACGAGCAACGGATTATTTTTACGGCGACGGCAAAGTGTTTGAATGGTGCGTTCAATTTCGGCAGCTCGACCAATTAACGGGTCAATTCGTCCACGCGCGGCTTCTTCGTTTAAATTCGTGGCATATTTTTCTAACGGACGGCTTGAATCTGATTCTTGATTGTTATTACTACTTGAAGATTCTCGCTCTTCATAAGGATCATCGAATTTACTGATGCCATGCGCGATAAAATTCACCACATCTAGGCGTGTAATATCGTGTTTATTGAGCAAATACACGGCGTGCGATTCTTGTTCGCTAAACAAGGCGACCAATAAATTTGCACCCGTCACTTCGTTTTTATCCGAAGACTGCACATTAAAAACAGCGCGTTGCAACACGCGCTGGAATCCTAATGTTGGTTGCGTATCGCGTGTCGAACCTTCAGGAATATAAGAAATGGTTTCATCAATAAATCGCGCTAATTGCCCGCGCAACCATTTTGCATCCCCGCCGCAAGCGTTCAAAACCGGCACGACATCCGGATTATCCAGTAATGCAAATAACAAATGTTCAACAGTGACAAATTCGTGCCGCCGTTCGCGGGCGGATTTAAACGCCGTATTTAGGGTGATTTCTAACGTTTTGCCTAACATGACGACTCCTTAAATTTCTTCCATCGCACATTTCAATGGATATTCATGCTCGTGAGAATAGGTGTTGACGATATAAACTTTGGTTTCGGCAACGTCTTTAGAATAGGTACCACAAATACCCATACCTTGCGTGTGAACTTGCAGCATTACTGCCGTCGCTTTTTCTTCTGGCATTCCAAAGAAGCTCGTTAATACTTCAATGACAAAATCCATAGGCGTGAAATCATCATTGAGCAAAATCACGCGATAAAGTGGCGGTTTTTTTAATATAGGTTTGGCATTTTGAACTGCCAAATCGTCGTCGAAATGAAAAAAAGGATGAAAGTCTGGCATAACCGATAATTTTTCTTAACAAAATTTAACAACAATGGAAAAGTTCGCGCGTGATACTAATCTTGCGCTTTAAAGCAATGTACCCACGCCGAAGCGTTGTCATTCCATTCCATGCCACCGTGCATTTTTAAAATCAAATCACGATACATGGCTAAACTTGGATAACCTTCAGCTTGTGCGTCAGCGTCCGTCATATCACCTAAACGTTGTTGGTACAAGTCGGTGACAACGAAGGGCTTGCCTTCAAGTTCAAACGTTTCATTCGGATAACCGTACACACCATTACGACGTTGTTGGGTTTTACGTCCAGCGAGCGTTGCATCAACGAGTTTGGCATGTGTGACGAGACGTTCGATGGAACATGTTTTTTCAGGATAATCCATAAATTTCAACTCATAATCGTTACAAAAAAATAGCATTGTGACTGAAAACTTGGCTAAACGAAAGCCGCCACGTTTTTCAAGCTCGAAGTGTCACATAAAACACATGAAATTGACATAACACTGCAACGATTCCGACATGTGATTGCAACAAAATATCGTTAATCTCTCGTTACATTTTAAATTAAACGTTAGGAAAACAACGAATGAAAATTGAACAAGAAAGACATGGTGATTCACTTTGGCAACAATTCATTGACGCATTAAGTGATGAATTCATCAAACAAACAGGAGTCGGTATTTACGCATATATCACACCTGCAGATTTGAGTGGCGTGTATGAAGAATTCCAACAAAATCAAATGCCTATTCATAATTTTACGCACAACTATGTGCGTTCTTTCGTTTAGCCGTTAATCACTCAAGGCGATACAATGAAAACAAAAAATGTAAAACTTTTTTCGCTCGATTCTAATTTATCATCCTTTCCTTCGTATGCGATTTGTGCAGTGAGTCGGTCAGATAATAATGAAATACGCGGTGAAAGTTTCTTACTCGCTATTTTTAAAGGCAAAAAGGCAAAATTAGTGTCGATGGAAATTTCACTTTGTGCATCTTCTGATGATACTTGTTTACCCGTAATTGATGAAGCATTTGTACTTGAAGAATGTTTAAATCAAGCGAAACTAAATATGCTTGAAATAGCTAAAAATAAAACACCACGATACGATTTTTCGCCACTACCTTTTATTCGAAATGTCACTGAAGTAAGCGTTGACTATTTGTTTCACGGACTATTCGCACAAGACGCTATTCAAAACAAAGTACGAACCATCGGCGACATCAGTAAAATTGATGACTTGAAAAGTTTTATTGAAATAGTTGCACAATGTGAACGTTTTTCGTTTTCGCCTATTCGAGCCTAACGATTTATTCTGCTGAATTTAAATGCTGCCACGAAGCAAGGTCTTCAATAGGTTCCAGATGCGTATCGATGTCGATATTATCAAAAATAGTCATGATATGTTGTTCTATCGCTTCCACCATGTCATGACCTTGCTGCACTGTCCAATTTCCCGGCACTAAAATATGTACAGACATAAATCGTCTCGCCCCCGCAGAACGAGTACGCAACGCATGGTGAGCGATGTGATGAGACACCACGAATTGTTCAAGAACGTCGATAATTGCGGCTTGTTCAGTTGCCGATAAAGCCTCATCCATTAACCCTGATACAGTGCGGCGAATCAATTGCAAACCCGCCCAAACAATATTGATTGCTACTAAAATAGCAATAATCGGATCGAGAATTCCCCAATCTTTTAATCCCAATTCTTTCGCAAATGCTAAACTGGTTTCAAAATAATTAGCCATACCAATTGCGGCAATCCCCATTAAAATGCCCACCGTTGTCCAAACATCGGTCATCAAATGTTTACCATCTGATTCCAAGGTAATCGATTGACGACGTTTGCCGACACGAATCAAGATTTGAGCGACGATTAAATTGATTAGCGATGCAAGAATAGAAATCGCAATCCCAATATCAAGTTGTTGCAAAGATTGCGGATGCCACAAACGTTCCCATGCCGTCGCAGCGATGCTGATGGCAGCCAGTAAAATCATGACACCTTCGGCACCACTCGAAAAATATTCGATTTTCTCATGTCCATAAGGATGATTTTTGTCAGGGGGACGCGCGGCAATGTGCAAGACGACTAACATGATTATTGCTGCGACCAAATTGATAAGCGATTCTAACGCGTCTGACAATAAACCTACCGAATCCGTTAACCAATAGGCATAACTTTTCAATACAATCGTCGATAATGCGGCGGCAATTGATAACCAACCGTAAATAGTGAGTGATTTTTGTTTTGTATTCATAAAACCGAGATGGCTAACGCTAAATGATGACGCAATTGTGTCGAATTAAAATGCTGCCAAACTTCGGAAAACATTTCCAACAAGTGTTCACGTTCTACCACTTTAAGTTTTAAATAATCAATAACTGCCTCAGGCTTTTTGGTGCGTACGGTGGTAAGTTTTTGACGATAACTTTTCCAATGACTTAAAAAATCGTCTAAAAATTGACACGCGACTTTAGCATCATTTAAATCGCCTAAATGATTTTGTATATGTTTAATTTCGGTGAGAACACTCGTACTTTCGTTTCCTAAAATTTCTTGTAGATTCTCTAACGCATAACGAAAGTGTTTAGAATCAATACGCAATTGATGCAACAATTCCAGCGAAGCATTGTCTAAAAAAGGTTCATAAACACGCAAGGCTTCGTAACGCGCATAAAGCAATGTACTGGCAACATGACGAATTTGATAACGGACAGGTTTTACTGTTGAAGTTACCACGCTTTCTTGTGCCTCTTCTGTAATAAAAAGCGTTGCGCCGGCTTTAAATTTTTTATAGTTTTTACTGTCTAAATACGCCAACATTTTAGTTCTGGCAAGGTCGCGTTGAAGATGACAATATTCTAATAATGGAGCAAGTTCTAACTGTTCAACTGATGGTAATCCTTGTTGATGAGCAGTGAATTTTTCAATAAATACGTCTAAATCCCGCACCGCGCCAAGCATTTGAGCCGTTTCTTTTAAACCACTTTTGAAAAATTTTAATGCGCTGGGTGTAAATCCCGATTCAAAAATACGAATCGCAGCACGCATTCGGCGTGTGGCAACTCGCATATCGTGCAGAGCCTCTGTATTATTGTCTGAACGTACCCCTTTTTCATGTTTTAAAAAATCATGAAAGTGGTAGGACAAAACCTTTCGACCCGCTTCTGCGACTGATTGAGTTGGTTGCAAACCTATCGGAAACATTTTTTGTTCATCATGATTGCTCTAACAAAGATTTGGCATAAGTAATTGACAACAACTGAGCGCATTCTTCGTGTAAATCATCCCATGTCGTTGTAAAAGTTAGTCGGACTAACGCGGCGGTGGGCAACAATTTTTCCATATCAGGTAACGCATTTTTACCCACTAAATGAATCAGTAAATCTTCCAATTCTGGATTATGTCCTACTAACAAAACGCGCTGTGTCGTTTCAGGGCAACTTGCCAAAACCATTTTCAATTGCTCAATCCCTGTTGCGTACAAACGGGAGTCTTCTTGAATAACTAAACCAGCTACATGTAGTTCTTGATAAATAATGCGTACTGTCTCAATGGCGCGTTTTGCAGGCGAGCTTAACAACGCATCCGGAATTAAATGCTGTTTTTTTAACCACGCGCCAACATTTTTTGCATCGCGTTTGCCACGTTTCTTTAACGGACGTTCAATATCACTGACATCTGTATTACGGTCAGATTTTGCGTGTCGAAGCAACCACAATTCTTTCATATATTTTTATAACCTATTTGTTTTGAAAAGCGAAATTTAAAATTCGACGTGCATTTTAACGCTATAAATATCAACTGGACCTCTATCGGCATTGAAAGCTGGATTTACAAGCAATTGATAATCGCCTGTTACCCAAAGAGAACTGAGCAAGTTCACACTGTAAAACACATTAACGGCTCGCTCTGGACTATAACTTATTTTGCCATCGCCAATAAAACCATCTACCCCGCCCATGCCAAGATATTTCGCATGTTGCCCAGAAATCCAGCTTTGAGCATACCCCACACCTAACTGGTCTTTCTCTCGTCCCCAACGCATACCGTTTGCAAGCGCACCAAACGACATCGATCTGTCCGCAGAGGTGTAAGCAAAAACCTCGGTTTTACCATCTGAATACATGCCCCTGAAAAATAGCCCAACGTCATCAGTAACTTGCTGCTCTAAATTGATGCCGATACCTATTTTATTTTGAGGTCTACGCACCCAACATAAATCAGGCGCGGTCGCATTCTCAGACCCATAGTTATACCCCGTACAAGTCGTTGCGTTTTTAGATGGATCATTTTGAAATGCAGCAATAGCCTCATCAAAACGCCCTGCACTGACATGATTTCGATAGCCTAACAAACGCGCCGCACCATCACGACCAAATAATTTGTGATGATGTTCGATTTCAACTTGGTCGCCATAATATTTAAAAATTCTGTAATCAATTGGCAAATCATTTGGATTTTTTGGCGGCGTAATGCGACCAAAACGAATTGCCCAATCATCATGAAAATACTCAACGACACCACCAAAACTATAACCGCGAGCATCGGAGGCAAAATCATAGGCAGTATGCGTCATAAATGCCATATTCATAAACTGGCGACGCAAATCCCCTGAGTACGAATTTTTATCAAAAAAATCCAAAATACTAAAACTACCAACACGAAACGTTAAACGTCTACTATCGACGGTGCTGGCAAGTTGCATTGGCCCTGAATCTAAATGAACCTTGTCGCCACCTAAATCGATGGTTTGTTTAAAATAAGCTCTTGAACGGTAAACAATTGGCAATCTGCCACCATTTTTTTGTAATTCAAAATCGTTGATGTCACCACCAATGCCTTTTAAATTTGAAAATGGAGCTTCGGCAATACTTTCTGGTGCAGCATAAATTTCACCACCTTTCCACCATGTTTTTAAGCCGAAATATAAATCGCCTGTACCTGTGTAACCATAATCTTGTTTTGGTTCTAACGAACTATTGCTACCATTTAAATTTGTATAGGGCGCATTAAAACTGCCGTGCCAATAAGAAATATAAGTGAATTGTCCATACATATTCCACGCTTCATCTTCCATATCGTGCCAGCCGTGGTCGGATAATTCTTGCATTATCGAAAAATCATTAGAATCACTATTTTCAGCATAAGCGGGTGAAATCAAAAATACAGAACAGAAAAGTAAAACAAATTTTAGTAATTTCATAGATAGATAAATAGATAGATAGATTCGTCTGTCTGCCATCCGTCACAGACAGCGAATTATCATAATACGATGATGACCGACTTTTATAGCTTAAAACCACTCTAAACGATACAAATCTGTACGCCGTTTAGCTAAATTTCGTGCTGCGCCGCGAGTACGCGCCTGTTTTAATAAATCTAAATTCACGTCAGCAATTAACGTCATCTCCGTATTTGGTGTGGCTTCTGCCAAAATCGCATCGTGCGGAAATGAAAAATCACTCGGACTAAAAATGGCGGCTTGTGCGTATTGAATATCCATATTTTCAGCATGCGGTAAATTACCAACGCTGCCTGTAATCGCCACAAAACATTCATTTTCAATCGCTCTGGCATGAGAGCAACAACGCACGCGCAAATACGCATTTTTGGTATCTGTCCAAAACGGCACAAAAAGAATTTGTGCGCCTTGCAACGCGGCTAAACGTGCTAATTCAGGGAATTCCGAATCAAAACACACTAACACGGCAATTTTACCGCAATCAGTATCAAAGACTTTTAATGCGTCACCGCCTTTTACGCCCCAGCAACTCACTTCGTCGATAGTCACATGAATTTTATATTGTGCTTCGAATGTACCGTCCCGACGTAACAACCACGATACGTTGTAAAGCTCATGATTACTGTATTCGGGCAATGAACCGGCGATAATATTGATATTATACGACATCGCCATTTCGAGTAATCCGTTGCGAATGTCTCGACTAAAACCCGCGAGTGCGCGAATGGCATCAGGTGGATGTTTGTCATTAAACAATCCCATCAGTGGTGCGCTCATATATTCGGGAAATAACACGAAATCAGCGTGATAACCTGCCACTGCATCTATGAAAAATTCCGCATGCTTTAACAATTCTTCAACGCTGGTCATGGTTCGCATTTGCCACTGCACAACACCCAATCGAACCACACTTTTTGAATCACTAATCATTGGCTGTTTATCGACATAATCCAAATTCACCCATTCAAGCAACGTCGCAAAACCATACGACTCTTTATCAATAGGTAAATAATTGGTCAATAATTTGCGAACGTGAAAGCCATTTGCTAATTGAAACGACAAGACGGGATCAAAAATTTCGCGGCTTTTTACTTCTTCGATATAACGAACGGGCGTTAAATTATCGGCGTATTTGTGATACCCCGGAATGCGCCCACCGGCGATAAAACGGCGTAAATTCAATTTACGGCACAATTCTTTGCGTGCATCGTAAAGTCGTCGTCCTAAACGCAAACCGCGATATTTCGGATGTACAAAAATATCCACGCCATACAGCGTATCGCCATTGGGATCATGGTTTGTTAAATAGCCATCACCAGTGATTTGTGCGTAAGTATGTACATCGCCAAAACGTGAATAATCCACCACCATACTTAATGCAGCGGCAACCAATACGCCGTTGTCTTCAATGACAATCTGCCCGTCAGAAAAGCGCGTAATTTGTGAAATGTATTGATCTTTTTTCCACGCCCCACCGAGATTGTCATAAACATGTTCCATTAAAACTGCCAGATTATCGTAATCATCGAGTGTCAAATGGCGTAATAAAAGTTTGTGTTTTTTAGGTTTAATTTTTTTCATAGTCTTTGAATTGTAATGATTGTTTTTGACAAAACCATGACATAAAAAAACTCTCTCTTGTCATATAAAAAACATGAAATTGACACGGCATCGCAACATTTTTGACACGCGCCTGAAATAGAAAATCTTTAATCTGTTATCAACGTTTAATCATAACGGAGTATTAACAATGTCAAATTTCACCGATATGTCAGCTAGATTCGATGAGCTACTCAAAGAAGATGCACGGGCAGATGTACGGATTCCAATTTCAAAAAAACACCACATTTTCGCATCAATTACACGTCTTGGTTTATTTAAAACGGGCGGGATTGCCATTGAGTTGATGAGCCTTAGTCGATCAGGCGCACTATTTAATAGCGTACATCATTCATTTCCCAAGTCGTTAGGTAAGAACGTACTAATTGAACTATCTTTGAATGGTAAACATCTTGAACACGAAGCCTGTATCGTTCGCCAAGATACTATCAATAATTTGTATGGCATCAAATTTAGCCAATCGCTTGATGCTATTGATGATTATTTGTCTGAACTTAACATTCCTCCGCATTACGGTGTCCATGCACCACGCGCTAGTTCTGTGTGGTTAGATTTAGTTCCTGCGTAAAATTGCATCGATGTTATTTTTGTCTCCACATTTGTTACTTCTCCATTCTCCACTTTTTCTTTAGCCAACTAGAATTTTTAGTGTTGTAAAAAAACACTGTTTTTTCAATCATTTCCGGCGCATAATCGACCGCAGTGCTAAATTTGGTACATCGTCTAATCAGAACGGAAACAATCATGAAAAAAATAAATCAAGCGGCAATGTTGTTAGCGTTAGCGTTTTCTGCAAGTGCGGTTTTTGCAGATGTTGATTTGAAATCGAAAGACGAGGTCGTTGGCACATGGAAACTTCAATCGACTAAAAACACCGCAAGCGAAAAAGAAGAAGCCATGCCAAGAGAAGATACTTGGGTTTTCAAAGATGGCAAAGTCACCATTTTGCATATTCCGCGTGAAGGAAAATATTACGACCAACCACCTGTCAATTATGATGTAGAAGACGGGAAATTAAAAATTTCTCTTGTTGGTAATAGTCGCTTCGACTTATTTTCCTTGGTGGAGAAAACTGATAGCAGTATGATTTTAAAAGGTAAATTTGGCGGCTATTATTATTTTAATAAAAAATAGTAAATCGATTTATAGAGGTGAATGCTATGAACTCCAGTGAAGAATTGTCATCGTTAAAAAAACTCACCGCCATCGTGTATTTGTGTCAGGTTTTGACTTTCTTTCTGGCAGGGTTGCCGTTATTGATTGGTATCATGATTAACTTTTTAAAGCGAGATGAGGTTGCCGGAACGTGGTTAGCGTCTCATTTTGAATGGCAGATAAAAACAGCGTGGCTCTCACTTGCTGGTTTTTCACTAGCGGGTTTAACGTTTGAATTTGGTTTTGGACTGTATGTTCTGATTTCAACTGTTATGCTAATGGTTTTTCGCATTGTTGTCGGTTGGAATGCGTTAAATTCGGATAAACCTGTTCGTGATGAATAAATAATTTTCACAAAAAAGGCGCGAATAACGCACCTTTTTAGAAACGACCAAACAAAAATTTAGTCTTGCATTCTTTGTTCTAATTCTGATTGTGTTAAATGACGAACGTCCTCGCCTTTGACCATGTAAATCAAATGTTCACAGATGTAACGTGAATGGTCGCCAATACGCTCTAATGCGCGAACCGTCCACAACATATCCAGTGTTCGTGTAATATTGCGCGGGTCTTCCATCATTTGTGTAATCAATTGGCGAATAATACTGGCGTATTCGCGATCGACTTGTTCATCGCAGCGTGTAATGTCAGTAATACCATCAATTGACATGCGAGCAAAATTATCCAACGCACCGTGCAGCATATCTTTAACCAAACCTGCCATGTGTTTTAATTCATGATATTGGTCGGCTCTGCCTTCGTTGCCAGAAAGATGAATTGCCATTTTAGCAATGCGTTCCGCCAAATCGCCAATTCGTTCTAATTCGTTAATAACACGCAAAACAACTAACAACAAACGTAAGTCAAACGCGGCTGGCTGACGCAACGCAATAATTTGCGTGCATTCCGCATCAATTTCCATTTCGAAATCATCGATTTGATTGTCTTGCTTGATGACTAATTCAGCAAGTTCCATATCACCCGATGTTAAGGCTTTAACAGCTAGTTCGATTTGTTCTTCGACCAAGCCACCCATTGTTAACACTTTATTGCGAATATCCTCTAACTCTTTGTTAAAATTTTCCGAAATATGGTGCGCTATTTTACTATTATCCATCGTTAACCCTCTTGAGTGTCCGCCGGTATTGATTGATTCAACTGAATGGTTATATCGGCAATGCCTTCGGCTTTTGCAGCAATACTTTCTAATTCGTTAGTGACTTTAATTACCGAAATTAACAAACTTAAATCACATCCGGTTGGTTGACGCAACGCAATCGTACGCACACATTCTGCGTCAATAATTGATTCGTATTCGTCCACCAAATCATCTTGTTTTAACACTTGCGCGGCCATTTCGATATTGCCCGTTGTAAAGGCTTTAATAGCTAAAGAAAGTTGTTGTTCAACTAAATTGCCCATTGCAGTGATTTTAGCGTGTATTGACTCTAACTCTTTATCAAACTGCCCAGAAATATGACTTGCCACGTTGAAACTATCCATAATATTTTTCCTTATTAACCGTAACGACCGGTAATGTAGTCTTCGGTTTGTTTTTTAGTGGGTTTGGTAAAAAGTTGACTGGTCGCACCAATTTCAATCAGTTCACCCATATACATAAACGCGGTGTAATCAGAGACGCGCGCCGCTTGCTGCATATTGTGCGTGACGATAACGATCGTAAATTTTTCTTTTAATTCGTTAATCAATTCTTCGATTTTAAGCGTTGAAATAGGGTCTAATGCGGAAGCAGGTTCGTCAAGCAATAATACTTCGGGAGCAATCGCAATCGCTCTGGCAATTACTAAACGTTGTTGCTGACCACCAGATAAACCAAGAGCGTTATCATTCAAACGATCTTTTACTTCATCCCATAACGCCGCGCCACGCAATGACGTTTCGACAGTTTCTTCTAAAATACGTTTATCGTTAATGCCTTGGATTCGTAAGCCATACGTCACGTTTTCAAAAATTGATTTTGGAAACGGATTGGGTTTTTGAAATACCATGCCGACCCGACGACGTAATGCTGCAACATTGACTGATTTGTCGAAAATATTTTCGTCGTGCAACAAAATTTTGCCGTCAATGGTTACGCCATCAACCAAATCATTCATGCGGTTAATACAACGCAATAACGTGGATTTACCACAACCCGAAGGACCAATGAACGCCGTTACTTTTTTCTTTGGCATTTCCATATTGATGCCATGTAACGCTTGTTTTTTACCATAGTACAGATTGAGATTTTCGACTTTTAAACACGGTTCGACAGGGTCATCGTGTTTGTGGGTGCTGCGTAAAATCGAACTCGCATCAAAGCTGTGCGAACGTGTTTCTTGTGTAGACATACCATTAACCTTCTAAAGCGCGGTATTTTTCGCGCAAGTGATTACGAATAAGAATAGCCGCTAAATTCAAGCCAATAATAACTAAAACCAGCAGTAACGAAGTGGCATAAACCAAAGGACGCGCCGCCTCGACGTTTGGACTTTGAAAACCCACGTCGTAAATGTGAAAACCTAAGTGCATAAACTTACGGTCTAAATGCAAAAATGGGTAATTACCATCAAGCGGGAGTGTTGGTGCTAATTTCACCACACCGACCAGCATCAACGGCGCAACTTCACCCGCTGCACGCGCTACCGCTAAAATCAAACCAGTCATCATCGCTGGACTTGCCATCGGTAAAACAGTGCGCCAAAGCGTTTCGATTTTTGTCGCGCCTAACGCTAAACTGCCTTCACGAATTGCTTTTGGCACGCGAGCCAAACCTTCTTCGGTTGACACGATAACAACTGGCAGCGTCAATAACGCCAAGGTAATCGATGCCCAAAGTAAACCCGGTGTACCGAAAACAGGAGCTGGCGCAGATTCTGGGAAAAACAGCGCGTCGATATTGCCGCCTAAAATATAGACGAAAAATCCTAGCCCAAATACGCCATAAACAATGGATGGAACACCCGCTAAATTATTTACCGCAATACGAATTAAACGTGTGGTAAATCCTTGTTTTGCATATTCTCGCAAATACACCGCTGCAATCACACCAAATGGCGTGACGATAATCGACATCATGATAACCATCATAATCGTGCCGAAAATCGCAGGGAAAATACCACCTTCTGTATTCGCTTCGCGTGGGTCTTCTGATAAAAACTCACCCAGTTTTTTGATGTAATGCCCGATTTTGGTCAATACGTTCATCGTGTTAGGTTGCGTGACTTCGACCACTTTCGATAAAGGAATGACTAACTCTGCGCCACTTTCGGTTTTTGCAACCAAACTATCACGACGAATTTTTTGATATAACTCGCCAAGTTGTGCTTGATAACGTTTGTAATCGACATCGTAAGCCGCTTTTTTATCAGCAAACTCTTTAATCGTTTCTGCGTTCCAAGCGTGTTTGAGTTCCAAGCCTTTTTGCTTCAAACGCAACTGTTCTAAACCGTAGTTAATTGCGCCAATTTCTTTTTTCTCTAAATGCGCGATTTGTTCATGCAATTCCAATGCAGTTTTCAAACGCTCTTGCAATGCAATCCACGCTTGTTCGCCCGACGCAATAACTTGGTCGTTTTCTTTAACAGAAACGAGTTGTCCATAAAAATTACCCCATTCACGACGTTCAACGACAATCAAATCTGCTGGTTCAGCTTGCGATTTAATGTGACGTTCTTGAATCCAACGAAAATCCGAACCCGTTAAATCACGGTTGCCGGTTTTCATTAAATATTGAATCAAAACGTCTTCATTATCTGCCATCTGAAAACCAGTCGATTTCGCCATCGCAGCGGGCGTGACGGTTGTATCAACATGTTCACCGATGATTGTTTTTACTTGTCCGTCATCTTCTTGGTAATTCATCGACACAATCGGCGATGCCCAAAAATGCCCTACTCCGCGCACAGCAACTAAACCTAGAACGCCGATGACCATAATCAAACAGGTACTCACTGCGGCGGCATTTAACCAAATCCACGGACTACCACTTTTAAACCATAATTTAATCATTTTCAATGCTCATATTTTTATAGCGAACTGTATTTTTCGCGTAACCGTTGACGGATTACTTCGGCAAGTGTGTTAAACACAAACGTGAACATAAACAGTACCAATGCCGCTAAAAACAACACGCGATAATGCGTACTATCGACTTCTGCTTCAGGCATTTCTACGGCGATGTTAGCCGCTAACGTTCTCAAACCTTGGAAGACACTTAAATCCATCACCGGTGTGTTGCCCGTTGCCATCAATACAATCATCGTTTCACCCACAGCGCGACCAAAACCAATCATAATTGCCGAAAAAATACCCGGACTCGCTGTTAGTAACACCACGCGAATCATGGTTTGCCAAGGTGTTGCGCCTAAGGCTAATGAACCGACCGTTAAATGTTTTGGCACACTGAAAATAGCATCTTCGGCAATCGAAAAAATAGTTGGCACAACGGCAAATCCCATTGCGATGCCAACGACTAACGCATTACGTTGGTCGTAACCGATACCTAATTCGTTTTTAAACCAATCGCGTAACGTGCCATTAAACAAAAATGTTTCCAATGGAACGCTAATGCTAAACGCAAACCAACCGCTGAGAATAATGACCGGAATTAACATCGCCGCATCCCAACCTTCTGGGATTTTTTGACGCACTGTTTCTGGTAAAAATTGCAAACTAAACGCAAATACCATTACGCCCAGTGGTACAATAATTAACAACGAAAATAAACCCGCTAAATGTTCTTCAATAAACGGTGCTAACCATAAACCGGCGAGAAAACCTAAGATTACCGTTGGCAATGCGCCCATAATTTCAATGGATGGTTTGGCATAAATTCGCATTTGTGGTGACATGAAATAAGCCGTGTAAATTGCACCCATCAATGACAATGGAATCGCAACTAACATTGCATAAAACGCCGCTTTTAATGTACCGAAAACCAATGGCGTTAAACTATATTTCGGTTCGAAATCATTGCTCGCCGAAGACGATTGCCAAATGTATGCAGGTTTGGCATAACTTTCGTACCACACTTTTTGCCACATCGATTTAATCGATACTTCCGGATGCTCATTATCCACAGTCCAAAAATGAATTTTACCGTCGCCATTTTGGAACAACAACGCATTGGCTCTAGGTGATAAAATTGTTGCTAATGGTGCAGCATTACCGAGTGATTCTTTAATCAGTTCACGTTCAGCCGTGGAATGGTAAATGCCCATTTCACCTGCTGCGTCAACGGTTAAAAATCCTTTGCGACGTTGCTCTGTGCTAATTGAAACCACCGCTTTATCGGAAACTTTAAACGCGCGAATACGTTCAAGCGCGGGATGCCCTAACGCATCTTTTACCAAACTCCATTGCGCCACTAAACCGCTCGAATCACCAATCATGAGCGATAAATCACCGGTTAAAAAACTTAAACTAGTAATTTTCTGTCCCGCTTCAACCACGTTGAGATGCTGTTTAATTTCCGGCGCATTTTTTTTGCTGATATCGATAAAACTCAACTGTCCGTCATTACTGACTAAAAACAAATTGCGGTCTTCTTTATCTACCAAAATATCGGTGATGTTGCCTGCTGGCATATCAAGTATCGAATCAGTGCGCGTTAAACTTGCTTCATCACCAAACAAAGATTGTTCTTTTTCAAGGCTGGTAATACGGATTTTATCCGCTGATTTCGCCACGATGGTGGCCGCCCCTTCGCCGACTTTAAACGCAATTTTTTCTAATGCTGCGCCTGCATCGTTAATAACTAAAGGTGTTTCACCGAGCGGATATTTTAACGACGGTGTAATCACACGTTTGTCACCGACAAAAGTGGCTTTATATTGTTGTTTTACAATAACGGCTTGACCGTTTGATAAACCGTAAATCACAGCACCATCACTTGCTGGACTGCCTTGCGCGACACTAACGATGTTTGCACCTTCGGGTAACAAAACCGTTTTTTGCGCTAATGTTTTACCCGTTTTCGCGTCAAAGAAAACGACTTGTCCGCTGTCAGTAAAACGGGCAGCGATTTCATTTTGTTCTTCGATAGCTAAAAACAGTGTTTTGCCTGCATTTTCTTCTGGAATGGCATATTGCGCGACAGACTCTGCATTTGCGGATAAAAACAGCGGATACACCACATAAAGCAGATAAAAGAAAATCACTACAATGGCAAAAATAATACTCAAACCACCTGCAACTACGGCGTGACGCATAATGGCATCTTTGAGTAATCGCCATTTTTCATAGTGTGAGGTTGTCGCTGTATTTAGCGAAGATTGTGTTGTCGAATTGTTTATTTCAGACATAAATTCTTTTTCAAAAAAGTTCAAGGCAAAAAGCGCAAGACAAGGAACTTAAAATTCACTTGAACCTTGCGCTTTGAAGAGTTTGAGCTTTGTTTATTATTTCAAAGTGGTTAAAACTTTTTCGACCACTTTAGCAGGTAACGGAATATAACCGTCTTTGATTACAACTTGTTGACCGGTTTTAGAAAGAACCATTTTCATGAATTCATTTTCTAATGGTGCTAACGGTTGATTTGGTTTTTTATTAACGTAAACGTATAAGTAACGTGTTAATGGATAAGAACCATTCACCGCATTTGCTGGTGTTGCTTCAATAAAAGTCGTTGAACCTTTTTTGGCTAAAGGCACCATTTTCACGCCTGAAGTCGTATAACCCATACCAGAATAACCAATACCGTTTGCAGACGACGTTACCGATTGAACCACAGACGCAGAACCAGGTTGTTCATTTACGTTATTTTTGAAATCACCTTTACATAAAGCGTGATCTTTGAAATAACCGTAAGTACCCGAAACAGAGTTACGACCATAAAGTTGAATCGTTTTAGTTCCCCATGCTGCAACACCCGCATCACCCCAAGTGTTAATTTCGTGTGCGCCGCCACATTTCAACGTGCTTGAGAAAATGGCATCCACTTGTTCCATTGTTAAGCCTTTCACTGGGTTATCTTTGTTCACCATAACGGCTAACGCATCGACTGCCACAGGAATGGCAGTGGGTTTATAACCATATTTACCTTCAAAGGCTTCCAATTCATCGTCTTTCATTTCACGACTCATAGGACCTAAATTTGATGTACCTTCCGTCAACGCTGGTGGCGCAGTAGATGAACCTGCTGCTTGAATTTGAATGTTTACGTTAGGATAAACACGGTTGAATTCTTCTGCCCACAAGGTCATTAAATTCGCTAATGTATCTGAACCGACACTAGATAAATTGCCCGCAATACCACTGGCTTTTTGATAGTCTGGAATGCTTGCCTCGACAGTTTGCACTGCGCTTGCGCTGACACTTACCAGACTTGCTGATAAGCCCATTGCTGCCAATAACAATTTATTTTTGAAAAGCTGTTTCATGAAGGTATCTCGAAATAAGATGGAAGAAATATATAGAAATCTAGGTCATTATGCGAAGCAAAAATGACAAGATTATTACAATACTCCTTTCAAGAAGCTAAAAACAAGTTTTCAATGTTGTGGTGAAGTCGCCGTTAACACTTGCGCTAATAAATCGGACTGACCCGTAATAAAAGATTGCGCATCCGTTTCTCTGCGTAACCAAGTAAATTGCCGTTTTGCAAGTTGGCGCGTGGCAATAATGGCTTTTTCAGTCATCGTAGCTAAATCATACTCACCTTGAAAATACGCCCACGCTTCGCGATAACCGACAGCTCGAATAGCTGGTAATTTATCGTGCAAATCACCACGCAAATACAATTTTTCAACTTCGGATAAAAAACCTTGTTTAAGCATGGTGTGAAAACGTTTGGCAATAATATCGTGCAGAATTTTTCGGTCATCAGGCGCAACAATAAATTTTTGAATGAGGTATGGCAATGGATTTTCTTGCTCGGCAGAAAAAAAGTCACTTAACGATTGCCCAGTAAGTTCATAAACTTCTAACGCGCGTTGCACACGCTGTGGATCATTGGGATGAATACGCGCGGCTGATTGAGGGTCAATTTTTGCCAACCGTTGATGCAATGCGACATTGCCATTACGCGCTAATTCGTCTTCCAACCGCGCTCTAACTTCAGCGTTCGCCGATGGCAACGCTGCTAATCCTTTTGTAAGCGCGTTGAAATAAAGCATTGTGCCACCAACTAAAATTGGTAATTTTCCACGCGCCGTAATATCTGCCATTAACGCTAACGCTTCCGTGCGAAATTGTCCGGTGGAAAACGATTCGCTTGGGTCGAGAATATCAATGAGATGGTGAGGAATACCGCTGCGTTCTTCTAAAGTTGGTTTAGCCGTACCAATGTTCATTCCTTTGAAAACAAGCGCGGAATCGACGCTGATAATTTCGCCGTTCAACGCTTGAGCGAGTTGTACCGCTAGAGCCGTTTTACCCGATGCGGTAGGTCCCATCAGTAAAATGGCGGGCGGTAAAGTTTGAGAAACCATCACAAGTAGTTATAAGCAAATTTAGCAATTTGTGAATAAGACGTGTCGCCAATGAAAAATTCTGACCAACGGCTTGGGTCAAATTTAATGTCTTCACTGTCCCATTTGAATAATTTAATCAGACTTTCCATGAGTTTTTTATCCATGTAAATATAATTCATGGCCACACGATTACTCATGATAATAGGATTGTAATTATCTTCCGTTCGTCGAACGATAAAACAACCTGACCGGTACAAACTGTATAAAATTTTAAATACTGATGATTGGTCATCGGGGTCAAATGCAAGAGCTTTGGTAATTTGTTCTGACGCGGCTTTTAATCCAACGCCACCGTAAGGTTCACTTTCGGCTAATAAAATATCGAGTTGTTGGTAAATTTTTTCACGTTGCGAATGCGGCGGAAAATCGTTTTTCAAACTCAATTTTGATTTAACAAAATTATTGTAAATGCGTTTCATATCGTCAGTGGAAGCAGGAACCGTTTGTTGCGCTTGTTGCTGACCTTGGAATCGTTCAATCGCACTTTCATTTTCTGGACTGTTACACAACAACACGGGATCTAAATCGCCCACATGACGTGGCGTAATCGAAAGCATCCCGCGTTTTTCCACCAACCGACACAAATCGCCAAAACCTTGAAACGAATTGTAACCAGTAAAATCCACCGCTCGACTATTTTTAATGGCTGCGGCGATAGTGGATTGATTAGTTTTTAAACCATTGGTTGTGTTGTAACGAATTTTTTCAATTAACAAATTGATTAAAATGTTTTCATCATCCGCAGCGGTTGATTCAGTTTTTCGTATTCCATAATCGTTTTTGCCAAAATCTTCGTGATAATAAAATATATCGCACGCACTCCGATACAATTCACCCACCGTATTTTTAGTGCTACCAATTCCGATGATGGTTTTTCCAATTTCTTTAAGTTTAGAGAATACCGGCATATAGTCGCGATCATTTGCAATTACCGCAAAAATATTGATGTCTGGATGCGTGTAAGCGACCGAAATTGCTTCAATTGCTAACCGAATATCGGACGTATTTTTATAACCGTTGTAATAAGGAATATCTTCGTGGCGAATCAAATTTGCTTGCAGCATTTCGCGTAATTCTTTTTTGCGAGTTTCTGAAATGGGCAACTTCATAATGTCGCCAAACGAACGCCGAATACTAATCTCGCCGTGTTCAGTAAGTTTTTTGATTTCTTTTTTTATATCCAAAGGCAAATCGTCATCTAGACAAAAGCCAACAAAATTATCCAAATCTATAAATAAAGCGATTCTATTTTTCTTTTCCATGTGTTTAACCGATATGTTGATTAAAATTTGAATTTCCTAATGTGAAGCGTATCACGGGTAAATTCATTTGTATTATGTGGATGAATTATGGATTCGACAACCAACGAGCCAAAATTTAATGCGCGGTAAGTGTAAAAAATTCGCAATAACTGCTAATCACGCAACGCTCACATAATGGTTTACGCGCCATACATGTGTAACGACCATGCAGAATTAACAAATGATGCGCGTCATGTTTAAATTTTTCGGGAATGACGCGCACTAACTCCTTTTCAACAGCTAATACTGTTTTAGCATGGGCTAACCCAATACGATTTGCGACACGAAAAATATGTGTATCCACAGCAATCGTCGGTTCACCAAATGCGGTATTTAAAATCACATTCGCCGTTTTGCGTCCAACACCGGCTAATTTTTCCAATTCAGCGCGTGTGTTTGGCACTTCACCGTTATGCAGTTCAAGTAATTGCTTACATAACGACATAATATGGGCGGCTTTAGTATTAAATAAGCCAATCGTTTTGATATAGCTTTTTAAACCTTCTTCGCCAAGTGCTAGAATTTTTTTCGGTGTATTAGCGACTGCAAATAATTGTTGCGTGGCTTTATTGACACTTTTATCAGTTGCTTGCGCGGATAAAACGACCGCGACCAATAATTCAAAATGGCTGTTATAAACTAATTCTGTGGTTGGTTTTGGAATTGCTAGAGCCAATTGTTCAAATAAACGGTAAATCATTTGTTCGCTCATGATGCAAAAGTTTGCGTATATGCAATAAAGTGTTCAAATTTTTCCGCAGCGTCACCATTGGCAATCACTTCCTCGGCTTTGGCAATTCCGGCGGCAAGTGTTTTAGCTAAATCCGCTGCATAAATGGCTGCACCTGCGTTGAGCAATACAATATCTCTCGCGGCACTTTTTTGATTGTTCAGCACATTTTTAAGTATTATTAAACTGTTCTGCGCGTTATTAATTGCGATGTTTTCCAAACTCGCACGCGATAACCCAAATTGTTCGGGTGTAATCGTGTAGCACGACACGTCGCCATTTTTAAGTTCCGCAATATGCGTGACATCGGCAATACTAATTTCGTCCAAACCGTCTTCAGCACTGACGACTAAAACGTGTTCACTTCCCAATTTTTTGAAAACATGTGCTAACGGTTCTGTCCATTTTTTGTCGAATACGCCAATCAATTGATGCTTTGCTTTTGCCGGATTAACTAACGGGCCGAGTAAATTAAACAATGTTCGCACGCCTAAAGCGTGTCGAACATTGCGTGTGTGTTGCATGGCACCGTGATAACGTGGCGCAAATAAAAAACCAATGTTCAAATCCGCCACGCATCGTGCAACTTGTTCGGGAGATAGATTTAAATTCACGCCAGCCAATTCCAACACGTCAGCACTGCCGCAACAACTTGAGACAGAACGATTACCGTGTTTGGCAACTTGTCCACCGGCGGCGGCAACAATAAATGCACTCGTGGTAGAAATGTTAAAGGTGTTTGCACTATCGCCACCTGTGCCGCAGGTATCAATGATGTGCTGTCCAGAAATATGAATTGGTGTGGCTAATTCGCGCATTACTTCAGCCGCGGCGGTGATTTCATCAATCGTTTCACCTTTAGAGCGTAAAGCGCATAAAAAACCAGCGATTTGCACGTCATCAGCTTCGCCACGCATAAAAAGCTGCATCGCTTCGCGCATTTCGAACGCCGTTAAATCTTGTCGTTGTAATAATTTTTCTAATAGTTTTGTCATAACAGAAGTTGTTAAATTTTTCAGAGTATTCATTCTAAACTTTCAGCGCGTTGCGCCATTGTCAGATTGTAACAGTTCGTAGCTGATAGAGCTTTTCTTTGCTACTATCAGCAGGTTTTTAACTTCCTAGTTTTGCTAATGTCTCACAGTCGTTTATTTCAACGCGAACCTCACTGGCTTCATACGAATCACGCTGCGCGTAAAACGTTGTCGCTTGAGCTGCAATCATGGCTACGCGAATCTGAATCGCTTACGCAACGGTTACGCAATCAATGGCAAACTATTACAGTTCAAGTGTTGATTGAATGCCAGCAGTCACCATTTTTAACGGAGCAGTGCGTTTTAAAACTGCCTAAACACCGTTACACTTTGGTGCGTGAAGTTATTTTATTATCTAACCAACAGCCGTTAATTTTGGCGCGAACGGTTATTCCCTCGGCAACATTGAAAATTGCACAAGGCAATTTAACGCGATTGGGAACAAGACCGTTAGGGGAAATTTTATTTTCTGCGCCAAGTTTGGAACGTAAGCCGTTAGAAATTGCGCGAATTGAACCGCATTTGTGGACAACAACCGTGCAACAAATATTACCGATTACCACACCATTATGGGGACGACGTACAAAATATAGTATCGCCGGACAACCGATGTTAGTGAGTGAATTTTTTTTACCGAGTCTATTTGAAAAATGATTACGATTATTCAGCGTGTGACCCAAGCCAGTGTAACTGTAAACCATCAGATAATTGGCAATATTGAACAGGGTATTATGGCTTTAGTTGCCGTTGAAAAAAATGATACGTTTGCAATAACTGAAAGATTAGTTGAACGCATTTTGAATTACCGCATTTTTGCGGACAGTGACGACAAAATGAATTTAAGTTTGCGTGATATTCGGGGCGGATTATTGCTTGTGCCGCAATTTACCCTCGCTGCCAATACGGATAAAGGCAATCGTCCAAGCTTTGCTTCTGCTGCACCACCCGAATTTGGACGCGAAATGTTTGCTTATTTACAGCAGCACGTTTTAATAGTTTATGATAACGTTCAATTTGGTGAATTTGGTGCAGATATGAAAGTGGCGTTAATTAACGATGGTCCTGTGACATTTACACTTAAAGTTTAATCGTCCTCATCGCGGTAAGGTTGCGCTTTGATGTTACTTGGAATTTTGTGGCTGTTTGCGCTGCGGAGCAAAATTAACAACCCACCTGCTACAAATAATAGTATTACGATAAAAATTAAAATTCCCATTGATTAACCCACCGTCTTAAATGCGGTAACAAATCGCTGGCTAATAATCCACGTTCACCATCGACTTTAACGGCTTCATCTGCTGCCAAACCGTGTCCGTAAACACCTTGTTGCACCGCTTCTTGCAACGACATCCCTTGGGTAATTAAACCTGCAATAACACCTGCTAACACATCGCCCATACCCCCCGAAGCCATTCCCGCATTGCCTGTATTGGAAACAGCAAGCATATTTTCTGAAGCAATCAATGTCCCCGCACCTTTAAGAAGAACTACGCCACCGTATTGTTGTTGCAATACTTTAACCGACTGAAAACGGTCTATTTGAATCACGCTAGTTGTTACGGCTAATAATCGCGCTGCTTCTCCAACGTGGGGCGTTAATACCCAATTCGTTTTTTTACACGGCGATTGCGCCAATAAATTCAAACCATCCGCATCAATAATCAATGGTTTATCCATCGATAATGCCGTATGAAACAAGGCTTTTGCCCAATCACTTTGCCCTAAGCCTGTTCCAATAACGATGACGCTCGCTTTCGATAATAATGGGATAAGTTGCGCTACAGTTTGAATACCATGACACATCAATTCTGGACAGATTACATTCATCACCACCGCATTTTCAGGATGCGTTGCAATACTGACCAAGCCAGCTCCACAACGCAATGCCGCCATTCCCGCTAATCGCGCGGCACCGGAATAGCCGACATCGCCACCGATAATTAACACATGACCGAAATTACCTTTGTGTGCATAACGTGGACGTGGCGGTAAGGATTTTGGTAACACACGTTGCGTGGAAGACGTGACGGTTTGCCATACTTCAGATGGTAAATCCAAAGACGCATAAACAATATCTCCGACGTACTGCACAGCAAATCCCGTAAACAAACCTTGTTTTAAACCAATGAAGGTCACTGTAATGTCCGCTTCAACTGCTTCCCCGTCAACATTCCCCGTATCAGCATTTAGCCCTGATGGAATATCAATAGCAATTACCTTGGCAAAACTGCGATTCATTACGCGAATCGCTTGAGCGTAAATGTCAGAAACTGGGCGACTCAGCCCCGTTCCTAACAACGCATCAACAAATAAATCCGTTGTAATATCAACAGTTGCTGAAAACGGTCTCACTTCGCCCCGCGCTTGAGCATATTGCTGGTAAGCTAAAAGAGCGTCACCTTTCAACAATGCAGGATTTGTAACACTGTAAACACAAACGCTTAAACCCGCTTGCAATGCCAACGTTGCCACAATATAACCATCCCCCGCATTATTACCCGCGCCGCAAAATACAACAATGTTTTGCACATGAGGATAACGTGCTTGCAAACACTCAAACACAGCTTTACCTGCACGTTGCATCAATTCAAAGCCAGAAATAATACCGCGTTGAATAACGAATTGTTCTAAAACTTTAATTTGATCGGTACGATACAAGTCAGTGGGAATTGTCATCATTTACATTAAATTTTAGATTCTTGGTTAGACGATGAACAACTCAATTCCAACAAATACTGTCCATAAGCCGTTTTAGACAATGCGGCAGCACGGTTTTTTAAATCTGCCTCCGTCATCCAACCATTATTAAACGCAATCTCTTCCAAACATGCCACTTTCAAGCCTTGGCGATGTTCGATGGTTTGCACAAATTGCCCGGCTTCGAGCAAACTATCATGCGTTCCCGTATCAAGCCACGCAAAACCACGCCCTAAAATTTCAACGTTTAACTCGCCCGCGTTTAAATACGTTTGATTCACTTCGGTAATTTCAAGTTCGCCACGCGCGGAGGGTTTAATGTTTTTGGCAATCTCAATTACGCGATTGTCATAAAAATACAAACCCGTGACTGCAAAATTCGATTTAGGTTGTGCGGGTTTTTCTTCAATGGAAATCGCTTTTTTATTGTCGTCAAATTCCACCACACCAAAACGCTCTGCGTCTTTGACTTGATAACCAAAAACCGTCGCGCCACTTTCGCATTGCAAGGCTTGTTTTAAACTGCCAGAAAAACCTTGTCCGAAAAAAATGTTATCGCCTAAAACCAAACAAGTATGACTATCACCAATGAACTCTTCGCCGATTAAAAACGCTTGCGCTAAACCTTCTGGTTTAGGTTGCACCGCGTATTCGATTCGCACACCAAAATCCGAACCATCCCCCAATAAATTTTTAAAATTCTGTTGATCTTCGGGTGTGGTGATAATCAAAATGTCTCGAATTCCCGCCAACATCAATACCGACAAGGGATAATAAATCATCGGTTTGTCATAAACTGGCAAAAGCTGTTTTGAAACCGCTTTGGTAATCGGATGCAAACGTGTTCCCGCGCCACCCGCTAAAATTATACCTTTCCAGTTCATGCGTTTTCCTTCAAACCTAAGCGTTCACGTTGATAACTGCCATCTTGAATATGCTGACACCACGCTAAATTATCCAAATACCACTGCACTGTTTTCCGTAAACCAGTTTCAAACGTTTCTTGTGGCATCCAGCCTAATTCACGCGCAATTTTGCTCGCATCAATCGCATAACGTAAATCATGTCCCGGTCGGTCTGTGACGTAAGTAATCAACTCGGCGTAATTTTTAATATCGTTCGGTTTATCGGGTTTTAATTCATCCAGAATTTCACACAGCGTTTGCACGACGGTTAAATTCGCTTTTTCGTTATGACCGCCAATGTTATAGGTTTCGCCGATTGTGCCTTTTTCAAGCACCGTCAATAACGCTCGCGCGTGGTCATCGACAAACAACCAATCACGGATTTGCTGACCATTTCCATAAACGGGCAACGGTTTTCCTTCCAGTGCATTTAAAATTACGACTGGAATCAATTTTTCAGGGAATTGGAAATGTCCGTAATTATTCGAGCAATTCGTGACAATAACTGGCAGCCCGTAAGTGCGTTGCCATGCACGAACTAAATGGTCGGAACTGGCTTTTGAAGCAGAATACGGCGAACTCGGTGCATACGGTGTCGTTTCAGTAAACAAATCATCCGTACCATGTAAATCACCAAACACTTCATCGGTCGAAATATGGTGAAAACGAAACGCCGCTTTTTTCGTCGCGTCTAAGTTTGTCCAATATTGCCGTGCCGCTTCGAGCAACGTGTAAGTGCCGACAATGTTGGTTTCAATAAATGCCGCTGGTTTATCAATGGAACGATCAACGTGTGATTCGGCGGCAAGGTGCATCACCGCATCGGGTTGATAATCGGCAAATAAATCACGGATTTTTTCACCGTCACAAATATCGACTTGTGCAAACGCATAACGTGGATTGTCTGAAACCGAAACCAGCGATTCTAAATTTCCCGCATACGTTAATTTATCTACGTTTAAAACGCTGTGTTGCGTGTCGTTAATTAAATAACGAATCAACGCAGAACCAATAAATCCCGCGCCACCTGTGATTAAAATTTTCATTTGAGTTCTTCCAAACAAAGTTTGAGCGTGTCTTCCCACGTCGGCATGATTAAACCAAAACGTTGCGTTAAACGTTCTGTTGAAAGGCGTGAATTCGCTGGACGTTTTGCTGGCAATGGATAAGCTGACGTTGGAATGGGATTGATAACCCGATTTTTAAATTCGTAATTTTGCAAACGCGCTAATTCAACAATTTTTTCCGCAAAACCATGCCACGACGTTTCGCCAGAACTGGTTAAATTATAAATCCCAGATGCAAATGTTTTTGTGACACGCTCTTGTTGTGCATGTTTTAAAATATGTGCCGTGGTTTCCGCAATCAAACGCGCCCATGTCGGCGCACCGATTTGGTCGGCGACAATGTTTAATTCTTCACGTTCGGCGGCAAGTCTCAAAATACTTTTCACAAAATTCTGTCCACGCGATGCGAAAACCCACGTTGTGCGTAAAATCAAATAATCCGCGCCGCTAGTTTGGATGGCTTGCTCACCGGCTAATTTACTTTCGCCGTAAATATTTAATGGATTTGTGGCATCGTTTTCATAATAAGGCGCGTCTTTTGTACCATCGAAAACATAATCGGTTGAATAATGAATTAACAACGCATTCAATTTTTTTGCTTCTTGCGCCAACACCTCAACGGCTTGTGTGTTAATCAAAAAAGCTAACTCTCGTTCCGTTTCAGCTTTATCAACAGCGGTATACGCAGCAGCATTCACAATCACATCGGGTTGAATGGTTTGAACGGTTGCACGCAGTTTTTCTAAATTCGAAAAATCAGCTTGCTCACGATTTAAGGCTATCACTTCGCCCAACGGTAATAAGGTTCGTGCAAGTTCCCAACCGACTTGTCCATTGCAACCGGTGAGTAAAATTTTCATGCAAAAACCTCAGCATCACGCAATGCTAAACCTTGGGCATCTTTTGCAGACAAAAGCGGCTCGCCAATTCCCCAATCAATGCCGACTTCAGCATCATTCCAACGCACGCACCGTTCAAATTGTGGTGCGTAATAATCGGTTGTTTTATATAAAAAATCCGCTGTTTCCGATAACACCAAAAAGCCATGTGCAAAACCAGCAGGTACCCAAAATTGGCGATGATTTTCACCGCTGAGTTCCACGCCGTGCCATTTGCCAAAAGTCGGCGATGATTTTCGCAAATCAACTGCCACATCAAACACGCTACCGCTGACAACACGCACTAATTTGCCTTGTGGTTGTTGGATTTGATAATGCAGACCGCGTAACACGTTTTTACTTGAGCGAGAATGGTTATCTTGCACAAAGGTGACATCGAGTCCGGTAAGATTTTGAAACGTTTTTTGATTAAAACTTTCCAGAAAAAAACCGCGTGTATCACCAAAAACTTTGGGTTCAAAAATAAATAAATCAGGAATAGGGGTTGTGATGGGTTTCATGAGAATTAAGAAATGGGTAACAAATTTGAAGCGCAACAATACCAGATTTTGATGTGTTTTTCTGCTCTAACGTATACAAAAAAACACCTCTCTTTTTTCACCACTATTTCCCATTACGTTAATCGAATCTCAAGATATATATATCAGATTTTAACGTTTCATTTTTCTGCACGTCCTTCATATCATGCAACAACATTGCATGTTCTCAACATGCTCAAATTTTCTACTGATAACTTAATGAGGGTAAAAGCATGACTCTATCAAACGCAAAGCCAAATTTTTTATTGATAACATTATTGTCCTGTACAGCAACTGCTTTGGTCTCTACGGCTCAAGCTAATGAAACACCAAAAAAATATAAACACACAAAATCAATTGTTACTTCAACCACCCCCTATTCACTTGAACGTATCAATGAAAAAGTGAATGCCTTAGAATCTCAACTACAGGCAGTGCAAGCTGAAAATCGTAATTTAAGAGCGGTAGTAAATCGTCCGCATGTGGATCAAGACACGGCAAAAGTTCAAGAATTAGAAACATGGGCAAATTCTGTTAAAGCGGAAGGAACAACAAAAGGCAGCAAAGACAACCTTGTGTTTTTCCGTGGTGGTTATAACCATGCAAATAACAATCGTGGTGGCATAACAGGTGCAAATGCAGGTGGTGGTCTTTTAGGTAGTAAAGATTTGGGCGTAAGTGGCGACCCGTTAGCAGGCGCAAATTCAGTGCCACAAGACGCTTGGTATTTTGGTGCAGGCTTTGATTGGAGTTTGAATGATGGCTTATTTGGTTTAGCTCCCAAAGACACAGAATTATTTGCTGAGTTGATGTTCGACTACAAAGAATTCCAAGATAGAATTCCTAGCCCTTTAACAAGTCAAGGTGTAACAGTTAGTCAATTTACGTTAGCTGCCTCGCCAAAAGTTAAATTATTTAAAGGTAGCGATTTCCGTCCTTGGTTGATTCCAGCAGGTCTTGAAATCAATGTGATTAGTCCACCATCCGTTGGCGTAACTTATATCAATCCCGGTATTCAATTTGGTGCAGGTGCAGACTATAAAATTTGGAAAGATTTATATGCTGGCGTTGACGCACGTTATCATTTAAGTCTTGATTCCAATGACGGCGTGAGAACGGATGGTGTTTCTGCGGGTGGCTATTTAGGCTTTGGTTTTTGATGATAAAAAATAAGAAAGCCCCGATTGCATCATTGCAAATCGGGGCAATACCGATAATCACATATACTGATTTTTTAAATGCACATAATGCGCCGCAGAATAACGCAAAAATTCTTTTTCATCTTCGCTTAAAGCGCGACTTTGTTTCGCGGGTGAACCGACGTATAAATAACCACTTTCGAGTTTTTTATTTGGCGGCACTAAAGCACCCGCTCCTAACATCACATAATCTTCCAAAACGGCATCGTCCATCACAATCGCGCCAATGCCAATCAAACAATAATCACCCACCGTGCAACCATGAATGACAGCACGATGTCCGATTGTTACGCCCTGCCCTATTTTTAACGGATGCCCACGTTCTGAAAATTGTCCTTGATGCGAAACATGCAACACTGCGCCATCTTGCACATTGGTATCTGCTCCAACGGTAATTTTTTCAACATCACCACGCACCACCGCTGTTGGCCAAATGGATACATTATCGCCTAACGTTACCGCGCCAATGACGATTGCGCTGTCGTCAATGTACACATTCTCGCCTAATTTAGGGGTTTCATTATTAAAATTTCTTATGCTCATTGTATTTCCTTTTTTGAATGAACCTGACTATTGAAATGAACGTTGTTAAAATGCCCTCTAAACTCTATTTTTAACTTAACGCAAAAAATCATGAATAAAGGCAAACTTTACATTATTTCTGCACCATCAGGTGCAGGCAAAACCACTTTAGTAAAAAAACTGGTTGCTGAAACGCAAAATCTCATTGTATCGGTATCACATACCACACGCCAGAGTCGTAAAGGTGAAATCCACGGGCGAGATTATTTTTTTGTGAGTGTCGATGAATTTCAGGTGATGAAACATGAAAATGCGTTTTTAGAATCTGCCCAAGTTTTCGATAATTTTTACGGCACGGCACAACAAACCATTGAAACGCATTTAGCACAAGGTCAAGATGTCATTTTAGAAATCGATTGGCAGGGCGCACAACAAGTTCGCCATTTAATTCCTAGTAGCGTTTCTATTTTCATTTTGCCACCGTCTATTGAAATATTGCGGCAACGTTTAGAAGGTCGTGGCAAAGATGATGCGGAAGTCATTGCACGTCGTATGCGCGATGCTGTTGCGGAAATGAGCCATTACGCCGAATTCGATTATCTAATTGTTAACGACAATTTCAATATCGCCTTAAATGAAATTAAAAGTATTATCATTGCGAATCGTTTGATTCAAACGCGCCAAGCGTTTCGTTTAGAACCCTTACTGATGAATTTGTTGGAATAGTTACTATGAAACGATTCGCTAAACTTGCCGTTACCATTCTTATTCCTACCGGATTGGTGGGCGGCTATTTAGCGACCGGATTTTATTTAATTCCAGCATGGTTGCAACACGAATTACCGGCGTTAATTTTTAAAAAAACCGGCTTGCAAGCCGGTTTAGCCAAAGCAGAATTCAATCCCATTACGCTAAAATTACAATTACATCAATTCGCGTTGCAACAAAATGAAGCTACGCCGCTGTTTCGTTTTGAAGATTTAGACATTCAGGTGAATTTACACGAATCGTTGATGTCAAAAAGTGTCGTTGTCGAAAATATCACGCTCAATCATCCCTTCTTGCAACTCATTAAGCAAAAAGACGGCGCGTTAAATATCGACGCATTATTTAAATCTGATTCGCCGCCGACTGATAAAAATAGTGAAACATTCCCACTCACTATTAAAAACATTGCGCTCACGCAAGGGCATTTTGTTTGGCAAGACGATTCGACTCACGAAGAAATCACACCGTTCAATTTCACACTAACCAATTTCAATACGCAAGATTCAATACCTGCTCAATTCAATTTAAATGCAATGTGGCAAAACGGTGGTGAAGTAAATTTAAGCGGTAATTTTCAATTTTCTCAACTTGCCTCAACCGGCAAATTCACGCTGCAACATGTATCGCTATCACATTTGCTTACGTTAATTTTACCTCAAACAAAATTTAACACCTCTGGTGACGGTGAATTATCGGCAACTTATCATGTAGCATTCGGTGAAAAAACACCGCTGATTGTTATCGAAAACGGTGTGATTGCATTTAATAATTTAACTTTCCAAGATAAATCGGTGCGACAAATTACGTTACAAAAAATTGCCCTTGATGATTTGAATTACGATAGTTCGCAACAATCTATGCAATTTAAAACGCTTGCATTAAATACGTTACGTTTCAGCGAAGGGCAAGCAACGCTCGATATTCCAAAAATTGCACTCACTGATTTTAGTTTTAATTTTCAAAATCAAACACTGCAAACAGCCGCTATTACCTTGCAAGATGCAGAACTGTTCGATACGACGTTAAACACATTGCTCTTCAAACTGCCTCAATTAGAATTCAAAAAATTAGCCTTCGATTTAAAAAAGAAAACATTAGCAATTAACACCATCCAAGCAAAAAATGCGGATTTCAAAGCGTGGTTAAATCCAAATGGGGAGTTAAATTATCAAACGCTTTTGCCCGAAGATGAAACGCAAGTTGCCGCCGAATCGCAAGCTGGTAATGCCCGCAGTGAAACGTTTTGGGGAATTAAAATTGATAACGTTGAATTAACCGATTTTGGCGCGGTGTTTGAAGATAAAACATTACCCAAACCTTTGTCGATTACTGTAAAACCGCTGACCTTAAAACTCTCACACTTAAGTAATACAATGGGCGCAAAATTGCCTTTTGAACTTAACACCGGCATTAACAACAGTGGTTCGTTGTATTTAAAAGGCAATGCTGGTTTATCCCCATTTGCCGCGCAATCGGATATTGAAATCAATGCTGTTAATTTAGAAAAATTCCAATCGTATGTCGATAAATTCGCACACCTTGATTTGATTAAAGGCGTGTTTAGTTTGGATGGCAAACTTGATGTGGTGCGAGGCGAACAAGGCGAATTAGACGTTAAATTCAAAGGTAATACGGGTATTGCACGTTTAATCACTCGAGATCAAATTCAGAATAAAGATTTGGTGAAATGGGAAAATTTGACGTTGAAAAATGTCGAAGCAGACGTTTTAGCGCAACGTTACAGCGCGTCAGCATTGTTACTTGAAAAACCGTATGCGCGGGTGGTGATTGCTAAAGATAAAACCCTCAATTTTGCCAATATTTTAATTAACGCACCGTCTGAAAAAGACACGAAAAAACATTCTGCACAACAAGCCATTTCACCGAATTTTTATTTCAAACTTGACCATGTGCAAATTTCTAATGGTTCATCTTCGTTTGCTGACTTTTCAATGATTTTACCATTTGCAGCGGAAATAAAAGGCTTAGAAGGTGGTGCAACCGGTATTTCTTCAGACCACGAATCAACCATTCACGTTACGTTAAAAGGCAATGCTTACGATCTCGCCCCCGTTGATATTAAAGGAAAAATTCAACCTTACGTCGGTGATTATCGCGCAGCATTAAATTTTAAAGGCATGCCGTTGCCATTAGTTTCGGCTTACATGGCGGAATTTTCAGGTTACAAAGTTGAAAAAGGGAAAATGTCGCTAGGCATGAATTACGATGTGACCGCCGGTGAATTAACAGCTACGAATAATTTGCTGATTGAACAATTTGAATTAGGTGAAAAAATCGACAATCCTCACGCTGTTGATGCGCCGTTTGATTTAGCGATTGCGTTATTAAAAGACGTAAATGGCAGTATAAATTTAGACGTACCAATTACCGGTTCGTTGAATGACCCACATTTTGATTTAAGTAGCATTGTTGGCGATGCGTTATTAAATGTTGTGACAAAAGTTGTTACCTCTCCGTTTCATGCTATCGCTGAATTATTAGGCACAGACGATGATTTAAGTGTAGTGCAATTTGCCGCTGGGCAATCCGAATTAACAGAATGGCAACGCCAAAAATTAGAGGGATTATCCAAAATTTTGCGTGAACGCAGCATCTTGAAATTGGAAATTAAAGGCACTGCATTCCAAGAACAAGATTGGCAAATATTGCGTGACGAAGCCTTAACTGACCGATTAAAAACATTGAAATCGGAAGAAATCAATCGTAGCAATAGCCAGAAAATTCGTCCGGAATATGTGGAATTAGACGATGCCGACGTACAAAAATTACTCGCGCAAGAATTTAAAGCGAAATTCCCACAATTGGTAAAAAAGTCGTTCTTGGGCGGCTTTGAATTGGTAAAACCGGAAATGGGTGAATTTTACAGCGTGGCGAAAAAAATGTTGGCGGAAGCCTTACCTGTTGAACAAAAACGGTTAAATAAACTTGCCGCTGCTCGCGCTCGAGCAATTGCAAAATACATTGTGCAACAAGGCGGGGTGCCAAATGAGCGTGTGTTTATTTTGGATACGGTAATCGACCCGCCGCGTACAGATAACGATATTGATGCCTTGCTGTATTTGAAAGCGAATTAGCAAAAAAAAGACGCAAGACCGGAATCTTGCGCCTTTTCAACGTTTAAAAATTAAGCGTTACTTTTTCCAGCACGTTTACGTTCGTTTTCAGTTAACAATTTTTTGCGTAAACGAATCGATTTTGGTGTGACTTCAACCAATTCATCTTCAGCAATAAATTCTAACGCTTGTTCGAGCGTTAATTTTTGAATTCGCGCTAACACTAAACTTTCATCAGTACCGGATGCACGAACGTTTGTTAATTGTTTTGGTTTGCAAGGATTGACGCACAAATCGTTAGTGCGTGAATGCAAACCTACGAGCATGCCTTCATAAACCTCGTCACCATTTACAAGTAATAAATCGCCACGTTCTTGCAACGGATGCAACGAATACGTTACCGCTTTACCCGCAATCATCGAAATCATAACGCCGCGCATACGACTACCAACATCACCAGCTTTCATCGGACCGTAATGGTCAAAAACGTGATACAGCAAACCCGAACCTGACGTAGCGGTCATAAATTCTGTTTGGAAACCAATCAAACCGCGTGAAGGCATCATATATTCCAAACGAATACGACCTTTACCATCGGGAACCATATTGGTTAAATCACCTTTGCGATCGCCCAATTTTTCCATAATCGAACCTTGGTGTTCTTCTTCAACTTCAATCGTCACCATTTCAAACGGTTCACATTTTTTGCCGTCGATTTCTTTCAAAATAACTTCTGGACGTGACACGCCCATTTCAAACCCTTCACGACGCATATTTTCGATTAACACCGACAAATGCAATTCACCACGACCTGAAACTTGGAATTTATCTGGGTCAGCGGTGTCTTCAACGCGAAGCGCAACGTTATGTTGTAATTCTTTTTGCAAACGGTCACGGATTTGACGAGTCGTAACAAATTTACCTTCACGACCTGCGAAGGGGGAATTATTAACTTGGAACGTCATCGAAACCGTTGGTTCATCAACCGACAACGGTGTCATGATTTCAACTAATTCTGGGCTACAAATGGTGTCTGAAATTTCTAATTTTTCAATCCCCGCAAATGCAATAATATCACCCGCGCGTGCTTCTTGAACTTCGACACGTTCCAAACCGTGGAAACCGTACACTTGCAACATGCGACCACGACGTTCAACGCCTTCACGGTTCACGATAACAAGTGGTTGATTTGGTTTAATTACACCGCGTTGAATACGACCAATCCCAATTACACCAGTATAAGTATTGTAATCAAGGCTGGTAACTTGCATTTGGAAAGGGCCATCAATGTTTACAGGTGGTGGGCTTACTTTATCGATAATTGTTTGGAATAGCGGGGTCATGTCGCCGCCTGAAACGGTCGGTTCTAAGCCTGCATAACCGTTAATCGCTGACGCATAAACAATTGGGAAATCAAGTTGTTCATCGGTTGCGCCTAAACGGTCGAATAAATCAAACGTTTGGTCTACAACCCAATCAGGACGTGCGCCTGGACGGTCAACTTTGTTAATGACAACAATTGGTTTTAAACCTAACGCAAAGGCTTTTTGTGTCACGAAACGGGTTTGTGGCATCGGGCCATCAACCGCATCAACGAGTAACAATACTGAATCGACCATCGATAAAACACGTTCCACTTCACCACCGAAGTCGGCGTGTCCTGGGGTGTCAACGATGTTGATGTGGTAGCCATTCCAATCCAATGCGGTGTTTTTTGCCAAAATGGTAATGCCGCGTTCTTTTTCAATATCGTTAGAATCCATGACGCGCTCGGTCACTTTTGTATGCGCGGCAAACGTTCCAGATTGTTGCAATAATTTATCCACAAGCGTGGTTTTACCATGGTCAACGTGGGCAATAATTGCAATGTTTCTTAATTTTTCAATCACTTTTTGTACTCTTAGTTAAATAAAATGGGGTGTCGCTATTGTAATCGGGGTAAGTTTCAACTTTGTTGCCAAGGCAAACCTAAAAAACGCCAGCCGTTCAAATGACCGCGTTGTTTGTTATCGTCTAATGCACCTTCAAAACCATCCACGATATTTATCAAACGTGAATAGCCTGCCTTTTCTAACGCGGCTGCGGCTTCCAATGAACGTTGTCCACTGCGACACAACAACAAAATGGGGACATTAGGATTAGAGACAACTTGACGAACATTTTCGACAAAATGTGAATTAAGTTGCCAATCCGGGGCTTCTTTCCACGGAATATGGATAGCTTGCGGTGGGTGACCAACAAATAAATGTTCCATTTTTGTCCGTACGTCAATGAGTACGGCGGTTTTATCCTGTTGCAAGGCATCCCATGCCTGTTGAGGATTAAGATTTTCTATCATCGGGAAAATTCCAAAAGTTAAAATTGCCAGCGGCTATTATCGCATTCATTGACAATTTTGGCGCGGCTATTGCGTTTCAAATTGCTCGAATTAAGTAAAATAATTCTTGAAAACGCCTATTTTTATGTTAAGTATGCTTCGTCTTGCGAAAGGACAATGTAGAATATGTTCGAAACAGATCAACCAAGAAACCATTGCCATGTTAAAAATAACTACTACCCTATCAGAAAATCAAGCATTAACCACACAACAAAGCCAAGAAATGACGCATCAATCTACTACGCTTGACGATTTACTGGCGAATTTACCTAATCCTCATGTACCCCATGAACAACTGTCTCGTACATTTAATGTGGAACGACGCAAAGGCAAACAAGCCGCAATGTTGACGCTTAGTGTGGATTTAGATAATTTCGAAGCGATATACGATAATTTTGGTTATGCCGCTGCGGATGAATTATTACAACAAATCGCAGAGCGTCTTCGACAACGATTACGCGATAGTGATGCAGTCGTGCGGTTAGACTGCGATGAGTTTGTCGTATTGTTAGAAGACCTGCATTCGCCCGATAATGCTGAAAAAGTGGCAAATGAGTTAATTGAAATTCTAACACCACCGTTTAAATTGGCGCAAAATGATAATGTACAACTCGGCACAAATATCGGAGTGAGTTTTTTCCCGCAACACGATAACGATTCTGACGACTAGAGAATTGAGTGAACTTTGTATGTTAATCGCAGTGCTGTAATAATGTAGGTATTGAAAACGCGAATGAGTTGGTGGAAATATGTTTGATGTGGGATTTTCAGAATTGATAATGGTGGGTTTAGTCAGCCTGCTAGTCATAGGCCCTGAACGCTTGCCCAAAGTGGCACGAGTAGCAGGATTTTGGATAGGAAAAATTCAACAAATGATTGCCAATGTAAAAGTTGAAATCAGCCAAGAATTACACGCTGAAGAAATCCGACAATTGCTCAAAGAAAACGAAAGTCTGCACTATTTGAATGACTCCCAAATATCGCCCCCAACTTCGCAATTAGATTCGCTTTCTACTGAAACAGTCTCTCAAAAATCGCAACCGCCCCATGAATAAAACGCATTCGGCTGATTTGCCTTTTATCGCGCATTTGATTGAGTTGCGTAATCGGTTATTACACATTGTGTTGTGCATTGCAGCCATTGCATTGCCACTTTCGATTTATGCCAACGAAATTTATGCGTTTTTAGCGCAACCGTTAATGGCACATCTGCCGCAAAACAGCACCATGATTGCCACGAATGTGACATCACCTTTCATGACACCGTTTAAATTGTCGTTGCTCACGGCCGTTTTTTTATCCGTGCCATTTATTTTGTATCAATTTTGGGGATTTCTTGCGCCGGCATTGTATAAAGATGAACAACGCGCTATTTTTCCATTACTCATTGCCAGCACGATTTTATTTTACTGCGGCGTAGCATTCGCTTATTTTGTCGTTGCACCATTAGCATTAGGTTTCTTCACCGCCGCTGCGCCAACTGGTGTAACCGTGATGACTGATATTGAAGCCTATCTCGATTTTGTACTGACCTTATTTTTTGCCTTTGGTATATGTTTTGAAGTTCCCATTTTTACCATTGTTGCGGTGTGGTCGGGCTTTACAACGATTGAAAGTTTGGTTGAAAAACGCCCTTATGTCATTGTCGGTGCGTTTATAATCGGGATGTTTTTAACACCGCCTGACGTTTTATCGCAAACATTATTAGCCGTGCCGATGTGGTTACTTTTTGAAGTCGGCTTGTTGTTTGCGAGATTAAAAATGCGTCCAGCAAAAACGAAAGTCGTTGCAACATCTTCTACAAATCTCACCTCGACTATAAATAAAACAAAAAAACGTCGTGTAAAATCAAAACCTAAATCCTAACTAGGAAAGAAAAATGCCTATTGATATTTTAATTGCCATCATTACTGTTTCCGTTATTCAATCTGTTTTTGGTGTGGGGACACTGCTTTTTGGCACACCGATTTTACTGTTATTGGGTTATGAATTTGTAGATGCACTGGGCATTTTGTTACCGGTTTCAATTGCCATTAGTACATTGCAACTTTTAAAACATCACGAAGAAATTGATAAAGTTTTTTATAAAAATGTCTTAATTTATAGTGTGCCATTGGTTGTCGTATTTTTGGCAATTGTTACGTCGGTGAAAATTCATATCGGTGTCGCAATTGGCGTACTTTTAATTGTTGTGGCATTAAAAAGTTTTTTACCCGCTGTCGAACGTGCTTTAACGTCGATAATGAAATACGAGCGTATTTATTTAGTCACATTAGGTGTTGTGCATGGCATTAGTAATTTAGGCGGTTCATTATTGACAGCAATTATTTACGCCAAAAATTATTCGAAAGATAAAACCCGTGTAACGGGTGCGGCAAGTTATGCCACATTAGCGTTATGCCAATTGGTTACACTGCTTGCGATGAATACTGAATTTAGTTTGCCGTATGCAGATAGAGCAAGTTTAGTTCAAATTGCTATCGTTATCTTTTTACTAACCGAAGAACTGCTTTACAACCAAATTGCCAACGAAAAATATAACAAGTTATTTACCATCTTTTTGTTTATTTCTGGTTTGTCTTTGATAGTTAAATCGTTATGAAAAAAATACTCATTTTACTTATTTTAACTTTTGCACTTACGGGCTGTGATGGTTCTGAAGAAAATACCGCATCAGCAGAATCAACGGAAAGAGTAACTGTACACATTGAAAAAAGAAATGGCATTGCTTATGTCCCCAACGAAGATAAACCGTTTACCGGTGTTTTTGAAGGCTATTACCGTAATGGTTACAAAAAAGCAGAAATCCATTTCAAAGATGGCAAACAAAATGGCACGGCAAAAATGTGGTATGAAAACGGGCAACAAAGTAATGAAGCGATGTTCTACGATGGTAAGTTGGAAGGTTTAGCCACCGAATGGCGCAAAGATGGTTCAAAAAACAAGGATCGTATTTTTAGAGATGGAAAATTAACCGGTTCATTGGATTAAACACATGAATGATTTTACTGTACTCAATATTGCCATTCTCACTGTTTCAGATACACGCAATGAAACCAATGACACATCTGGCGCAACATTGGTAAAACGTGTTGTGAGCGCAGGACATTTTATCGCTGAAAAAAAAATTGTTCCCGACAACATCTATCATATTCGTGCGGTGGTGTCACAATGGATTGTAAATGAAAAAATTGACGTAATTATCAGCACTGGTGGCACAGGAGTAACGGGACGGGATGGCACACCTGAAGCAGTTACGCCCTTACTGGATAAAGTGCTAGAAGGTTTTGGCGAAACGTTTCGATGGTTGTCTTATAACGATATTAAAACGTCAACCATTCAATCTCGTGCGATTGCAGGTGTGGCAAATGGCACTTATATTTTTTGTTTACCTGGCTCTGCAAACGCATGTCGCACGGCGTGGGATTCAATTATTCAAGCGCAACTTGATTCGCGTACTCGCCCCTGTAATTTAGTTCAACTTATGCCTCGACTTTTGGAAAAATAATTTATGCCTTCTGGTTTTTTATTTCTTGGTGCAATGTGTGGGTTTTTAGGTGTCACAATGGGCGCGTTTGGCGCACACAGTTTAAAAACGATGATTAGCCCTGAATTACTCGCTGTTTATCAAACAGGCGTAACCTATCAGATGTGGCACGCCTTCGGACTTATCGCCATCGCTTTAATGCAGCAACATGACGCGCAATCAAAATTACTTAAATGGTCGGGTTCATTGATGTTTTTAGGTATTATCTTATTTTCGGGCAGTTTGTATTTACTGGCGATTTTAGATTTACCCGCGTTAGGAAAAATTACACCATTAGGCGGCGTGAGTTTTTTAATTGCGTGGTCTTTACTGATTATTTTTTCCGGCAAAAAACAATCCCGTCATCGTTACAAGTCATCGCGTTATTAAACGATTTTTTACTTTTTAGGTTATTTAACATGGAACTCAACACACTAACGCATCAAGTCATTGCTTTAGCGGGAATCGCCCAAGCCGCCGCGTTGGTGCAGCAATTAGCCACAACGGGGAAAACTGACGAGCAAGCACTCGAAACCACGTTAGGCAGTTTACTCAAAACCGATTCAGATAGCGTTTTGGAAATTTACGGTAACGATTTAGCCAATCTTAGATTAGGGTTAAATCAACTTAAAGCGCAATTAACTGGCTATGAAATCGCTTATCCTGACCAAGCGCGTTATGCTGCATCGATGGTGTTTTTAGAAAAACAATTAAGTGAACAACCGGCAATGCTTAAAACCATTTCTATCGGCATTGAACGTGCCAAAGCGCAAACGGAGCATTTTCATTTGCTGCATGAGAATGTATTAGCGAATTTAGGTGACATTTATTTACAAACTGCCAGTAAATTACAACCACGCATTATGGTAAATGGTGTGCCGGATTATTTATCCCGTCCAGATGTTGCCAATAAAATTCGCGCTTGTTTATTAGGAGGCATTCGCTCTGCAATGCTTTGGAAACAGTGTGGTGGGCGACGTTGGAAATTTTTATTATTTCGCAAAAAAACTCAAATTGAAGTACAACGCTTACTGAAGCTAATTTGAATTTAAAATGGGCGTTAGATGACTACCATTCAACATCGATTAGATAGTGCAACAGGTTTTCTAACTGCCGTTTCCACGTCACCGCGTTTAGATGCAGAAGTTTTACTTGCTTTTATTTTGGAAAAAAACCGCAGTTATTTACGCGCTTGGAATGATAAAGAATTAGATACGCTTGCGTTTGCACGTTTTGAATCATTGATTAAGCAACGTCAACAAGGTATTCCGATTGCGTATTTAACGGGCAGCCGCGAATTTTGGTCGCGTGATTTTATTGTTTCTCCCGATGTTTTAATTCCTCGCCCTGATACCGAATTATTGATTGAATTATGTTTAACGCAAATTCCTATTGAGTCAGCTTTTAAAATTTTAGATTTAGGTACAGGCTCTGCTGCAATTGCCGTAACGCTGGCAGCTGAACGTTCCAACGCAAAAATTATCGCTGTGGATAGCAGTGCCGCCGCACTCGCTATTGCTCAAGAAAATGCCAGAAAACATAATTGTTCAAACGTCGAATTTATTTTGAGCGATTGGTTTGCTGCTGTACCACAAATCCAATTTGATTTAATTGTCAGCAATCCACCATATATTGCCGATGATGATGAACATTTGTCGCAAGGCGATGTGCGTTTTGAACCCAAATCGGCGTTAATTGCATCCGAGAATGGTTTGCGTGATATAAGAACCATTGCAAGCCACGCTAAATTGTATTTAAAACCGTGTGGCACGCTTTGGTTTGAACACGGTTACAATCAAGCACAAGCCGTGCAAACGATTTTGACAGAATTAAATTATGCGGATGTGCAAACTTATCACGATTTAGCTGGTCAAGCACGGGTTACGACAGGTAAATTCACTTAGCTACTTCACAAGGTCACGTTATGAAAATCCATCAATTTGCAACAGACGATGCACTTGCCAGTTTACACAGTCGACACGAAGGTTTAACAGCTATTGAGGCTGAGCAGCGACTAAAAGAATACGGTAAAAATCAAATTGATGAAGTGCGTGGCGAATCGTTGGCATGGCGATTCGTGAAAGAATTTACACATTTTTTCGCGCTTATTTTATGGGTTGCTGCCGGACTGGCTTTTTTCGCCGAATCGCAACAACCTAATGAAGGCATGCAAACGCTTGGTTACGCAATTTTAGGCGTAATTTTGGTCAACGGTTTATTTTCTTTTTGGCAGCAATACCGTGCCGAACGTGCGATTGGCGCGTTACAAAAATTATTACCCCATTACGTTAAAGTCCTACGCGACAATCAAATTCAACAAATTTTTGCCGCAGATTTAGTGATTGGTGATTTATTGTTGTTGCAAGAAGGCGATAACGTCCCCGCAGATTGTCGGTTACTCGAGGCGTTTTCATTGCGTGTCAATAATGCCACTGTCACAGGTGAATCATTACCACAAGCGCGAGATGCCCTGCCCTCAAACGAAGAAAGTTTAGACCACAGTCGTAATACTTTATTAGCGGGAACGTCGATTGTGTCTGGTGAAGGACGCGCCCTCGTTTTTGCAACAGGAATGCACACCGAATTCGGCAAAATTGCCCATTTAACGCAAACTGCTGTGAAAAGTGATTCGCCATTACAGCGTGAAATTATTCGTTTGAGTCACATTATCGCTTTTCTTTCTGTTGGCTTGGGGGCAATATTTTTTGTCATTGGTCAAAGCATAGGCTTATCGTTTTGGGCAAATTTTATGTTTGCCATCGGCATTATCGTTGCCAATGTTCCCGAAGGCTTATTACCCACCGTCACGTTATCGTTGGCGATGGCAACGCAACGCATGGCAAAACGCAACGCACTCATTCGACATTTACCATCCGTTGAAGCATTAGGCTCTGCAACGGTTATTTGCACCGATAAAACGGGAACATTAACGCAAAATTTGATGTCGGTATGTGCCGTATATTTACAAGGGCAATTGTTCAATGCAACAGAATTACAACGCCAGCCGGATATAATTCAAGCTAATCGGCGTTTTTTTGAAAATGCCCTGCATTGTCACAATCTTAAAGAAACGATGAGAGATGGAAAATGGCAGTTGTTAGGCGACCCGATGGAAGTCGCGCTCGTTCACACGGCAAAAACGTGTTTAGGTGAAACTTTAGCGTATCCCAAAATTAACGAAGTCGCGTTTGATACCGATCGCAAACGCATTTCCACAATTCATCAAACACCTCAAGGTGTGGTGTTATATTGTAAAGGCGCGTTAGAAACCATGTTGCCATTATGTACGCATGTGCAACAAGGTGAAACGATTGTTGCCATAACACCAGAATTGCGTAAACAATTTATTCATGCACAAGAAGCGATGGCAGATAAAGGATTGCGCGTGTTGGCATTTGCGTGGCGTGAAATCGAAGAAGGACATAACAGTGAAGCGCAAGAGCAAGCATTGATTTTTTGCGGTCTGGTCGGTTTAGAAGATCCGCCACGACCTGAAGTACCAGAAGCGATGCGACAATGCCGCGCAGCGGGTATCAAGGTAATTATGGTCACAGGCGATCATCCGCATACGGCGTTAGCTATTGGGCGACAAATTGGGCAAGTATTATCTGAAAACCCTGTTGTGATTACGGGCGAGCGATTGCGTAAATTATCTGAAACGCAATTACAACTCGCGTTAGATGCGCCAGATATTATTTTTGCGCGTGTTGCCGCTGAACAAAAAATGCGAATTGTTGCCGCATTAAAAAAGAAACAACACATTGTTGCGGTGACAGGTGACGGGGTAAATGATGCGCCAGCGTTAAAACTTGCTGATATTGGTATTGCGATGGGCATTGCCGGCACAGATGTCGCAAAAGAAGCCGCCGATATGATTTTGCTTGATGATAATTTCGCCACTATCATTGCCGCCATCGAAGAAGGACGCGCCGTTTATGATAATGTTCGCAAATTTTTCACTTACATTTTGACGCACACCATTCCTGAATTAGTGCCGTTTTTAGCATTCGTATTATTGCAAGTGCCGTTACCTTTAACGGTATTACAAATTCTAATTATCGATTTAGGAACAGATACATTGCCTGCTTTAGCGTTAGGTGCAGAGAAACCGAATTTTGGAATTATGCAAAAACCACCCCGTTCAAAAAATGAACATTTGGTTAATTTTCGACTATTAGCACGATCTTATTTATTTTTAGGTGTTATTGAAGCATGTGCGGCTATGTCAGCCTATTTCTTTGTATTACATCATGGCGGCTGGCATTGGGGAGAAAATTTAGATAATCATCATCCGCTTTATATGCAAGCAACAACGGCATGTTTAGGTGCAATTATTGTTATGCAAGCGATGAATGTTTTTCTTTGTAAAGTGCCAAATCAAAGTGTTTTCAATGTGAAATTATTTGATAATCCAATGATAATTTGGAGCATTGCGCTGCAAATTACCTTGATTTTCGCCATTATTTACACGCCTTGGGGAAATTTCATTTTCAGCACTGCCCCACTAACATCTCAAACCTGGCTGATGATTTTGCCTTTTGCAGTGGGGATGCTAGCAATTGAAGAGTTGCGGAAATTTTTGTTTATTAAAAAAAATGGCACAAATTAAACACAACTTTTATTCATATTCGTGGAATATAAAGCAGCCTCGACCTTTGTTTTTAGCTTGGTAAAGCGCAGCATCGGCACAATTAAGTAATACTTCTTTCGTCATTCCATCTTTAGGAAAAAAGCTAACGCCGATACTGGTGCTAATTTGAACTTCATCGGTAGACGATAATTGAAACGGTGTTGTCAACGTTGAGATGATGCTTTCGGCAATTTTTTCTACAATCCGTTGTTCTGTAATATCGTCTAAAAAAATAATGAATTCATCTCCTCCAAATCGTGCAACCATGTCAGTTCGCCGTCGTAACTGTTTGGAAATGCGTCCTGCTACTTGTTGTAACAATTCATCACCAGCAGCATGTCCTAATGTGTCGTTTACTGGCTTAAACTTATCTAAATCTATCATAAGAATGGCAAAAATACGCTCTTTACGTTCTGCCAATGCAATGGTGTAATCCATGCAATCATAAACCATACGTCGATTTGGCAAATTTGTGAGCGGGTCATAAAAAGCTAATTGTTTAAGGTAATCGAGTTCCTTAGTGTATTTTTTTTTGATTAAAATAAATAACGTTGTAAGTAACAATGTAATCAATAATCCAATAAAATTATAGAGATATATTAAATTATTGTTTAGCCCTACCAACTCACAATCATTCGCAAAAAATAGCGATACCATTGAAACTTATCGACTATGTGACATCAGATACTAAGCGAAAATACGCATCGTTGCGTCAATTCGTTGTTTTGCTTTAGCTACAATATCCAAGGAAAAATCAGAATTTAATTTACCATTTTTTAGCTTGCCGTACGCTGGAATTGAGTTAATGTAAGGTAAGTTTTTCATGTGAACCGTTCCAAGATAACTGTGGAATTTAGCCAAAATAACTATATCAATTAACGTCAAACGATCTTCGCCACTCTCGTAATACCAATTTTCGGAGTGTTCAGGAACGTTAACAAATTCATCAGAAAAATCCAGTTTTTGAAGCAAAAATGGACCTATGCCAGCGCTTAAACGGGGCATCATTTGTTCCAGCTCACCTACATCTGGACGAATATCTTCATTTTTTTCAGCAAAATGTATTAACGGGACAGCACCAATATCGCATACTAAACCAGCCAATAGAGCATCCTCTGGATTCACTTCGCCCGATTCCTGTGCTAATACAAAACTTAAACTTGAAACGAGTAGATTTTTTTTCCACAGATTTTGCATTTTCATGGCGAGCTGAGGCGACTTACCTTGAAATAAATGTTTCATGCAGATGCCCATCACTAATTTCTGTGTCGTTTTTAATCCTAAACGAGAAACTGCATCATGGCAGTTTTTAATTGGGGTCGTAGAGGCATACATCGCACTATTAGCTAATTGAATCAATCTAGCGACTACCAGCGCATCAATTTCAACAATCTTGATAGCCTCGGAGATACCAATATCTTGTTCCATCGCTTTGCGTAGCTGAATAGCAACTTGTGGCAAGGAAGGTAAAATAAGCTCATTTTTGCGATATGCTTGAATAAAACGCTCAGCAAACGGGATGTTTTGCATTTCTTTAGGTAAGTCGACTTTAACTTCTGTATTGTCGTTCTCGTCTTGTGTTACTTGGCTTTTATTCTTCCACCATTGCATAATAGAAACGGGCGTGGCGAGGAGAAGGCAAGGAGATCGACTGATTGCCGTTGCACCAAAGACTTTACCATTGTTAAGAGGTAAATTACTCAATGCAGAACCTTCACTAACCACATAACTTCCACCGCCGTCCGATTCAAGCTCGAGTTCACCTTTGAGCAAATAATAGATACATTCACTTTTCTGCCCTAAGGCGAAAACAACAGAATTTGCTGAGAATGTTAAAACTCTTTGTTCAAGCTGCATGATTTCATCATCATCTAAATCACGAATCGGTGCTAATTTTTTCAGTAAGCCTAACGGTAATTTTTCGTTACTCACTCGCAATGGTTTTGAGGATGTCGGCGCGTCATTTATCGGAATATTTTCCTCTGTTTGAATATTTGACACTTCTGTATTAGACGCTTCTTCTGTTTTTGATTTTGAAAATATATTTTTTATTAACGATTTCATATATGTTTTGACATAGTCATAGGGCGGGGGGCTTGTTGTGAATTTTATCGTACATATAAACGTGAACCTTGCAGTTTCTTGCAAAGTTCACGTTTTAAGTTTGATGTTTGGACAGGGAAAATACGGCTAGAATGCGGATTTTAGGAATTTTTAATTTTTTGACGAATTGACTTTATTCTTTTATTTCTAACAGTAAACACAATTGATAACCTCGACCACGCACACATTTAATACTTTGCATCTCGATTAAAAATGGCGCAATTTTTTTTCTCAAACGACTGAAATGGACTTCAAGGTTTGTTTTTCCCCATTCAGGATGTATGGATTGTAACAGTTTTAATAATTGTCCAGACTCCATCAATCCTTCTGGAGCTAAGGCTAAGTGATTCAGTGTTAAAACCTCTGTAGAAAGTAACGAAACACTTTGATTATCTGGTGAAATTAGCAACTGTCTTTTTATATCTAATGTCCACGCTGTAGTTTTAGTACGATGAAGTCGCCGCCCTAAACTGAATACGGCGGCACTAATTTCGGCTGAACTGGCGGGTTTGCTGACGTACAAATCTGCACCACTGGAATACCCCCTCACTTTTTCGGAAGTTGAAACTCGAACCGTGTGCATAATAATACCAATCAGCGGAAAGGCTTGTCGCATCCGCGCGGCAATACTGTTGCCATCTTCAATAGGCAAATTCAAATCCAGTATCAAAATATCAGGCACAGCATCATTTTGTAACAATTCATCCAGTTCCATGCCAGAATCTACGCCTTGTACGGAATGCCCGTCTGCTTGCAAATGAATCACTAATTGCTCGCGTAGGTTGGTGTAATCTTCTACAACGATGATTCGGAGCGGCGGTTTAAATACTATTGGGGCAACCATAATTGGAATTCTACTTTGTCATTGTGTTCAATATAATTCACTGTGCCGCCGAGTTGCGTGGCAATTCCACGAACTAGCCATAAACCTAAACCTGTGCCACGCAAACGTTGAGCATTTGCGCCACGGTAGTATTTATCAAAAACTTTGTCTACGTCGGGTTTGCCGGCTTTGCCAATTTCGTTGCAGACCGCAATCAAAACGCCTGCTTTTTCAGCATCAACTTTTGCCGAAATTGTCACTACGCTTTTTTCTGGCGAATACTTCAGCGCATTTTCAACCAAATTACTCACAATTATTCGACACGATAATTCGTCACTAGTAATTAAAAATTGTGCTGGAATATCAATTTGTAAGCGCGTTTTTTTATCTGGCTCTAACCATTGTCCTTGACTTCGCCGATCATGAATCAGCACGTCGATTGGAAACGTCTTAAGGTTAATTATCGAATTTTCTTGTTCTAATTTATCGGCTTGAAGACAGCGCACAATAATGACTGACATATCGCTGGCTGCTGATTGAATATGTTTCAGACTCAGAGCGTTTATTTCTGGATTGGTACCACGTTGGATATTTCCCGTCGCCAATTCAATTGTCGTTAACGGGGATTTTAATTCGTGCGTTAGCATAGCGAGAAAGTTACTTTTTTCAATTGAGTTTTGGCACTCTTTTTCAACCAGTAGTTGGAGCTGCACCTGATTTTCATGCAATTGCAATTCGATTCGCTTACGCTCAGATATATCTCGTGCAAAACCAACTGTTCCCAAAGCTTTGCCATTTTCACCAAATACGGGTGCTTTGAATGTTTCGAACCACGAACTCTTACCTAAATAATTAACGACCTTTTCTTCCAGCATTTTTTGTTGCTTGGTTTGCATTATCAATAAATCATCTTTTTGATAACCTTCTGCCATTTCTTTTGGTGAATAATCAAAATCTGTTTTACCAAACACATTATTAGGATGGTCTTCACCAAAATTTTTGGCAAGAATCCGATTGACTGCAAGAAAACGTCCCTCCGTATCCTTGAGCCAAACCATGAATGGAAAGTTATCGATCAATTCTCTAAGGTAATGTTCTTTTTGATTCAACTCTTGATTGAGTAGTTGTAATGTAGCGAGAAAATTACTTTTTTCAATCGAATTTGCCCGTTCTTTTTCGACCAATAATTTCAGCTGTGCTTTACGTTCAAGTAACTCAAATTCAACTTCTTTACGTTCAGTAATATCACGGGTCACAGCTAAATGTACTCGCTTACCATTGGCAATCATTGGTACTGCGTTCGTTTCCATCCAATGACGATTATTTTTTAAGCCAATAATTTCAAATTGTAACTGCACTGTTTCGCCTGCAATCACCTTTTCATGTAATGCCATAAAAGCGGCGCGATATTCGGGTGCAATCAATGAAATAAAGTTTCGCTCAATAGCTTGTTCGAGTGAATCGGCATCAATCATTCTTAATCCTGCGGCATTCATTTGTAGCAATTGCCCTTCTTGATTGATAATTTTGATACATTCGGGTTCATTTTCAATGATGGCTTGTAGATAACGTTCTCGTTCTTGTAAAACTTCTAGCAAGTTATTAAAACCGTTAATCAATGCGTCAATTTCTTCTCTACCAAAGGTAGGTAAAAACTGAACGTCATTTGGTGTGTTTTTCCATGATGCTAAGTTTTTTAGCGTAATAATTAAAGGCGTTAGCTCATGTTTTAACATCCACCACATCGCGCCGCTTATGAGGCACATTAGAAAAAAAGTGGCGGAAAAAATTCGATATTGCATCGCCTGAATTGGGGCGTAGGCTTCGGCAATCGGTAGTAAAACGCATACATACCAATTTGCAATATGTACGGGTTTTGCAGAGGCTAACATTTTAACACCGCGAGGCGTAACGGTTTCAGCAGGTCCTTCATAACCGTCAATGAAGTCGTCTATAAATGGGTTGATGCCTTTAGCAGGTAAATTTTCCATTACACGACTTTTTTCAGAAGCCGTGACGACCATTCGATATTTCGGCGCAACAAGTAAGTAATAACCTGTTTTGCTGTAACGGCTTTTGGTTAAATCATCAAGGAAATTCGGTATGCCCAAATTGATAATGCCAGAGACTCCACCAATGATTTTATTTTGTTTATCTCGAATCGGTACGGTCATCACAAAAACTGGCGTGTTTAAGTGTTTGTCTATGAACGGACGACTTATAATTTTTTTTCCTACTTTCCATGACTGAATCGTGTCATCTTTATCATTTACGCTAATTTTTTCGGTTGAAACGGGAAAACTAGCCACTGGAATACCATTCAAGTCCATAATGTAAGCGCCACCGTTGAACAGTTGTTGTAGCACGCTGTTTTGTTCCAGAATATTCTGTAGCACGACAGAATCATACTTGATGTCAATGCGTAAAGTTCGTACAGCAACGATGTCGAGTGCGTTAAATCTATTGTTTAATTCACTGTCGATTTCTGTTGCCAATAATGAAACGGTTGAAAGCTGTTGTTCGCCTAATAAATAGCGCATATCATTCTGCAGCATTTTCTGAGCATAAAAAACGATTAACCAAATACTAATGACAAAAATAATCAAAGTAAAAACAGTGACTCGCACTTTGAGTGAAAGTTGGTGAAAAAATGTTAATTTCATACGAGTTGGGTGAGTTTAAAGAAATTATGTCGCCCGAAACCGAATTATCAGATAGAGCATTAGCGTATAGGATAATAAAAAAATTAAAGGCTTTTTGGGGAATTGTTCGCGAAGAATTGCTAATCGAAGATTATAGCGTTAAAAAACTGCTTTGGAAATTTTCACATTCGGTTATGCTAAACAGCGTTACGTTTTATTTATCGAGAAAATTATGACTACAGAAATTCAATTACCACGCAAATTAACCAGTCAATTGTTGCATTTCGCACAAATTTCACCCGATGCCGAAATTTGCGGCTTAGTGAGCAGTAAAAATGGCGTGCCGGTGCATTGTTATCCGATTGATAATGTTGCAGAGCAATCTCATAATCGTTTCTTACTCGATTCAAAACAACAAATTGCCACCATGAAACAAATGCGTGAACAAGGCGAAGAGCTGTTTGCTATTTATCATTCACATCCGAATGCGTCTGCTTCTCCGTCACCTTTGGATTTAGAATCGGCAACTTATGCAAATGCGTTGTATTTGATTATTTCACTAAACACGAAAGGCATTTTGGAATTACGCGCTTTTCACATTGAAAATCAAAGTGCAACAGAAGTTCGTGTCTCGCTATAACTCTTATTTTTAATTTACTAACAAAACTCATGAAAAAATTTTTATTACTTTTGCTTACCGCTTTATTACTTCCAGGCTGTAGCGACAAAAACAATTATGAAGCCGCTATCTTAGCCGAATTAGAGCGCGGTCAAAAAACACAAGGGTCAAGAGATTACAATGTCCCGTCAGACAAAATGGCGGCTTGTATTGTTGAAGCGTCATCAAAAAATATGGCTGGGTTATTCGCTTTTGATCCGGCTAGACTTACCGCTTATCGTAATTACACAAAAATGCTAACGTTGACGCAATCGGCTGATCCGAAAAAAACCTTAGAAGAATTGCGTAACGACTTTGGTTCCGCAAAAGAATTGAATGAAGCACGAAGTAATTACACTGAAAGTGAATTAGAATGTTTGGCGTTGTTTGTGGCGCACGAAGAAAAATAAATATCTCGTAAAATTTAAAAACAAAGGTGACTTAAATGAAACGATTGGTTTTAGCTGGTGTTGGTTTCTTGAGTTTAACTGGTTGTGTCTATCACACTCCTTACGCCTACCCGCATTATACAACGGTCACGCCCGTTTATCCGCAACGTAGCTACAACTATTACACGCCTGTTCCGCCGCTACCACGTTATCGCGGTTATGAATACGAGGAACATGAGTATCGCCCGCATTTCCAACAGCGTTATCGATCTTGGTAAAACAAAAAAGGTCGATTACTTGAAGTAATCGACCCTTTATATTTTTAATCAAAAACCGTAGTATGTTACTTCACCACGCGCAACGCTGGTTTAGCTTTAGTTTTAGGTGGTTCTGGGGGCGGCGGTAGTGGTTCATCATTTTGGGATTCTTCCACCTCAAACACCATGCCTTTACCATTTTCTTTAGCATAAATTGCCAGCACTGCTATAACAGGAACGTGGATATAAGTAGATTTACCACTAAAACGGGTGTTAAACTCAATGGCATCATCGCCCAGCGACAGAGCATCAATCGCAGCGGGTCGAATATTCAAAATAATTCGCCCTTCTTGTACAAACTGCATTGGCAAAACGGCAGCGGGATGATTCGCATCCACTAATAAGTGCGGTGTGAGATTATTATCTAAAATCCACTCATAAATTGCGCGAATTAAATACGGTTTTAACGGTGTCATTTCGGCAAATCCGCCATATCTTTTTCAGCCTCGCTAAGGCTACGTCTAAATGCAGGACGATTAAATATTCGTTGTGCGTAATTGTTAATTACATCGTCTGGCGCGACTGTTAAATCAATTCCAACACTTGGCATACGCCACAATAACGGTGCCACAACACAATCAATCAACGAAAATTCATCGCTCATAAAGTAAGGGCGGGCGGCAAAAATAGAAGACGCGTTTAACAAACTTTCACGCAACATTTTTTTTGCTTTTGCAGATTTTTTTTCACCGGTGTGCAGCACATCATCTAGCAATTGATACCATTCTTGATCGATACGTTTAATCAACATTCGTGCGTTTGCGCGCGAAACCGGATCCATTTGATGCAAAGGCGGATGCGGAAAACGCTCATCCAAATATTCCATAATGATGCGTGAATCATAAAGCACCAAATCACGCTCAATTAACGTCGGTGAAACGCCACTAGGATTATCTTCCAATAAATCTTTAGGTGGATTTTCGGGATCGTAATATTCAATTTCGGCAGCAATGCCTTTTTCTTGTAACACAAAACGAGCGCAATGGCTCATAACGCAAGTAGGAGAAGAATAAAGAGTCATAACAGATTTACGAGTAGCTATATTTGTCACAAAACAACCTCTTAAGAGGAGAAACCATGAAAACGTGGTTGCATTATACACGATTGCATCGCTGTCGTGGCAGGATTGAAAAACATCCTTGTTTTTCAATCTGCTATAACGTTAATGCACGTCTTTCCAATATTCTTTTTTCAGCAAATAAGCGATTGCTAAGAAAACGAATAAGAAAAATAACACATATTTGCCCATTTGTTGCCGTTCTAATTGCACCGGTTCACCCACATAAACTAAAAAATTCACCAAATCATTAACCGTTTGGTCAAACTCTTGAGCGGTTTGCGTGCCTTTGCTGGTACTGACTAATTTTTCAAGCGTCCGTTTCTCACCATCGGTTTCATAAACGGGTTGTTGTTCGCCTTGTAATTGCCATAACGGGTTAGGCATGCCGACATCTTCAAAAATCGCATTATTCACGCCAAATGGACGACTTTTATCGGTATAAAAACCTTTCAAATAGCTATAAAGCCAATCCGCGCCGCGTGAACGGGCAATAAGCGATAAATCCGGTGGTTGCGTACCAAACCATTTTTCAGCGTCATGCTTATTCATCGCGCTGTGCAATTGTTCGTAAATACCTGCACCTTCTGGCGCAATGTCTTTTAAAACATGCTTTTCATCCAACCCTAAATCTACGGCAATGCGTAAATAACGAATTTGTTTCGCACTATGACAGCCTAAACAATAGGTCACAAAATGTTTCGCACCACGTTGCAAGGAAACTTTATCGTTCAAATCAATATCAGCATCTTGCAATTCCACGCCACCTGACGCAAATACATTGAATGAGAGTAATAGTAAAAACAGTGAAAGTAATTTTTTCATATCAGTCTAAGCTCTCTTTCAAATTTTTTGCTGTACGAATCAAGACATTTTTCGCACCTGTTGGATTAAAGCTGCGTTTTGAAATCTCACCTTCCGATTTCACTTCCGTGACTTCTTCAAATAATGCTTTCAATTCTGGAATACGCTCTTCCAACGTCGGTTGCATGGTGATGTGATTTGGTACGGGTTTGAGTTTTTCCCAGCGTGTGTAAATAGGCATCAACAAGAAAAATCCAAAATAAATCGCTGTAAAAATACGCGCCATCGTAGTTGCTAACGGTGTAACAGGTTGTGTACCTAAATAACCTAACGCAACAAAACTAATCACAAATAACAATAATGCTTTTTTGTAAATGCCACCGCGATAACGAATCGATTTCACTTTGCCGCGATCGAGCCAAGGCAATAAAAACAACACCACAATCGAACCGCCCATACCGATAACACCGGCGAATTTGTCAGGAATCGCACGAAGAATTGAATAGAACGGTGTGAAATACCAAACTGGTGCGATATGTTCAGGTGTTTTCATTGGATCAGCGGGAATAAAATTGGCGTGTTCTAAAAAGTAACCGCCCATTTCTGGCATGTAAAAAATAACTGTTGCAAAGAAAATCAAAAATACGGCTACACCGACAACATCTTTAACCGTGTAATAAGGATGGAACGGAATGCCATCCGTTGGATGACCCCAAGGGTCTTTTGATTTTTTAATGTCCACGCCGTCAGGGTTATTTGAGCCAACTTCGTGCAATGCGACGATGTGCATAAACACCAATAAAACTAAAACCAATGGCACAGCGATAACGTGAAACGCAAAAAAGCGATTTAACGTTGCGTCAGAAATAACGTAATCGCCTCGAATCCATAAGGCTAAATCGTCGCCAACAACAGGAATTGCGCTAAATAACGAGATAATAACTTGTGCGCCCCAATAAGACATTTGTCCCCAAGGCAACAAGTAACCCATAAACGCTTCTGCCATCAATGCGACAAACAACAACATCCCGAAAATCCAAATCAATTCGCGCGGCTGTTTGAATGAGCCGTACAGCAAACCTCGGAACATGTGCAAATATACGACAATAAAAAACGCTGATGCGCCGGTGGAGTGCATATAACGCACCAGCCAGCCCCAATTCACGTCGCGCATAATGTATTCAACCGAATCAAATGCTAATTTTGCATCAGGTTTATAATTCATCGTAAGCAAAATGCCCGTTACAAATTGATTTACCAAAACGAGTAACGCTAATGATCCAAAAAAATACCAGAAGTTAAAGTTTTTCGGCGCGTAATAATGCGCCATGTGTTCATTCCAAACTTGTGCGAGCGGAAAACGGTCTAAAACCCAATTGCCGCACATTCTTAAACGAGTCGGTTTTAGGTTCATGCGTTTTTCTCCTCAGCCGCTTCGCCGATAATAATCTGCGTATCGGTGATATAACGATAAGGGGGAACTTCTAAATTCGTCGGAGCAGGCACGCCTTTATACACGCGCCCTGCTAAATCAAACCATGAACCATGACATGGGCAGAAAAAGCCCCCTTTCCAATCCGCGCCTAAATCGTGTGGCGCAACTTCAGGACGAAATGTTGGTGAACAACCTAAATGGGTGCATAAACCAACGGCAACAAAAATTTCCGGTTTCAACGAACGCGCTGGATTTTTACTTAAAACGGGTTGCTCTGATTCATCCGATTCTGGATCGCGCAATTGACCATCTAAGGTTTTTAAAGTTTCTAAAACTTCAGGAGAGCGTTGCAATACCCAAACCGGTTTGCCGCGCCATGCAACGCGAATCAATTGTCCCGGTTCTATTTTACTGATGTCCACTTCAACCGGTGCGCCTGCTGCCATCGCTTTTACGCTTGGTTGCATTTGCGATAAAAAAGGAACCGCTAAATAGCCAGTGCCGACTGCTCCCACAACGGTCAACGCCGTGGTGAGAAACTGTCGCTTTGACTTATCAACGCTTTCGTCAATCATAAGAACTCTCCTGTGTTAAATACTGCATTTTTCTTGTTTTTATTCTTCGCCAATATACCATTAGAGTGCCGTGTATTTGAAGTGTTTGTGCGGATTTAGGTAGGAAATGTGACAATTTTTTACGTCAGTGTTAACAAAATGACATTTTTGTATTTTTCAATATCTAGCTCTGTTTCTAGGGAGAAATAAAAATCCCCATCTTACCAAAAGCAAAACGGGGAAAAATTGAGATTTTAGACGTAAATTAAGTGACTGAGTTAAAGAATATTCCAACCAATTGCCCTAAGAATATTTTTTGCGAAAGATTCCTTTGGCATCCCAGCCAGTGTGAATCGGGCAAAAATCATGCGACAAGTTTTATTGCCTGCAGTAACCCCGATTCGTCCTTAGGTCAGTCGCTTATTTCGCACACAGCAGCTATATAACTCCCTACCAAAATGACTTAACGCCCTATCTATCACGCCCGTCTGCTACAGCTATCGCGAACTGAAAATCATCCTTGATTTTCAGCGATTGAAAATTGGTTACGTTATGATTAGCCCATCTTCCATGTGCAATACTTTTCCAAGTTTGCTGGCTAAATCATGGTCATGTGTGACTACCAAAAAACTTACCTGTAATTCTTGATTTAATTCCAGCATCAATTGATACACCGATTCAGCGGTTTTGCTGTCTAAATTCCCCGTCGGTTCGTCGGCTAACACTAACGCTGGTTTGTTAATCAACGCTCTTGCAACCGCCGCGCGTTGACGTTCGCCACCGGAAAGTTCTCCGGGTTTATGTTCAATTCGATGCCCTAATCCAACACGCTGCAATAATTCTTTCGCTCTAATTTGTGCATTTTTTACCGATTCATTACCAATTAAAAGAGGCATCGCTACATTTTCTAAAACTGTAAATTCGCCCAATAAATGATGCGCTTGGTAAATAAAACCGAGTGATTGATTGCGTAAACGGGCGAGTTTTGCACCACTGACGGTATTTAAATTCACACCATTCAAAACCACTTCGCCACTGGTTGGTTTGTCTAAGCCGCCGAGTAAATGCAACAACGTACTTTTGCCCGAACCCGACGCGCCCATAATTGCCACGCGCTCACCGACAGAAATCGTTAAATCCACGCCTTTCAAAACGTCAACATCCAACTCGCCGTAACGTTTGACTAAGTTTTTACATTCCAAAATTAACTTACTCATAACGTAATACCTCTGCTGGATTGATTTTCGCGGCTTGCCAAGCTGGATAAATCGTGGCTAATAACGACAAGAAAAACGCCATTCCTGCGATTGCATAAACGTCTGTCCAAACCAATTTCGATGGCAATTCGCTAATGTAATACACATCGGCTGCCATAAATTGCACATTAAAAAATTTCTCAATGGCTGGCACAATCGTTTCGACATTTAACGCTAAAATTACGCCACCAATTGTCCCCATAATCGTTCCCACTACGCCAATAATTGCACCGAGTACCATAAAAATTCCCATTACGGATGGCGAGGTTAAACCTTGGGTTTTTAAAATCGCAATATCGCCACGTTTGTCCGTTACCACCATAACCAGCGTCGAAACAATATTAAACGCGGCTACCGCAACAATCAGCAGCAATATAATAAACATCACCCGTTTTTCAGTTTGAATCGCACGGAAAAAATTGCTGTGTGCGAGCGTCCAATCACTGACGTAATAATTGTTATAAAGGGCTTTTGATAATTCTTGCGTAATTCTTGGCGCGTTAAACAAATCATCTAATTTAATTCGCAAACCAGAAACTGCCGAATCAAGACGAAATAATTTTGCTGCATCGTCGAGATGAATTAACGCCATGTTTCTATCGTATTCATACATACCGACTTGGAATGTGCCGATTACTGTAAAACGACGCATCCGTGGCACAACGCCAGCTGGCGTTGAATTGACTTGTGGGCTAATCACGGTAATTTTATCGCCCACCACAACACCTAAATAATTCGCTAATTCCACGCCCAAAATAATGCCATATTCGCCAGGCACTAAATCGGTCAAATTTCCTTGTTTCATTTTCGTAGCAACTTCAGACACTTTTGCTTCGTATTCGGGCAAAATACCACTGAGCATTGTGCCACTCACGCGTCGCTCGGCGTTAATCATCACTTGACCATTGATAAATGGTGCTGTGCCTTGAATATGTGGATAACCAACTAAACGTTGATCTAATTCTTGCCAATTATCGAGTTGCCCCGATTGCCCTGTAACCGTCGCGTGCGAGGTCATCCCTAAAATGCGCTCGCGTAATTCGGCTTCAAAACCATTCATTACCGATAACACCGTAATCAACGCTGTCACGCCAAGCGCGATGCCTAAAACAGATGTGAGAGTAATAAACGAAATAAACTGTGTGCGGCGTTTGGCACGGGTGTAACGCAAGCCGATATAAAAAATAAGAGGTTTAAACATGAATGAGATTTGGAATAAAAGTTAGGTTTTAGGTTTGCGGCACGCGCCACAAAAACCATAAAGGTAAAAATTGTGATCAGTG
>CAILJB010000035.1 GCA_903834465.1 uncultured Pseudomonadota bacterium | reverse complement strand
GCATACGCAGAAACATTTTCTTCTTCGATTCCCAGCCGCGCTAAATGGGCAATTTTTTTAACTTCTACTGCTGATAACATCTAATCTAACTCCACTGAAAAAATTTTGATTTTTGTATTATCATATTAGCAGACTTTAACGCTTGCTCAATAACGCGCTTGATTGCTAAAGTAACCCACAATAACGCCATACAGGATACAACTAGAAATGTTCAAGAGAATTCGCGGTCTTTTTTCAAACGATTTGTCCATTGATTTAGGCACTGCCAATACCCTAATTTACATCCCTGGACAGGGGATTGTACTCAATGAACCTTCAGTTGTGGCGATTAAAGAAGACAAAATTCGTGGTGTGAAAACCATTGCCGCTGTCGGTATCGAAGCGAAACAAATGTTAGGACGCACACCAGGAAATATCACAGCGATTCGTCCGTTGAAAGACGGCGTAATTGCCGATTTTGCCGTCACGGAAAGAATGCTTCGTTTTTTCATCGAAAAAGTTCACAAAAGCAAATTTCTCCGTCCCAGTCCACGCATTTTAATTTGTGTTCCTTGCGGTTCAACGCAAGTTGAACGTCGCGCTATTCGCGAATCAGCTGCCATGGCGGGCGCACGCGAAGTGTATTTAATTGAAGAACCCATGTCTGCCGCAATGGGTGCTGGTTTGCCTGTTGATGAAGCCTGTGGCTCGATGGTTTTGGATATTGGTGGCGGCACATCCGAAGTAGCGATTATTTCAATCAACGGCATTGTGTATTCAAATTCGGTACGGATTGGCGGCGATCGTTTCGACGAAGCCATTATCAATTACGTCAAACGTAATTACGGCACCCTCATTGGCGAAACCACCGCCGAAAACATTAAAAAACAAATCGGTACTGCCTATCCTGGAAGTACGATGCAAGAAATGGAAGTGACGGGACGCAATTTGGCAGAAGGCGTGCCACGCAGTTTCACATTGAACAGCAATGAAATTTTAGAAGCGCTACAAGAACCCCTTTCGGGAATTGTCGGCGCGGTAAGATTAGCTCTCGAACAAACACCACCTGAATTAGGTTCAGATGTGGCGAATCGTGGTATTTATTTAACAGGCGGCGGCGCATTACTTAAAGATTTAGATCGTTTAATTGCAGAAGAAACGGGCTTGCCTGTTCACATCGCTGATGATCCACTAACCTGCGTTGCTCGTGGTGGCGGTATGATTTTAGAAATGCTCGACAAAAAAGGCGTTTCAACTTTCTCATTAGAATAATTCTATCTTTCACAACCTTCACAGGCTTTTTTTATCAAACTCTTATTTGCAACTGGCTCATCGATTAACGTACGTTTGTTAATTGCAATTATCGCAGCTATCGCATTGTTAATTACGGAATACCGTAGTGAACGCTTGATGCCAGTTCGCGCCACGTTATCGATGCTTACCGATCCATTAAAATATCTTGTCGATTTACCCATTAGTTTATTTGAAAACGCTTCTGAAGCCTTAACCAGTTACACGGTACTCAAAACTGAAAATACGGGATTACGTCAAGAGCAGTTGATTAACAAAACACAATTACTCAAATTTGAAGCTCTTGAAAAAGAAAATATCCGTCTTCGCGCATTGCTTGAAAATTCCTTTAAACTCGGCGAACAAGTTTTAATCGCAGAATTATTATCGATAAATCTCGCGCCTTATGAACACATTATGGTGGTGAACAAAGGCACACGTTTTGGTGTTCATCAACAACAACCTGTTTTAGATTCCAATGGAGTGGTTGGACAAGTTTTTCGGGCGTTGCCTTTTACCTCTGAAATCATGTTAATCACCGACCCAAATCACGCGATTCCTGTACAAGTAAATCGAAACGGTTTACTCACCATTGCGGTCGGTAGCGGGATTTCAAATCAACTCAATTTGCCGTATTTGCCTAATAACGCCGATATTCAAGCAGGTGATTTACTGATTACGTCGGGTTTAGGCGGTAT
>CAILJB010000034.1 GCA_903834465.1 uncultured Pseudomonadota bacterium | reverse complement strand
TGCGGGTGCAAAGAACCATCAAACAAGGCATAATTAGCCCGTATTTGTTTTACGTTCAATGGTTCAAAACCCGCGTTAAGTGTTAGTTAGCGTGGGTTTTTTATTGCTTTTGAGAATCTGAAAACGCCTTTAAGTAGGCTTTTATGTCTTGCAATTCCATCGATGCACTAGCAATCGCTAAATAAATCGATTCATTGCATAACGTGTTTGAATCTTCTTGCTCAAATTGCGTTGCAAGTAAATCTAAAATTCCCGATGCACGGTCAACCATCAAGTGAATTGAATCGCTAATGTCTCGATAGTCTTTGAATAAATGAATAAAACGGTGGCTTAAATCTGGGGCGAATGGCGTAATGGGTTGACGGATTACGCTTGTAGTTTGTGTTGAATTTTGAGTTTTCATGCGGTGATACCAAGTCTAAAGTGGGTAAAACCGTCACACAGACCTGCTAAGAATCTGGTGACAGTGTTGAATGAGTTAGCAGAATCTCGACTTGGTGAGACCGACCGTAAAGGTCGCCCAAACAACACCGTCATAATGATGTTCGCTTTCAAAAATTTCTGAAAGCAAAAAAATTGCGGGCAAAAAAATACCGCTTTAAATTGCGGTGAATTATCACCAAGTCTAAAAAACGAGCTGCTAAACCCGACCTCGTTCTGAGGTGGGCAAAGGATAGCGGGATGGTTTGGGTTAGTCAATGTTATTTTGAAACCAGTTAGGTTACAATCCAGCCCATGATTAAAAGTTTCACACACAAAGGCTTGGAAAAGTTCTATACGACAGGAAATCAAGCTGGCATTCAGTCTATTCATGCTAAAAAATTGCGCCTGATTTTGGCGATGCTGGGTGATGCCCAAAGTATTGATGACATCAATGCCCCAGCGTTGCGTCTGCATCCGTTGAAAGGACAAAAAGCCGAGTTGTGGGCGGTAACTGTTCAAGCAAATTGGCGTGTGAGCTTTCGATTTGAGGATGGCGATGTTTATGTCGTCGATTACTTGGATTACCACTAAGGCACAGCAATGAAACAATTTAACCCTCCGCATCCAGGTGAAATGTTGCAAGAATTGTGGCTTGAACCGCTTGGTTTGAGCATCACACAGGCGGCAAAAAATCTGAACGTGTCGCGCAAATGTTTGAGTGAATTGGTCAATGGCAAAACGGGCGTGTCGGCTGAAATGGCATTGCGCCTTGAGATTGTATTCGGCAAAAGTGCAAAGTCGTGGTTGAGCGCACAAGCCGCTTATGATTTGTGGCAATTGGAAACTAAACGCGCAGGGCTTGGCATTACGATTGCACCGTTGCGCCATGAACTTGATACTACGCATAGTTACGCCTAGATTCTTTTGCAAATCAATATCATCCAAATTTGGATGATGATTAAAATTTGAATCATCTTTTAGCTTAGGCATGACTTAGCCCTCCTGTTGTCGCGCCACCTTCAAAGAACTTGGTTGCGTAATCTTTAAGTGCTGATTTACGCTGCTCGTAATTAAAGCCTAATTCAATCAAGCAGGTGTCTTGTGTCTGTAATTTTTCCATTAACAATGCTTGCGCGGCGGTTAATGCGTCTCTCACTGTTTGAACACCGTGCTTTTCCTTGAACTTCTTAGCAGGCATTCCCGTCACGAGCTGATTGATTAAGTTACATTCATTACTAAAATGGTAGGGTTTTACTTCTTTGTGCGCTGATTGAATCGCATTCGTCAGTGGCGCGAAACCTGTTTTAAGTTCAAGACGATGTTGTTGACGTTCGTCGTGAAGACGTTGTTCAACCCATTTGTGCATGGCGCGTCGAAACGTTGCGCTACACCACCCGAAAAACTCAAAAGCCAATTCTTTGTGCAACCAAGTACCCTGATATTTTCCGCCTTTGGTTATTCTGACTAAATTCTCGAATCGGGAATTCCCGATTCCAAAATCTTGACTAATTGCCTCGATATATTCCTTCGTGCTTTCTAATCTCAGGAAATCATCAGGCTTTTTCCCGAACTGCTTTGCAATCTCGGTCGCGTTGAAAAACATATCATCGGTTTTCTGTAGCAATGAAACATCCACCAGTACGTCAACGTCTTTCACATTGATGATTTCGTATTTTTGTTGATTACTCATTGCGCTACCCCCGCAAAGCTATCCATCAATTTGCGAATATCCTCGACGCGCCACGCGGTCGTGCGTTCAGAAAGTTTTACAGGCTGTGGAAATTTGCCCGATTTAACGCCCTGCCACCATGTTGATTTACCAACAGGGATAAGTGGGGCTATTGGGGGATTTGCTTTTGGATTGCCGACGATTTGCCAGATTCTTAAATATCCAGTGTCTTGTAATGTGTGCATAAGATTTGCTCCGTGTGGTTAAGTTCGGGGCAAATTTTGCAAGGCATTTAGCGGTTTGAATAGGTGGGTAGGTTACAAAAAACAGGGGGGTAAGTTATCGCCTAACGGGTGGGTAGGTTATAAATTCAATTTTGATAAAAGCTAGTAATAATACTGCTTTAAGGGGTGGGTAGGTTTTTCTTTTCGGGGGTTGTTGGCGCACCTCCATCTGGTTTCCAGTTTGCAGTTTTTGCACATTCATCAATAGCTGTTTCGTTTATCTTTCCCTCGTCATCAGTCAAACCATATTCTGCCGCGTGTTCGCGTAACCATTTCATTAACGCTTGCTTAGGAGTTTTGCCATTAGTTTCTGTTACGGATTGCCATGCCATATTTGTTGCTGCTAATTTTGGTGAGTACTTCCAATGATTCGGGTTTAAATAATCAGGTTCGTTGCTTGCCTGCTTTCCAAAGAAAAATGCAGGCTTAGAATCCCTAGATAATAACCATTGTTTAAAATCTTCTTTTTCAATTCGTGTTTCGCGCCAATCAATTATAGGATTTGCAAGCAATTCATCAGGTGTCATCTTGTCTGTGTTATTTTTATCGATGTTAAAACGTATGACATATAGCGGGTAAGTCAAATAGTGTAGTTTTACATTTAAAGAATTATCCTTAACTGAGTTTATCAGAATGGAATAAGCTGCTTGCACCAACTTCGCTTCTTTGTTGTCTTCTATATAATCGTTATCAATTTTTTTATAAACTGTATTGCTGTTGGTCAAAGAACTATTATCAGAATAATAAAAATCCGTTGGCTCAAATTCTGCAAACAAAGCCGCTGCTACTTGAACCGAATAGGATGTAGCGGCATTCCAAATTGGATTTATATTGTTGTGGTTATTCATTATCACATCTCCTTAAAGTGCTGTGCCTTAGAAAAAAGAAACTAAGCCAATCGGTTAAGGCATATCCGACTTATCGCCCCGTCGGGCTAGGCTTAGTTATTAGGTTTGATTGTCGCTATAAGCGTTGCCTTTTAACGTAAATTACATTGCGGGCGAAAAATTAGCGCAATCGAATTGTTGTGTTGATGATTTTAAAATGGGGCTATCTGGTTTTTTACCTGTGTCTTTGCAATCTTGCAGATATTCATCAATCACTGCATGGAAAGATTGCTTTAATTCTTCAACTGACGCGCCATCAAATACAATCATGTCATGTTTGATATTCACCACCTGCCCAAAGAAAATTTCATCTTCTTCACTGTAAGTAATTTGAGCTTCGTAATTCTTATAAATCATTGAATACCTGCCTTTTCTAAAAATTCGCGTAATAGTTTCACAACATACAATTTCACTTCTTTTTGCGGATGTGGCGAATGAATGTTGATTGAATGTCCGTTTAAATCAATTCGTACTCGTGAACCGTCATTGTGTTTTATCTCACCACCTAAACCGTTAATTAAACTTTCAATATCTGTCCATTCAATTGTTTTGGGGATTGGTTTTGAAAAAATAGCTTCTTTTGTTTTGCGCTGTTTGTTATTCATTTAGAAAAGTCTGCTAATTCATCTTGGCTATCTATTTGTCGAACAAATCGACACGTTAATAAAATATGTTTATTTTTGAGGAATAAATAAACATATCGCTATCAGTAATGTTTATTTCTGTGATTTCAAACTGTCCAAATAATCCGCCCATGCTTGCATCATTTTGTGTCGTTCTGCTAAATGTGCGGTGCGATTGTAGGCGCGACCGTTGGGGTCTCTTACGGCGTGAGCTAATTGGTGTTCAATGAAATCAGGTCGGAAATTCAGCACTTCATCTAACAAGGTTCGGGCAGTGGCGCGAAAGCCATGCACCGTGACTTCATCCTTACTAAATCCCATTCGACGCAATGCCGCCAATAAAGCCATATCCGACATACAGCGCGAACCATTGGGCGTGCGTTCACTAGGTAAAACAAACCGCCCGTGTTGAGTGAGTGGCTTTATTTTTTCCAACAGTTCAATAACCTGTTTCGACAATGGCACGATGTGTTGAACGTTTGTTTTGGTGACTAAATACCGCCATTCTTTAGCGTCAAAATCGATGTGTGACCATTCCATGCCGCGTAATTCACTAGGTCTTACAAACACCAGTGGCGCGATTTGCAGGGCAGTTCTAACGATGACTGAACCGCTATAAGCATCAATTGCCCGCAACAATGCCGCCAATTCTTTAGGTTCTGTGATTGCAGCGAAGTGTCCACCGCTAACCGTTTTTAATGAGCCTTTTAAAAATTGGCTTACGTCTGTTTCAAGCCTGCCCGTTGCCACACCGTAACGAAATATCAAGCCGCAAGTTTGCAAAGTTCTACGCGCGGTCTCGAATGCTTCACGCCCTTCAATTTTTCGTAATGCCGCCAATAATTCGGGTGCTTTGATGTTGGCAATCGGAACGTTTCCAAGAGCGGGGAAAATGTCACGCTCTAAAATGCCTAAAGTTCGTTTTCTATGGCTTTCTGATTTGTCAGTCATATTCTTGTCGAACCATTCACGCGCCACAATTTCAAAACTACTTTCGGCATTGATGGTAATGGCTTGCTTGATAGCTTTGCGGTTTTCACTGGGGTCAATACTGTCTGCAATTTGCCCGCGTGCTTCGTCTCGTTTTTCACGGGCTTGTTTCAAACTGGTGTCAGGATAAACGCCAAGAGCTAATAATTTTTCTTTGCCGCTTATTCGATATTTGAGCCGAAAGTATTTAGAACCATTCGGATTAACTAACAAAAACATTCCCTTTTCATCCGTGAGTTTATATGGCTTGTCTTTAGCTTTGGCATTCTTGCAGGTGGTATCTGTGAGCATAAGGGGGTATCGGGAGTTTAGAAATTGGATATACCCCTAAAAGTACCCCTTCAATGTGGGGTATGTCAATAGATTATATTGGACATTGCAAGACAATAAAAAAACCCGCTAAGTTATAAAACTTGCGGGTTTGTAGACTTCTTTGCACCTTATTGGATGCTTGTTTGGCGGAGAGTGAGGGATTCGAACCCTCGGTACGTTGCCGTACACACACTTTCCAGGCGTGCGCCATCGACCACTCGACCAACTCTCCAATATTCTTTAATTTACTGCTGAAAGGGCGCAAAGAATAATCGACTTCGCGCCATGTTGCAAGGTTATCCGGCGTTTTCTTCTAATTCATCCCAGCGTGCGTAACATTGCGCCAATTCTTTTTCAATCGTTTGCAATTCACCTAACGCATTATTTATGACAGATTGTTCCTGTTTATAAAAACTGGAATCGTTTATTTTTGCGGTGAATTCGACTTGTTTAGTTTCCAATTCTTCAATCAAAACGGGCAGTTTTTCGAGTTCTTGCTGTTCTTTGAATGATAATTTTTTCTTTTTAGGCGTGGAAGAAACAGGCGCAAGTTTTTCAACTTTTGTCGGAGTAGCTTTTTTTGCTGTGCTAGCAGATTGAGCTTGCAGCGTTTTAGTGTAATCGAGCCAGTCGGTATAACCACCGAAAAATTCTGTCACGCTACCCGAACCATCCAACACAAAAATATTCGTTACCACATTGTCTAAAAACGCGCGGTCATGACTGACCAACAATAATGTACCATCAAATTCGACCAATTTTTCTTCCAACAATTCCAACGTTTCTAAATCTAAATCGTTAGTCGGTTCGTCCATCACAATTAGATTTGCCGGTTTAGTAAATAATCGCGCCAGTAATAAACGATTTTTTTCACCGCCTGATAAACTTTTAACTGGCGAACGCGCACGCGCAGGTGCGAATAAAAAATCCCCCAAATACGAAATAACGTGTCGTTGTTGACCGCCGATTTCAACAAAATCATTGCCATGTGCAATCGTATCGACCACGCTCATATTTGGATCTAATTGGTCGCGCAACTGGTCGAAATAAGCGATTTCTAATTTTGTACCTTGCTCAACTGTACCGCTGGTAGGTTCGATTTGTTTAAGTAATAATTTTAATAATGTCGACTTTCCCGCACCATTCGCACCGACTAAACCGATTTTATCGCCACGTTGAATCAGCGTTGAAAAATTCTTAATAATGGTTTTATCGCCATATTGAAAGCTAATATTTTCGACTTCGATAACTTTTTTGCCAGATTTTTCGCCACTGTCTAAGCCCATTTTTGCTGTGCCTTGCACATTACGGCGTTCGGAGCGTTCTGCTCGCAATCGTTCTAAGGCTCGTACACGACCTTCATTTCGCGTGCGACGCGCTTTTACACCTTGGCGAATCCAAACTTCTTCGTCAGCAAGTTTTTTGTCAAATTCAGCATTTTGATTGGCTTCATCTTCTAATGCTGCCGCTTTGCGCGTTAAATAATCGTCGTAAGTCCCTTGCCACGACACTAAATTTCCACGATCTAAATCAATAATGCGCGTTGCTAATTTTTGTAAAAATGCCCGATCATGTGTCACAAATAAAACCGCGCCTTGAAAACTTAAAACTTGTTCTTCTAACCACGCGATACTTTCAAAATCTAAATGGTTGGTCGGTTCATCGAGTAACAATACTTCTGGATCCATCACTAACGCACGCGCTAAATCGACACGCCGTTTCCAACCGCCCGATAAGCCTTGAATTTTTAACTCAGCGGGCAAATTTAATTTACTTAATGTACTTTCGACACGTTGTTGAAATGCCCAGCCATTCCGTGCTTCCAATTCGTGTTGCAGATTACCCAATTCAATTAAGGCTTTTTCGTCTTCATAATCCATCGTTAACGATAAATCGTGATAACGCGCAATGATTTCACCCAAATCGCCCAAACCACTCGCTACAGCATCGTAAATCGTTGCATCATCGGGTAAATCTGGGGATTGCGCCAGCCACGCTAATCGGAGTTCGGGTTGTCGCCAAATATCGCCATCGTCAGCGTGAATATCGTTAGCAATAATTTTCATCAACGTCGATTTGCCTTCGCCGTTACGCCCCAATAAACCGACACGTTCACCGGCATCGAGTTGAAAATCTGCATTTTTGAGCAACGCATGTGTGCCAAAGGCGATTGAAACATTGGATAAACGTAATAGGGGCATAAGTATTTTGAGTTAGATTTTTTATTGGCGTGGAAGAGGATTTTAAAACGGCTATTTGTTTTGGGATATTTTTGAAATTCCTGTGATTTTAGTTTAAACAAATCAGCCTAGCAAAAACTAGGCTGAAAAAGATTGCAATTATCGCGATGTCCTTAAATTAGGCAAACGCATCAACACCGCTACATGAACCGCAGTCGGCTGTTCCACCCATGCTACTGCAATCAATTGCTACCGTGCCAGCACCTGCACTCGCATCAGCATTTGCTGTACCTATGTTGATGTTAACGGGCTGAGGGTTGTTTATCGAATAAACAATTTGTGCGATTGTCGGACTTGCTGCTACGCTTATCATTGTCATCACCTTTACGATTAGTTATTAAAAAGAATTTACAAACGAAAAGCGAATATAAACTCGGGTTAAACAGTGGTTAAACTCAAAAACTGCATCACTAAAGAGCCACTGATTGTCTATATCGAACACGGTGATACATTTTTAAATAAAATCGATTAAATTTCGATAAAGCCATGCGTGCCACGTTTTGATTTGAATGCCAGCCAGGCTTTTAATTGTTTTAATTCTTCGGTTTCGGGTAATTCGTCGAGTGATTTATGGGTTCGCAACAAACGAAATGCTTTTGATAATACGTCATAACGTTCGCCAGTAATTCCCGCTCGGCGCAAACCAACGCTGTTTAAACGGTAATGCCGTGCAGGTCGTCCACCGATGAGAGTAAAGGGGATAACATCCATATTTAAACCTGTTGTGCCTTGCACAATGGCGAATGAACCCACACGGCAAAATTGATGCACGACCACTGCACCACCCATGAAAACATTATTGCCGATTTCAACGTGTCCACCGATAGCGACGTTGTTGGCAAAAATGGTTTTGTTGCCTACGCTACAATCGTGTGCGACGTGGCTGTTGTTCATGAAATAGCAATCTGAACCAATGCGTGTTGCGCTATTTTCTTTAGTGGCGCGATGCGCGGTGAAACCTTCACGAAACACATTGTTGTCGCCAATTTCCAGCCACGTCACCGTTTGCGCGTTGAAATGAATATCTTGCGGCAAATCACCTAACACAACTTGAGGATGTACGACGTTGCCGCAGCCCATTTTTGTAAATGGCTGAATAACCGCATGCGCTTGAATAGTGCAGTTTGAACCGATTTCGACATCACGTTCAATCACGGCAAACGCGCCGATGGTCACGTTATCGCCAATTTTGGCATCGGGCGAAATATAGGCAGAAGGATGAATAGTTTGTGTCATAAAAAATTAACCTCTCGGATGAAATTGCGCGTGCAATGTTTGCAAACGTTCTCGCGCGACATGGGTATAAATTTGCGTGGTGGATAAATCGACGTGTCCCAATAACAACTGCACCACCCGCAAGTCTGCGCCGTGATTGAGTAAATGGGTCGCAAACGCATGACGCAACGTATGTGGCGACAACGGTTTGTGAATTTGTGCTTTAAACGCATAACGTTTGATGATATGCCAAAAGGCTTGGCGCGTCATATTGCCGCCGCGACGGGTCACGAAAATATAATCGCTTTGCCGACCACTTAAAAGCTGCACGCGCCCGTTGTTTAAATACGCTTCAAGACAACTCAACGCTTCTTCACCAACCGGTACTAACCGTTCACGACCGCCTTTGCCGATAATTTGCACCACACCTTGACGCAAATTGATTTGCTCAAATTTTAAATCGACCAATTCTGAAACACGCAAACCGGTGGCATACATCATTTCCAGCATTGCGTTATCACGTTGTCCGCGCGGCACAGCCGTTTCAGGTGCGGCAAGTAATAATTCAACATCATTTTCAGTCAACGTCTGTGGCAAAACGCGCGTTGTTCGTGGCGCGGTCATCAATGCAGTCGGGTCAATGGTAATCGTATTTGCGCGCAAAAAATAACCGTAAAAACGACGTAAACTCGACAAAATCCGTGCCGTAGTCCGACTGCTCATGCCGATTTGATAACGATTGGCTAAAAATTCAGAAATGTTGCCCGCCTCAACGCGCAACAAACTTTTTTTGCCTAACCAGTTTGCAAAAATCATTAAATCGCTACGGTAAGCAGAAAGCGTGTTTTTACTTAACCCTTGCTCCACCCACGCGGCATCGAGGAATTGATCGATAAGTTTTTCAGATGTAACCGTTGTCATTAGTGTTGGCTGCAAATAAAAAAGGCAGCTTGACGCTGCCTTCTTAAATCACGACTTGTCAGAAATGCTTATGACAATTTTTCTTTGATACGCGCTTTTCTGCCGGTCAAATCGCGTAAGTAATACAACTTAGCACGACGAACAGCACCACGACGTTTCACAATAATTTCGCTGATGATGTTACTGTGTGTTTGGAAAACACGTTCAACGCCAGTGCCGTGTGAAATTTTACGCACGGTAAACGCAGAATTTAAACCACGGTTACGCATTGCAATGACCACGCCTTCAAACGCTTGAATACGTTCACGTTCGCCTTCTTTTACGCGCACTTGTACCACAACGGTGTCGCCTGATTTAAAATCAGGAATTTGTTTAAGTTGCGCTTGTTCTAATACATCAATAATGTTCATTTTTCTCTACACCTTAGTCCACTTCAACTTTAAATTGTGCCAATAAGCGTTCTTGCTCGGCACTTAATGTTTTTTCTTTCAATAAATCGGGGCGTTTTTGCCACGTTCGTCCTAACGCTTGTTTTAGTCGCCAGCGTTCAATTGCCGCGTGATTGCCACTTAATAACACATCGGGAACTGCCATATCATCAATCAGTTCAGGGCGCGTAAATTGTGGATAATCCAGTAATCCATCACTGTGAGAATCTTCCTGAGCCGATTGGGCATTACCCAACACATTTGGCAGTAAGCGTGTGATGCCATCAATTACAATCAAGGCGGCAAGTTCACCACCGCTAATCACATAATCGCCCAGTGACCATTCTTCGTCACAATCGCGTTGAATAAATCGTTCATCTATTCCTTCGTAACGACCAGCGACTAAAATCAATTGCGATAACTGACTCGCTTCACTCAGCAATGACTGCGTAAGCGGTTTGCCTTGCGGACTTAAATAGACGACTTTGCAATTTGCCGAATCATTTTGTTTTGCTGCACAAACCACGTCGTGTAAAGGCTGGTATTTCATTACCATCCCTTGACCGCCGCCGAAAGGGCGATCATCGACCGTTTTATGACGATCGTGCGTGTAATCACGCGGATTCCAAACATTGAGCGTGACAATCCCATTGTCAATGGCTTTACCTGTTACACCCACTTGCGCGGCGTGTTGTACCATCTCTGGAAACAGCGTGATGACATCAAAACGCATTTAAAAGTCTGCGTCCCAATCAACGCGCATTTTTCTTTCAGCTAAATCAATGTGCAACACGGTTTGTGGTCGCACAAACGGAATGGCGTGTTGACGTTCGCTACCTTGCACAATTAAAACATCATTTGCGCCTGTTTCGAGCAAACTTTCAACTACACCTAACACTACGCCGTCTGTATTTTCAACTTCTAAACCAATCAAATCTGACCAGTAATACTCATCGTTTTTTAACTGTGGCAATTGGGCGTAATCAATGTAAATTTCCCAACCGATTAACGCTTCTGCGTCATTTCGATTATCGATACCTTTAATCTGCGCGACGACTGATTGACCTTGCAATTGACCTGCTAACACTTCAACCGTTTTTGTTGTGGCGTTTTTTTTCAACAGCCACGGCGAATACTGCACAATATTTTCACGATGACCGGTAAACGAAAAAACTTTGACCCAACCTTTGATGCCAAAAACGCCGGAAATTTTCCCGACGTGTAATTGTTTTTCTTGACTCAAACGATTACGCTGCGGCTTTTAACGAATCTTTAATCAATTTCGCAACGCGATCAGACGGTTGTGCGCCATTTGATTTCCAATGCGCGACACGTTCGTTGTCTAAACGTAAACGTTCTTCATTGCCGCGTGCTAATGGATTGAAAAAACCAATACGCTCAATGTAACGACCATCACGGCTGTTACGGCTGTCTGTGACGACAATTTGATAAAATGGGCGGTTTTTTGAACCACCTCTGGAAAGTCGAATAGTTACCATCTCACATCCTTAAAATAATTTACTAAAATAAATCGCGTTATTCTACGCATTTTTGCTGATAAAACAACAAATAGAATTAAAAACTAGCGACGCATACCACGCATTTGACTCTTCACGCCGCGCACCATGTTCGCCATATTGCCAGATTTTAACTTTTTCATCATTTTTTGCATCATCAAAAACTGTTTGAGCATACGATTCACATCGCTGAGTTCTTGCCCACATCCGTCAGCAATCCGTTTTTTACGGTTGCCTTTGATTAAATCAGGGAATTGCCGCTCTTTCATAGTCATTGAGTTGATAACACCAATTTGTCGCGCTAACAATTTATCGTTCATTTTTTCTTTGACTTCTGAGGGCATCGCGCTCATGCCGGGTAATTTATCCATCATCGAACCGATACCACCCATGCGCTGCATTTCAATCAATTGTTCACGGAAATCTTCTAAGTCAAAACCTTTGCCTTTTTTGATTTTTTGAACCAGTTTTTCGGCTTTTTCTTTATCAACTTTTTTCTCGATTTGCTCGATTAAACTGAGCATATCGCCCATGTCTAAAATCCGCGAGGCCATACGATCCGGATGGAACGGTTCTAACGCGCTCGTTTTTTCGCCCATCCCGATAAATTTAATCGGTTTGCCGGTAATGTGACGAATCGATAACGCCGCACCACCACGCGCATCGCCATCAGCTTTAGTCAAAATAATACCGGTTAAGGGCAGGGCATCGTTAAAGGCTTTCGCCGTATTGGCGGCATCTTGTCCAGTCATACTATCAACGACAAAGAGCGTTTCAACTGGTTTAATCGCTGCATGCAAGGCTTTAATCTCGCCCATCATTTCGTCGTCAATGTGTAAACGGCCAGCCGTATCTATAATGATAACATCTAAAAATTTACGTTTTGCCGCTTCAATAGCATTGGTGGCAATATCTATCGGTTTTTGCGTAATATCGCTGTCGAAGAAAACTAAATCGACTTCGTTGGCGAGCATTTCGAGTTGTTTAATCGCCGCTGGGCGATATACGTCAGCACTGACCACACCGACTTTTTTCTTATTATTTTCTTGTAACCAGCGACCTAATTTCGCCACCGTAGTGGTTTTACCGGCACCTTGCAAACCCGCCATTAAAATGACGGCCGGCGGTTGGGCGTTAAGATTTAAACTCTCATTTTTATCGCCCATGACCTTGATGAGTTCGGTTTGCACCAATTTAATCATCGATTGACCAGGCGTTAAACTACTTTGGACTTCTTGACCTAACGCGCCAGCTTTTAGTTTTTCCAGAAAATCGGTTACAACAGGTAATGCAACATCGGCTTCTAATAACGCTGTTCGTACTTCTTTTAATGTATCTTGAATATTACTTTCGGTGAGGCGCGATTGTCCTTTAAGTTTTTTGAGTGTGCCGTTTAAGCGTTCGGTTAAATTATCAAACATGGTGTGACTCGAAAAATGAATAACGCTACTAATAAAAACGAGCTAACAGACACTGCCAGCTCGGGGTTCAGTGGTATAGTAACACAACGCTAAATTAGGCAAAAGGCGCATAGTAAAAGCGCGTAGCATTAACAAAAGTAGAGATGAATTTATGGTCAAATTTATTGCAATCAGTTCGATGCTCGCTTACAGCATCAATACCGGATGGTTGGCATGGCAGTTACATAGACAAGCCCCTTCGCGTCCGTCATTGCTATTTGCTTGGTTGGCAGCAGGATTACACACATTGTATTTTGGTTTACTTTGTCAGCAACAAAATGGCTTTAGTTTTAGTGTATTAAATATGGCATCCCTTAATATGTTAGGTGTTGTGTTGATACTATTATTGGCTGCCACTACAAAACCTATTGAAAAATTGGGTTTAGTTTTATTTCCCCTCGCTGCAATCATTTTGGGATTAGACGCAACTATTATGTCATCACCACGTTTGTTATTGGTGCATAGCGGCGCGATGGCGGTGCATATTTTAACTTCTGTACTGGCTTTTAGTTTATTGATGGTTGCTGCCTTTCAAGCCATTTTGCTCGCAATTCAACATAATCAATTAAAACGTCATCCTCCGACACGCTTTATTCTATTGTTACCGTCATTGCAAACAATGGAGATGTTGTTATTTCAAATGATAACGGCGGGAGTATTCGTATTGACGGTATCTTTGGGAACCGGCTTTTTATTTTTACACGACTTATTTGCACAGCATTTAGCACATAAAACGGTGTTATCGTTATTGGCATGGGGGATTTTTTGTTCCATTTTAGTAGGACGACAACGTTATGGTTGGCGCGGGCGCGTAGCGGTTAATTGGATTTTGGCTGGATTCTTGCTTTTATTATTAGGTTATTTTGGTAGTAAATTTGTTCTGGAACAAATTTTAGTGAAAGTCTAGTCAGGCTTTTTTTGCAGTTTTAATGTGTTAATACATCAAAAATAGGCATTTTGATACAGGTCGTAAACAGTATTATCGTATTAAAAACTGTGACATAGTTCACATATCTCATGTGTTACTGTAAATTTTTGTGGTTTTACTGCAAACGGGTTTGACAAATAGGGGTGGGATGTTTAGCATTGTGCCGTAACAAGTCACGACCTTGTCAGATTTTTGTAGTAAGATTCAATTTCATAATTACCTTTTTAGGATTTTAAAATGGCTAACATAACTTATTCTCCGATTAGAATAGTAGATAATGGCGACGGAACCAGTTCGTATATTGCGGATGCGGTAGTGTCTGGCGATAGCTTTGCTGGTGATACCACCGTTATTTTGGCTGACGGAACAGAAGCTAATTTAACTGTTGACTCAGGCGCAAGCAATAAAGCAACGTTGGAATTTTTTGGTAACATAGGTAGCAGTGTTAATGTTTCATTATCTGGTGATACTTTTAATTCTGGTGATAAACCAACGGGTGATGATGCGACGTTGACAGTTAACACAACTGCGACACCAACACCAACACCAACACCAACACCAACACCAACACCAACACCAACACCAACACCAACACCAACTGATACACCTGCTCAACAGGGTACACTCACTTATTCAACAACAGCAGTTAATGAAGATGTTGCTAATGACGGTGGCATAACAGATACCATTACACTTAAATTGAGTGGCGATACGTTTTACAGTGGATTGATTGGTCAGGATTTAAATGATGCAACATCGTTGCTAACACTTGATGGCGTAGTAACTGGCGTACCTGCTGGTTTAACGGCTAAATTGGAAGTGATTGACGTGACGACTGCACAGTTGAGCTTCACGGGTACAGCAACGGCTAATGATGCAGTGGATAGCACAGCCATTCAAGTTTCATTGCCTGCAACGTATTTTGATTCAGATATTGCTGCACAAAATGCGGATCAAGAATTGTCTATCAATTTTCAAGATAGCCCTGTATTGACAGTTGATGGTGGCGAGCTGATTGAAAGCCCAAAAGACAACGGTACAGTTGGCGGTAAAGTTACATTTTCTCTGGCTAACTCTGATTTTGCCGCGAATGTAATTGGCACCGATTTGAATGCAGATGGCTCATTCGTTGCAAACGTTCCAGCAGGTTTGACTGCTGTGTTAGAAGTGGTTGACGCAACCCATGCAGAATTGACTTTAACTGGTACAGCAACTAGCAGTAATGCTTCTGACAGCATCGACAATTTAACCGTCGGGTTTAAAGCAGAAGACTTTGCATCAGGTGTTTTACCACAAGGTGCAGATTTACAAACCACCAACGTGACATTCATCGAACCGAAATTGGAATGGGCAGACACGTCAATCAATGACGCTGAACACGATGGATTTGAAAACCAAACGACAACATTATCATTGGTCGATGGTGCTCAGTTCATTAAATCCGGTTTAGATTTATCTAAATTCATTGTTAAACCTGCGGGCTTCGAAAACGTAACCGTATCTTTAGTCACAGACAGTGATACAACCGCAACATTGACTGTAGATGGTGTGCCAACCAATTTCGATGCAACAAGTTTAATGCTTAATTTGCCACAATTAGCATTTGCAAATCGCATGGATGTTGCTGGTCGTGACAGTTCAATTGCATTGACATACGTTGATAATATCGCACCTGATGCGCCAGTCGTTGATAAAATTGCAGGCGATGACGTTATCAATGCTGCAAAACATGATGCGGGGGTCACAATCAGTGGTACAGCTGAAGCAAATTCAACGCTTACGTTGACGTTCGGAACGAATGGCAACACCGTAGCTACTGCAAGTAAAGCTGTTGTGGTTGATCAAGCGACGTTAGATCAGGCAAATGCAGATTTAGCTGCTGCAAGACAAACGCTAAGCGATGACCAAGCGGCGTTAGCCGTTGCTCAAGATCCAGCACAAAATGGTGTTACTCAGGCACAAACTGATGCAGCGAGCGCGGTAACAGATGCTCAAACAACATTAGCGGGCGATCAAAAAACATTAGCAGATGATCAAGCAACGTTAGCGGCTGACCAAAAAACGTTAACTGCCGATCAAGCGATTTTAAAAGCCACGCCCACAGATGCTGCTGCTAAAAGTACAGTGACCTCTGATACGGCTACTGTAGCTAGCGATACAACTACTATTACGAATGATCAAACGTGTGTAACGGACGATCAAACGGCATTGGCAGCGGCTCAAGATCCCGCACAAAATGGTGTCACTCAGGCGCAAACGGATGCGGCGACCGCTATAAAAGATGCACAAGCAACGGTTGACGCAGATGTTGTTGCAGAACAGGCGGCAGAACAAGCTGTTATAGATGCAGGTGGTACGGTTACGCCGATTACCACACCAACACCAACACCAACACCAACACCAACGCCGACAACGACCTCTTCAGCACCGGTGTCTACTATTGCAAATCCAATTGACACAGCGACGGTTAAAGTTGGAGCGGATGGTACTTGGTCTTACACCTTGACGGCAAAAGACTATATTTCCGCAGCAGGTACGGAGTTAGTAGGTGCAATTGCCACTGATGCAGCAGGTAATCACAGCACAGAAACTGTTATTCCCGTTACTGTGGATACGGTAGCACCTAGTGCAGCGACGAGCGCACCGACAACTAATGCTGTTGCAGTGGGTAGCACGGAAGAAGCTGCTGGCGTTCCTGTAGATGTTTCGTTACAGGATACAGGCGCAGTAGTGGGTGATAGCGTTGAATTATTATTAGCGGGTGCGTCATTTGACAGTCCGTTGACACATGTTATTACAGCAGCTGATTTGAGCAGTGGCGTGGCATCATTTACGATTCCAACTGGTGCATTGGGCGCTGACGGTGACAAAGTGTTAACTTCTGAAGTGACGGATGCTGTAGGTAACGTAGGTGCGGCAAGTCCAGCATTGACTTTGACGTTAGATACAGTTGCACCCGATGCCGCAGCGACTGCTCCAGCGGTTGCAACAGGCGCAGAAGTTAACAAAGTAGAACAAGCGGCAGGCGTTCCTGTAGAAGTTTCTTTGACAGGTACGGGCGCAGTGGCGGGTGATAGCGTTGAGTTATTATTGGCAGGCGCGGCGTTCCAAACACCGTTAACACATGTTATTACAGCAGCTGATTTGAATACTGACACAGCGACATTGACGATTCCAGCTGGCGCATTAGGTGCGGACGGTGACAAAGTATTGACTTCCATTGTAACGGATGCGGCAGGAAATGTTGGATTAGAAAGTCCTGCATTGGCATTAACGTTAGATACAACAGTTGCAACGCCTGTTGTAACTGTGGGTACAGATAATGTAACGTTGTCGGGTGTTTCCGCATGGCATGAAGTCGGTGCTGAAGTTGATTTAAGTACCAATGGTGGCGTATCGTTTGCGGCAATTACACCTAATGCTAACGGTGATTATTTGTTACCATCAGGCAGTTATGCAGTTGGTCAAGTTGAACTCAAACAAGTTGACGTGGCAGGCAATGTTAGTGCTATTGCTTCAAATACAACGGCAATTTCAGGCGCGAGTTTTGTTGCCGTAAATACAACAAGTGCCACAGCAGAAACGACCCCTTATGACGCAAGTCATGGCAATGTTGGTTTTAATGTTGCTGCAGGCGACTATATTTACTATGTTGCTAATTTCACTAAAGGCGATGCAATTGATCTTCCCGCAGGAGCAAATTTATCGTTCAACAACAACTTTAATGGCACTCTCGATCTGCAGTTCACCTCGAATAATCATGTTGGACATGTTAATTTGATAGGGTTAACGGGTGCTGGAGAGTATGCCACCAACGTTGCGTCGTTTGATGCCGCTTTCGGTGCCAATGCGATTACTGAAACAGGTACGGGGGCGTTGCCAAGTAGCACAACGACACCATCAACATCATCTACGGGAACGGGGGCAACTTCGACCTCAACAAGTACGACATCTTCGGGTACAAGTTCCACAACGGCAGGTACTGTCAGCGTAACAGGTTCGGGTACGGAAAATGGTGCAACGGGTAACACGTTGTTTACGATTGCTCCGGGTCAGTATACTAATACGATTACGGGCTTTCATTCTGGTGATGTGTTGCAATTCCCAAAAGGCGGTCAAGGACCTACAATCAATAACTCATATAATGGTACAATCGACCTGCAATTTACGGATAATGGTACTATTACACATATTGAATTGACAGGGTTAACGGGGGCTGCGTCGTTTGTTGGTTCTGTGGCTGATTTCAACGGAAGTACAACAGGTTTTGGGGCAGGTTCAATTATTTTTGCCTAAAATGTTCGTCCCCCTTGCTGTTTAAAAATCAAGGGGGACGTGCTAACATTTATCGACTGATTTGATTATCTAATTTTTTTATTTTTTGGAGTTTTTTAACCATGGCTAATACTTTTTTAACCACTGCTGATACTACTTTTACAGACAGTAACAACAATTCTAATATTTATGGGGCGGCTGGCGCGAAAGAAGCTGTCATCATCGCAAAAGGCGTAACAGGTGCTACGATAGACGGCTTAGTGTCTCGCGTACAATTTGCGGGTCAATCTACAGATTACACTTATCAACAAGTTGGCAATGCGTTACACGTTACTGATGCACAAACAGGTGCATTGGTGGCGAATGTCGCAGGCTTGAGTACCGCTGCTGAAATTTTGACTTTTGCTAACGGTTCAGTACCTGTGCAAGTTGTTATGCCAGCGGCTGGAGTTACAGCAGCACCGACGTTAACAGTTGGTGGTGTGACAGTGAGCGCGACGGCGGCGGCAGCTGTGACAATTCCAGCGGCAACCTTTGATACCACAACCTATCCTGTTACTACGACAAACGTTAGTACAAACGCAACAAGTTCAACATTTCTTACTACAGGTTTAGATAATTTAGTGGCAACAGGTGCTAATAACACTTTCTCTGCGCCTATTGTTAACAACGCTAATACATTGCAAACTGGCGATACATTGGCGGGTTCAGGCTCTGACAAGTTAATGGCTACTGTTGGTAATTCTCAAAACTTTGCGATTTCAGCTAATACAACTGGTATTACAACTGTTCAGTTACAAGCTGAAGCTAATTCAGCAGATTCAACAAACAACAACTTGTCACAAACAAATCAAGTTCAAGTTGATGCTCAAAACATGAACGGTGTGACACGTTATGAAGATAACAACAGCCGTAGTGATTTGTTAGTTGAAGATGTTAGATTAACAGACTCTAACTCAACAGCAGGTGCGAATGCGGATCATTCTGAAGTTGTCTTAAATTCAGATCGTACAGTTAATGTAGCGGCAACCAATGCGGCGGGAACAACAACTTGGCAAGTGACTAAAGATGTTACTGTTGCGATGGTTTCAACAGATCCTGGTCATGTCGATTACGGTGTCTATTTTGATGACAATTCTTTGCGTGCAGGTTCGGCAGTAACCAGTGGAAGTAGTAGCTTAAATCTTCAACTGTTAGATGGTAAAGACGCGGCGGCGACTAACCAACCATTATTAAACAACAATTATGTTGCCGTTACTATCCTAGTTAATACTAAACCCGTCACAATTTCACTGCAAAATGCGGCAGGTTCAGCGGTTACAACGAACTATACGGATTTGTTGGCAGCGGTTAACAAAGGGATTGCCGCTGCGGGTTTGACCAGTGTCACGGCAGCACTGACTACTAACTTTACATTGTTTGATGGTGTCACTGGAAAGGTAGTAACAGGGCAAAATATTACCCTAACCTCTACAAGTCCAAGTGTTGTTTTGGGCGGTGGTGTGGCAGGTGATGCGAGTACTTGGGTTACTGCTGGTAACAGTGGTACGGGTGGGCAAGCAGCTATTTCAGCGGTCATCGTGGCAGGTACACCAGTAGTCCAAACGGTTACTCCTTTAGTGACTAGCACTGTCTTATTAGATGATGTTGGTCGTGGTGCGATGGGCGGTAACTTTGTTGATGGTAGTTTAGCAACAGGTGACACATCTAATTCACAAGGTGTTTCTCAATTTAACATCACGGTTGATCGTTCTAGCCAATTAGAATCTATTAACTCAACCAACAACGCATTGAAAGAAGTGTATATCACCAATGGTGCGAACAGTTCTAATGCGTCAGGCATTCACAATGGTAACTTAACTGTAACGGGTCAAGTAGCTTCAGGTAATAACGTTTCTGCTAATGCGTCTGGCACGGTTACTGTACTTTCGAGCATCGTTGCACCAGTTTCAACTGCTGGCACAGCTAACGTTTCAGGTACATCAGTTGCTACAACAAATGGTGTAGGTTCACTTGCATCTAACACAGCATTACCAACTACATCATCTAATACAAGTGGTGTTGCTCAGCCTTTACCTGGTGTTGTGACAGCAAATGGTGGCAGTCAATTTAACCAATATGGTTTCAATGATGTGCGTGTTATTGACGCATCAGCAATGACGGGTTCGATTAAGTTCAACGCGGCAATTACTAATGCTTCAATTGCAAAGTATTTGACATTGAATGATAGTGCGCCAGCTGTAGCGAACGCTGATAATGCTAATTTTGTCTATACGGGTTCAGCTCAAAATGACACCATTACTGTTGCACTTGATCCGCAGGCGATGGCGAATCAAACCAATAACCTTAGTGGTCGTGAAGATTTAACTCTTAGCGTTAATGGTGGTGCTGGCGATGATAAAATCACTGTAGGAATTTACACTGCGAGAGATGCTGATGGCAATTATGCAGCGGCAGGAAATACAGATGCGTGGTACCAAAATCAAAAACTTAATGCAAACATTACAGTCGATGGCGGTGCAGGTAACGATACTATTAACACCCCAGGAGCTGGCGACAAAATCATCAATGGTGGTGCGGGGGCAGATACTATTTACACCGATAACACAGGTCGTCAAGTTGTTTCTGATCCAAGCAACAGCATGGTAACATTATCACAAGCGTCTTATGCGAATGGCGAAGCACTTGCAACTGCAACATGGGTTATCAATACGTTAGGTCAAGGTGCGGCAGTGGATGCACCTGCGCGTAATTTGAATAACTTAGTATCAGATACCAACGATACTTATGCGTTATATTTGGGTAAAGTGGCGGTGACGTTTGATGGTTATTCATCAGGCAAAATCACCATTCCTACTACAAGTGCAACGAGCTATGTCACAAGTGATTTGCAAATCAACCAAGCGATTAAAGCAGCGATTAACAGTGACCCTGTTTTGAGCAAACTGTTGCTTGCACAAGATGGTCCTGCAAATACATTAGTTATCACTTCGAAAATTGATGGTGCTTACGTTGCAGGTGATCTTGCTGTGAATATTTCAGCGCCGAGTGCTACAG
>CAILJB010000033.1 GCA_903834465.1 uncultured Pseudomonadota bacterium | reverse complement strand
TGGAATAATGGTGGATGTCACTGGTGCTACCTTATCTGCAACGGTAGGTTATACGCCGTCAATGGCAGATAGTTATGTTTTAATCAACGATAATAGTGACGCTCTTATCTCTGGTAAATTCAGTGGTTTATTGGAAGGTGGTACAAAAACCTTTAGCGGGGTTAGTTTCACTGGCAGTTATGTTGGTGGTGGCGCAAGCAACGGCAACAACGATTTCACCTTGACCGTGCCGAGTAATCCGACGGTTGTTTCTATCAAAAATGACAATGATACGGCTACGCATATTGTCAATGGCACGTCTGAAAATTTCACCGTTGCATTTAGCGCGGCGGTAACTGGCGTTACGGCTAGCAATTTCAGCTTGACTGGCACTGATGGTGTCACCGGTACTATTGCCACAGCTACTCCCAATGTTGACAATACTGCTTGGACAGTAACAGTAAATAACATAAATGGGAATGGTGCGGTTGGAATTGCTCTAAATGACGTTACTGGTATCAAAACCACTCCAGGTAATGTAGCTTTGTTAAGAGGCACTATCACTACTGATACTGATGAAACTTACACAATTGATACTATTGCGCCGGTACTCACTGCGGTTAGCATAGCATCAAGCAATGCTACATCTACATTGGCTAAAACTAACGATACTGTCACCGTAAGTTTTACGACTGACGGTACAGAAAGTGATAATCTAACCGTTACGATTGATGGTCACACCGCTTCTGTTTCAAACGTAAGTAACCATGACTACACTGCTACTTATACAATGATAAATAGCGATCGTTCAGGTGTTGTCACTTTTGCGATAAATGCGACGGATACTGCTGGCAATATGACACCAGTAACGTCTGTTACAAATGGTAGTTCTGTTACGTTTGACAAAACTGAGCCAAGTTTCAGCAGTGCAACAGTAAACGCCAATACGTTGGTAATCACTTATGCTGAAACGGGTTCCGGTATTGCGAGTGATACGCCAACAGCTAGTGAGTTTGCAGTATCAACAAGTGGTGGTAGTGATTCCGTTACAGCGGTTGCGTTGGATGCAGCAAACAAAACTGTGACCTTAACATTGAATACAGCGGTTGTTTATGGTGACAACGCGGTAACGGTGTCATATACGGCTAATAATGGAACTCCGGCGAATGAATTACACGATGTGGCGGGGAATTTGGCAGGGAGTTTCACCAATAACGCGGTGACGAATAATACACCAGCTCCACCACTGCCTCCATCAGCTCCTTCTGCACCAACACTTACGCTGTCTACGGATACGGGTAGCAGTGCAACGGATGGCATTACTAAAGATGGAACGGTGACTGTTTCTGGTTTAACAAGTGGTGCAAGTTGGCAATACAGCACAGATGGTGGCAGTAATTGGATTACGGGCAGTGGTAGCAGTTTTGTATTGACCAATGACGGTGCAAAATCCGTTGTTGCCCGCCAAACCACCTCGACGGGAACCAGTGTTAGCAGTAATGCGTTAGCGTTTACATTAGATACAACAGCAACCGCCCCAACATTGCAACTGGCAACTGATTCTGGCAAAACGGGCGACAACATCACCAATGATGGCACGATTAACGTCACGGGTATTGAACAAAACGCCACTTGGCAATACAGCACCGACGGCACAACGTGGACAACCGGAACAGGCACGACGTTCAAACTCACTGGCGATGGGCAAAAATCGGTACAAGTACGTCAAACCGATGTCGCGGGCAATGTCAGTGCGAATGGCACATTGGCGTTTACCTTAGATAGCACCGCTACAGCTCCGACGCTACAATTGGCAACCGATTCAGGCAAAGCTGGCGACAATATCACTAATGATGGCACCGTTAATGTTTCAGGTATCGAACAAAATGCCACTTGGCAATACAGTACCGATGGCACGACGTGGACAAACGGTACTGGCACAACCTTTAAACTTACCGGCGACGGGCAAAAATCAGCACTGGTGCGTCAAACCGATGTTGCTGGAAATGTGAGCAGTAATAGCCCTGCGCTAGCGTTTACGTTAGATACGACAGCGGCAGCAGCTCCGACACTACAACTAACCACGGATTCTGGCATCGCTGGCGATAATATCACCAATGATGGCACAGTGAATGTGACAGGCATCGAACAAAATGCCACTTGGCAATACAGCACCGATGGCACAACGTGGACAACCGGCACGGGGTCAACTTTCAAAGTCACCGGTGATGGACAAAAATCCGTGCAGGTTCGTCAAACGGATGTGGCGGGTAATGTGAGTGCGAATGGCACGTTAGCATTTACCTTGGATAGCACCGCCATTGCACCAACACTGCAACTGGCAAACGATTCAGGCAAAGCGGGTGATAACATCACCAATGACGGTACGGTGAATGTGACGGGCATTGAACAAAATGCCACCTGGCAATACAGCACCGATGGCACAACGTGGACAAACGGCACGGGGTCAACTTTCAAAGTCACCGGTGATGGACAAAAATCCGTGCAGGTTCGTCAAACGGATGTGGCGGGTAATGTGAGTGCGAATAGCTCGTTAACATTTACCTTGGATAGCACCGCCACAGCTCCGACGTTACAACTAGCCACTGATTCGGGTATTACGGGTGATAACATCACCAATGATGGCACGGTTAACGTAACAGGCTTGGAAAAAGATGCCACCTGGCAATACAGCACTGACGGTACAACGTGGACAAATGGAGCTGGTACGTCATTCAAAGTGACTGGCGACGGGCAAAAATCCGTGCAGGTACGTCAAACGGATGTGGCGGGTAATGTGAGTGCGAATAGCTCGTTAACATTTACCTTGGATAGCACCGCCACAGCTCCGACGTTACAACTAGCCACTGATTCGGGTATTGCGGGAGATAACATCACCAATGACGGTACGGTTAACGTAACAGGTATCGAACAAAATGCCACCTGGCAATACAGCACTGACGGTACAGCGTGGACAAACGGCACTGGTACATCATTCAAAGTGACTGGCGACGGGCAAAAATCCGTGCAGGTACGTCAAACCGATGTGGCGGGTAATGTGAGTGCGAATGGCACGTTAGCATTTACCTTGGATAGCACCGCCACGGCTCCGACGTTACAACTAGCCACTGATTCGGGTATTACGGGTGATAACATTACCAATGATGGCACGGTTAACGTAACAGGCTTGGAAAAAGACGCTACTTGGCAATACAGCACTGACGGTACAACGTGGACAAACGGAGTTGGTACCACGTTCAAAGTAACTGGCGATGGACAAAAATCCGTGCAGGTTCGGCAAACGGATGTGGCGGGTAATGTGAGTGTGAATAGCAGTGCTTTAGCATTTACGTTAGATACGACACTTCCAGTTTTAGGTACAATTAACCGTGACACAGTCTTATCGCCCAGCAATTCGGATACGTTTAGCATTCAAGTCAAATATAGTGATACGGGTAGTGGCATTGATGCGACAAGTATTTCGGCGAGTGATATTTCAGTATCAAATGCGAGCAATGTTTTAAACGTTTCTAATGCAGTATTTGATAGCAGCACTAACACGGCAATTTATACTGTTCATGCTCCTAGTACAGGTTGGAATTCAACCTATGCAGGGACTTACAATATCAGCATCAATGCGAACGAAATTAAAGATATGGCTGGTAACACCGTAAATGCGACTACAAATGCACAAACGTTTAACATTTCTTTAGCAAAGCCAAATACGCCGCCTGTTATTACCAGTAATAATGGGGGAGACACGGCGACAATTAGCGTTAATGAACGTCAAACGACTGTTACGACAATAGCGGCTACCGATAAGGATAACGATACGCTTAGTTATGCCATTACAGGCGGAGCGAATCAGAATTTGTTTACGATTGATAATGCAACGGGCAATCTGTCTTTTATCAATGCCCCTTCTTATAACGCGACATCGCCAGATGCCAATAAATATACCGTGTCAGTATCGGTATCAGATGGGCATGGTGGCAGTGTCACGCAAGCCTTAACAGTGAATGTCTTAGCAAATTCGCAAAATCTCCCACCTTTAATTGAACATAACATTGGATTTACGGCTGATGCAGGGGTAAATCATGTTCTGAATAATACAGAATTGCAGGTGGTAGACAAAAATAATACTACCACTCAGTTGGTTTACACACTGACAAATGCGGTTACAGCTGGCAGCTTGACTAAAAACGGTAGTGTTTTGCATAGTGGTGATTCATTCACACAAGCCGATATTGATAGTGGTCTTATTAGCTATCTTGCTAATGCCGACACTAAAGCAACAGCAGACAGTTTTATTTTTAACGTAAACGATGGTGCAGGCGGCACAATTTCACCGACAATCTTTAATATTGGTATTAAACCACTCATCATTGACTTAAAGCCGCAATCGCAAAATCTAACCGAAACGGACAGTATTTTGAATGCGTCAGGGACAATGACGGGAACGAATTTAGATAAAACATCTATTACGCCTCAAACGGCAATAACCGGTAATTACGGTACGTTTAATATTGATGCAAAAGGCAATTGGACGTATGTCACCAATTCGCCACATAACGAGTTTTTGCAAGATAAAATTTATACTGATACGTTCGCTGTAACCACCGCAAATGGTGTGACATCGGATGTTAATATCAACATCACAGGTACTCGTGATTTACCGATAATTGTGAACGATATGGCAAAACAGACCATTGAAACCACAACGGGGACGGCATCGCAAAAAATTCTGCATGGACAAATCACCTTACAAACTGCACAAGGCGTAGACATTGTGCAAAATGCAGATAAATCATGGACAGATTTAGATGGACTGCCGGTCAATTTTGGTTTTGATAATGCTCAAAATGTCGGCACAAATTTAGTTAAAACCACGCTCACTGATGGGTCAACACTAACGCTAAACACAGTCGATGGCAGTTACACTTACACGCCAAATACCTCGAAAAGTGTTACCGACACCACTGATGTTTTCAACGTCACTAGCGACACCGTACCGCTTGCGCTTTCATTTGATCGTAATGATTTGTTAGACCGTGACGGTATTCCTGATACAGTGGAAACGAATTTGGCAAATTTAGCCAATGCTGCCGATGCGCTTACTACACCAACAGCAAAACCGCCTGTTGCCGGTGATTTAAATGGTGATGGTATTCCAGATAAATCGCAGGGAGCGGTGACAGATATTGCTTGGATAACCAATAAAGATTTCAATGCAGGATTAAACAATACGTTAACCTCAGCTAAGCCAGTCATTAGCATCGTGATTGCCTCGAATAACTCAGGTACGGTTGATACGTCTTCACAATTGAGCAATGTTTCGGTTTTACCAAGCAACAGTTTGGGTGGTGGAAAACCCACATCGACTGCCGCAACTGGCAATATCCAAGCCCCGTGGGATCCATTGCAATTTTCAGTTGCTGCGACAACAGATAAAGGCTTAAAAGATATTGATCCGACCCGCGATGGTACTCAAACGCTAGTTAAAATTGATATTTCGCGTTCAGGTGTTACAGATTTTAATGGTTACATGAAATACGTTTCAGCCGCGACAATTGATGATTATCAAAAGGCTGGAATACCGTTAGTCACGTTGGATGGTGAAAAATTAACTACTGCAAAACAAGCTGGTTGGTATGATTTCACGCAACGCACACCAGGCGGCGATGGCGCATCTTTTATTAAAGATGCCAGTGGAAAAATCACTGATATAGAAATTATTCTTACGGATAATCAATTTGGTGACGATGATATTGCCACAAATCAAATCACTGATCCGAGTTTGCCTGTTATTCGTGATATACCAGTGGTCACTACGCCAGAAAAGACACTTGAAAGTAGTGTCGATGTGCCGGCATTACCCGCAGACTATACAAATTTAACGCTGCAAGACACGCTTATCGACAAAACCGTGACTAAAACGGAATTAGTTGATAACCCCTTGGCATGTTTACCAGGTTGGACATCTAAATTATTAAACATTCCTGCCAAAATCAGCCAAGAAGTTACCACGACTGAAAAAGTAGTTGCTCCGTTAAACGGCACGGGTAATGCGCTAAATAATAAAATTGTTGGAAATAGCGCAAATAATATTTTGAATGGTTTAGGTGGTGCCGATACATTAACAGGTGGCTTAGGTGCTGACACGTTTGTGTTTGGCGACAAAAATGTGGTGACAGATTTCAGTGTCGCGCAAGGCGATAAAATTGATGTTCGTGGAACGGGGGCAAATGATTTTGTATCGACGTTTACAAAACATATTGGACAGATTCGTTTTGACAGTACGACTCAAATGTTGCAAATCGACACCACTGGCAACGGTAATGCAGATATTGCCATGCAACTTGTAGGGGTTTCGACATTACCCGTTGATGCGTTAGTTTTAAAATAATTCAGGATAAATTTATGTTTTTCAAAAAGAGAATACAAGCCGCGATTCTTACAGGATTATCGTTAATTTCGATGGTAGCGGTCGCTGAAAATGATTTTTATGTCGCGCCGTTTGGCAGCTATCTAAAACCAGGAGGCGATACAAAAGCCTTTGATGGATTTGGAGCTGGGCTGGCGTTGGGCAAAGAAATTAACGATTATTTTAACGTTGAAATTCGTGGTTTTTGGCAAAAATATGACAATAATTATGCGTGCTGTAATAGCTCGAATATCAGTTTAAAAGGAAATTCTGAATTAACTGGTGGGACGGTAGATGTACAGTGGTTCTTACTGCGTGACCAGTTTTCACCCTACGTTGTTGCCGCCGTTGGTGGTATGAATACAGCGTATAAAATGAACGGAACGGTTATAGGTAAATCCGTTGCATCATCGGCGGATGCCACGTCGTTTATTTTCGAATCCGGTGTGGGGGCAACTTACGCTGTCACTGATTATTTGTCGCTGCGAAGCGATGTGCGTTACCGTTTAAATACATTGCCGAGTAATGTGGGGGGCAATGGCGTATTTAATGATTTAACGGTTAATTTTGGCGTGTTGGTACCACTGAATATCGAGAAAATATATCAATGAAATGGCTTAATTCCAATGTTTTTTGCGACGTAAACCTATTGTCACAATAGGTTTTAATAAGCCGTTTTTTCTCTTATACTGGCAGTTTAATTAAACTGAGGAATTTTCATGGAAAAGCCATTTATTTTACATATGATCACTACCGCTAAAAATCTAAGTCCATTTGATGTCAATATGGCAATGGATGCGGGTTGGATTTCAGCTATCCCTTATACCAATATTGAGGCGAGTGAAATTCAAGGATTAGTGCAAGATGCCATTTTTTCGCGCAGTACAAAAAATTTGAAACGCACCAGTATTTTCATCGGCGGGCGTGATACAAAACAAGCGATGGATATGTTAAAAATTGCTAAACGTTCAATGTTACCGCCGTTTGAAGTGTCTGTATTCGCCGATCCAAGTGGTGCATTTACTACCGCCGCAGCGATGGTAGCTGTGATTGAACGTGAATTGTTGAAAAAATTTAATACTACGTTGGAAGGTAAAAATATTTTGGCATTAGGCGGTACAGGACCTGTGGGTCAAGCCGCCGCCGTTATTGCGGCTAAAGCCGGTGCAAATGTACGAATCATTGGTCGTCAATTAGATAAAGCACAACACGTTGCTAATTTGTGTAATGACGAATTCGGTGAAGGGCAAACAAATATCACAGCCGGCGCAGATGCCGATAAAGCGGAATATATCAAAGACATCGACGTGGTTTTTGCAACCGGTGCAGCCGGCATTGAATTATTAAGTGCAGAATTGATTGCTGCTGCACCACAATTAAAAGTTGCAGCAGACGTGAATGCTGTGCCACCAGCAGGCATTGCAGGCATTGATGCGATGCACGATGGCGCACCCATTCAAGGTTCAATCAGTGGTGCAGTAGGGATTGGGGCATTAGCGATTGGGAATGTGAAATATCAAACTCAAAATTTGATGCTGAAACGCATGATTAACAGTGAAAAGCCAATTTATTTGCATTTTGAACACGCATTTGAAGTTGCTCGCAAATATATCAAATCTTCTCATGCGTAGTTTTAGTCAGGAATCCCTATTATGAAACGCAGTATTCTACACATGCTCGACCCGATGCCCAATAACAGTCCGTTCGACATTAACATGGCATTGGATGCAGGTTTTGATGTTTTGATGCCATACAGTAATGTTAAATTGGAAAGCGTACATGGATTAACTCAAGATGCGGTTTTTTCGCGTGGTCCAGCAGGTATGAAACGTACCGGTTTATTTATTGGTGGACGTAATTTAGGGCTGGCAATTGATATGTTTAATGCCGCCAAACAAGCAATGGTACCGCCCTTTGCTATTTCAGTATTTGCTGATCCAAGTGGTGCATTTACTACCGCTGCGGCATTAGTAGCATGTGTGGAAAAAGAATTACGCACGAAACACGGTAAAGAACTAGCACGCTGCAAAGCCGTTGTTTTTGGTGGTACAGGACCAGTCGGCATTGCGACTGGAATTATTGCCTCACTTGCGGGCGCAGATACGACCATTGTTGATCACTTATATTTGGATACTGCGGCAGATATGGCAAAACAATACAATCGCCGTTTCGGTTGTAATTTAAAAGCCGCTGTTGCTAGCTTTGACAAAGATAAAATCGAATTGTTAAAAGATGTTGACGTTATTTTCTGTACCGCTAAAGCCGGTATTCAAGTTTTAAATGCGACGATATTAAAAGAAGTCACGCAACTTAAAGTCGCCGGTGACGTGAATGCTGTGCCACCAGCGGGTATCGAAGGCGTAAATCGTGAAGATTCAGGCTCGCCTATCATTCATGCGACTCATTGCAATGCCGTAGGTGTCGGTGCATTAGCGGTTGGTAACGTGAAATATCAAGTGCAACACGCGCTACTGGCATCGATGTTAGAAACTGAAAAACCGGTTTATTTAGATTTTCGTGATGCGTTTGTTAAAGCGCAAGAAATTCTGAAATAATTTGCAAAAGGGGTTCATAAATTTGAACCCCCTTTCACTTTTCAATTTGTTTTCAAACTTTCCGTTGCACTCACGAGTGCATCAATCATTTCATCGCCTTGGGCAATATGTCCTGAATTCGGCAAAATAACATACTTGGCTTGAGGTAAAACTTGACGTAATTGCCATGCCGATTCGATTGGACACACCAAATCATTTCGTCCATGAATAATGGTGATGGGCAAATGGCGCAGTTTTTCACAGTGTTTCAGTAATTCATTTTCAGCTAAAAAGTAATGATTTTTGGCATAATGAATTTCCATTCGAACTTGTTTTACGTCATGTTCTGTTACATGTCCGTCATACGGTGTAAAAGCATTGCCTAACGCCACTTGTCCGCCCCATGCTTGCCACGCTTTTGTCACACGACGAATCGCCAGTTCATCTTTTCCCCATAACACCGCACACAAATCGCTAAATAAATCATCGGTACGTTGTTCTGCGGGAATGCTATCTGCTAATTGTTGCCACATTTCAGGGTAAATCAGCGACACGCCTTGTTGTCCTAAAAACCAGCGCATATCTTGCGCTCGCGCTAGAAAACTGCCACGCAAAATCATGGCTTGTACGCGCTTAACATGTTTTTGCGCGTAGGCGAGTGCTAATGTCGCACCCCACGAACCGCCAAATAAAATCCATTTTTCCAATTTCAGTTGCTGGCGAATGCGTTCCATATCAGCAATTAAATCTGGCAGGGTGTTATGTTCCAGCTCGCCAAAAGGCAATGAGCGTCCGCAGCCGCGCTGGTCAAACAAAATGATGTGATAATACGCCGGATCAAAAAAACGACGGTGATCGGGCTTGCAACCCGAACACGGTCCACCATGTAAAAAAATAATGGGACTTCCCTGCGGATTGCCGCATTGTTCAACATAAACCGAATGCGTGCTGTTTGTTTTTAAAAAGAAATGATTAAACGGTTCAATCGAAGGAAAAAGTGTTTTCATAGCCGGCAGCAACAAAATTAAAAGCGGTCACTTTACGTTATCAATTCGAATAAAACAATTCGTATCAATCTGTTAACGTAACGCTTACCAATCTAAACATTGACGCAACTGCGTTATAAAAATATAATCGCATGCTTTACTATATTTATAGATTAAATCCTTAATGGAGCTTGCACCGATGTATGCGGTAATTGAAACAGGCGGTAAACAGTACCGCGTAGAAAATGGCACCTACTTAAAAGTAGAAAAATTAGAACTTGGCGAAGGCGACAGTATTGAATTCGACAAAGTTTTAATGGTTGAAAACGACGGCAACGTGAAAGTAGGTTTACCTTTCATTGAAGGCGGCAAAGTTACAGCCACCGTATTGTCTCAAGGTAGACATAAAAAAATCAAAATCGTGAAATTTAGAAGACGTAAACACCACATGAAAACAGCGGGTCATCGTCAATATTATACTGAAATCCAAATTACTGGCATTTCTGCTTAAAAAATAGGAGTTTAAAATGGCTCATAAGAAGGCTGGCGGTAGTACCCGCAATGGACGCGACTCGAACGCGAAACGCTTAGGTGTAAAACGTTACGGTAGCGAAGTCGTTACCGCAGGTAGCATCATCGTTCGTCAACGTGGCACACACTTTCACGCTGGCGTGAATGTTGGTTGTGGCAAAGACCACACTTTGTTTGCAACCGCAGATGGCGTAGTGGTTTTCAAAGTTCAAGGTCCTAACAACCGTAAATTTGTTAGCGTTGTTGCAGCATAAATAAATTCGCTCGCCTACTGGCAAGCGGCAATGACTAAAAAAGCTCCGCCGGTGTTGGTTGGGGCTTTTTTCGTTTATATCAGTTTGATTTTGAGTAATGTATGAAATTTGTTGACGAAGCACAGGTGCGCGTCGAAGCCGGTGATGGTGGTAATGGCACAATCGGCTTTCGCCGCGAAAAATTTATTCCAATGGGTGGCCCGGATGGTGGCGATGGCGGTAATGGCGGTAGCGTTTATTTAATTGCGGTAGAAAATATGAATACGCTGGTCGATTTTCGCTATCAAGCGGTTTATCGCGCTCAACGCGGACAAAATGGAATGGCGCGAAATTGTACCGGTAGACAAGGCGATGATTGTTACGTTTCTGTTCCTTTAGGCACGCGCGTTTCGGATTCTGAAACAGGTGAAATTTTAGGGGATTTAACCAAAGAAGGGCAAACATTGTTGGTTGCTCAAGGTGGTTTCCACGGTTTAGGCAATACGCGTTTTAAAAGCAGTATTAATCGTGCGCCACAAAAAGCGAGTAAAGGCACACCTGGTGAACATCGGTTATTAAATTTAGAACTCACTTTGATTGCAGACGTGGGATTATTGGGCATGCCCAATGCCGGTAAATCGAGTTTAATTCGCGCTGTTTCTTCTGCGACACCAAAAGTTGCCGATTATCCGTTTACCACGCTTTATCCAAATTTAGGGGTAGTGCGTATCGATGAATTACGCAGTTTTGTGATTGCCGATATTCCAGGCGTTATCGAAGGTGCATCAGACGGCGCGGGATTAGGTTTACAGTTTTTAAAACATTTAGAACGTACTGGCTTGTTGCTACACGTCATTGATATTGAACCCTATGAAAGTAGCGAATCACCCATTAGTGCCGCGCATAAAATTATCGCCGAAGTTGAAAAATGGAATGATAATCTGTCGAAAAAACCGCGCTGGTTAGTGCTAAATAAAGTCGATAGAGTGCTAGACGAAGAACTGGACGCGCATTGCCAAGAAATCATCGATGCGCTCAATTGGACAGCCCCCATTTTTAAAATTGCGGCGATTAACGGTCAAGGGACGCGCGAGTTGATGTTTGCGATTATGGAATTTTTAGAAGCTCAACGGCAGGTGAAAAATGAAGAATCGAGCTAATTTTGCAAGTGCAAAACGCATTGTTGTAAAAATAGGCAGTTCGCTGCTGACCAAAGGCGGTAAAGGTTTAGACAAAGTCGCCATTGCGAATTGGGTTCACCAAATGGCAACGTTACGCACCGAAGGTATTGATGTTATTTTAGTGTCTTCGGGTTCAGTAGCGGAAGGCGTGTGGCGACTCGGTTTGAAAAGTCGCCCGACCACGTTGCATGAATTACAAGCCGCCGCCGCCGTCGGGCAAATGGGTTTAGTGCGTGTTTTTGACGATACGTTTCAACAATTTGATTTGCATGCCGCACAAGTGTTACTTACGCACGATGATTTATCGAATCGGCAGCGTTATTTAAATGCGCGTAGCACGCTGTTAACATTGTTGAAATTCGAGGTGGTTCCTGTCATCAATGAAAATGATACCGTGGCGACCGAAGAAATCCGTTTTGGTGATAATGACACGCTTGCCGCATTAGTCGCGAATTTAGTGGAAGCAGATTTATTGATTATTCTCACTGACCAGCAAGGTTTATTTACCTCTGACCCAAGTGTGAATCCTGATGCCACGTTAATTTCAGAAATCAGTGTCGATGACGAACGCTTAGAAAGCATGGCTGGCGACAGTCGTAGCGGTTTAGGGCGCGGTGGTATGTCTACTAAAGTACGCGCTGCACGATTAGCCGCGCGTTCGGGTGCGGCAACCATTATTGCTGCGGGCGCAAAAGTGGATGTGATTAGTGCCATTTTGCGCGGTGAAGAATTTGGTACGCATTTTCTGCCCGATATTGAACCGTTAGATGCGCGTAAACGTTGGTTAGCAGGGCAATTGCAAGTAAAAGGGCAGCTTGTACTCGATGATGGCGCGGTTGAAATGTTGATAAATAACGGGAAAAGTTTGCTTTCCGTTGGCGTAAAATGGGCAACAGGGCAATTTGAACGTGGTGAACTGGTATCGTGTTTAAATCAAAATGGCGAGGAAATCGCGCGCGGTTTGGTCAATTACGGTAGCGAAGAAACCGGTAAAATTGCGGGTAAAAGTAGTTCAGAATTTGAAAAAATATTGGGCTATGCCGACGATTTGGAATTGATACACCGTGATAATTTGGTGTTGATTTGAACGAGTATGCAGGAAGGTTTTAAAAACCTCCTGCACACCACAGATTTTTAATGCGCGTCTTTAATTTGACTTAATACGCCATCGCCATACAGTTTTTTGAATTTCGCCACGATGTTTGGGTCAAACATTTTGCCGGATTGTGCAGCAATATTTACCAGCGCATCTTCCATTGACCATGCTTCTTTGTAAGGACGTTTCGTTGTTAATGCGTCGAAAACATCAGCGAGTTTTACAATTCGTGCCGAAAGGGGAATATTTTCGCCAATTAACCCTTTTGGATAACCGCTACCGTCATAATTTTCGTGGTGTCCCGCCGAAATCTCCCGTGCCATTTCATAAAACGGATTGTTTCCTAAAATGCGAACACCAGCCAGCGAATGCTCCTTCATAATTTCCCATTCTTCGTCGGTCAATGCACCTGGTTTTTTCAAAATGGCATCGGGCGTAGCGAGTTTGCCAATATCATGCAACATACTCATCAAGCCCATATGTTCGGCATAGTCGGCATCTACATCCATCGCAAGAGCTAATGCTTCGGTATAATCTTGAACGCGATATAAATGGCTAGACGTATCTTGGTCTTTGCCTTCAGCGGCTAAACACAACATGACTACGGCATCTTTGTAGGCAGATTCTAATAATTCGCGAGCGGTATCCAATTCGCGCTTTAAATCGAGTGATTCTAATGCCCGCACCACGCTTAAATTTAACTCTGCTGGATCCCATGGTTTCGTAACATATTTATAAATGTGCGCGTCGTTCACACAAGTCAGTAACGATTCAATATCGGTATATCCAGTTAATAAAATGCGTATGGATTCCGGTTGAACTTGAGACGCATGGCTTAACACTTGATCGCCGCCAATATCGGGCATTCTTTGATCGCAAATGATTAAATCGACCGGTTGCGTGTTTAAAATCTCTAATGCAGCTGCGCCACCACTCGCTGATAACGTTTTGTAACCTTTACGAAAACTGCGTGTGAGCGTGGCTAAAACATCAGGATCGTCATCAACAATAAGAAGTGTGTGCATTTTTAAACATCCAATAATTTTTTCAGTAAGAAATTTTGCAAATAGTAACGGGTTGGGTATATGGATTCAATTGTTAAACCAAGTATTGATTTAATTGGGATGGCGTAACAAATGCACTAACCACGTTATTTCATCGTGCGTTAAGAAAGGTTTCCACGGTGGCATAGCTGTTCCTTTACGACCATTGGTAATGGTTTCGATTAGGAAATCGTCGGATTTTTGAGCTAAATCTTGCGGTTGTAATGACGAACCTAAACCGCCTTGCAACGACAATCCATGACACGCGCCACAATCATTTTTTAACAAATTGCGCAATTCCGTTTGCCGTTCCGGCGATGGTTCAGCGGCAAAACAAGAGTTGGTAATGAACAGTAAAAACAGTAATTTTTTCATAAAGTGATTAGAATTTTTCCATGTTTTGCTTTTAGCTTTATTTTTCGCTTTGCGAACTGGCTGGTTTTGGTTATTGTAACGGCTACAGCTGAATTTACCGAATTCACGCCTATAAAAATTGACTCTCTATTTCAGGACTAAAAATGTCAGATATTGAAATCGCGCAACGCGCAACGCTTAAACCGATTATTAACCTCGCACAAGAACAATACGGTATTGCTGCCGAACATTTAGATCCTATTGGACACTACAAAGCAAAACTCTCACTTGAATATGTCAATAGTTTAACTGACAAAACCGATGGGAAATTGATTCTTGTCACCGCGATTAGTCCCACACCGGCGGGCGAAGGTAAAACAACGACAACAGTTGGTTTAGGTGATGCACTGAATCGTTTGAATAAAAAAGCCATTATGTGTTTGCGTGAACCGTCTTTAGGGCCTTGTTTTGGCGTAAAAGGTGGCGCAGCAGGTGGCGGTTACGCGCAAGTTGTGCCGATGGAAGACATCAATTTACATTTTACGGGTGATTTCCATGCCATCGGCGTGGCGCATAATTTATTGTCAGCGTTAATCGATAATCATATCAATCACGGTAACGAACTCGACATTGACCCGCGTCGTATTCAGTGGAAACGTGTGGTTGATATGAACGACCGCGCGTTGCGAAATATTGTCGTGGGCATGGGTGGTGCGGCAAACGGTTATTTGCGCGAAGACGGTTTCGATATTGTGGTGGCATCTGAAGTCATGGCGATTTTATGTTTAGCAACCAGTCGCGCAGATTTAAAAGAGCGTTTAGGTCGCATCGTTATTGGTTATAAATCGGATAAAGTTACACCCGTTTATGCGCGTGATTTGAAAGCACAGGGCGCGATGGCTGCATTATTAAAAGATGCGATTAAACCGAATTTGGTGCAAACGCTCGAAAATAATATTGCTATTATTCATGGCGGGCCTTTTGCCAATATCGCGCACGGTTGCAATACCGTAACGGCGACGAAAACAGCGTTAAAACTGGCTGATTATGTGGTAACTGAAGCGGGTTTTGGCGCAGATTTAGGTGCGGAAAAATTTGTAGATATTAAATGTCGTATGGCAGGCTTAGAACCTTCAGCAGTGGTATTGGTTGCCACGATTCGGGCGTTAAAATTCCACGGCGGTGTGGCAAAAGATGCGTTGAATCAAGAAAATTTAGCCGCACTAGATAAAGGTTTTGAAAATTTAGACCGCCATTATAAAAACATCACGCAACATTATGGTTTACCTTGTGTAATATGTATCAATCATTTTACGTTTGATACCGAAAATGAAATTGAATTATTGAAAGAAAAATGCGCGATATTGGGCGCAACGTGTGTGGTGTCTAAACATTGGGCAAATGGTGGTGCAGGGGCAGAAGAATTAGCACAAGAAGTCGTGCAAGCTATCGAAAATAATGAATCGGCATTCACCTTCGTTTACGATGAAAATTTAAGTTTGTGGGAAAAAATCGAAACGATTGCCACAAAAGTTTATGGTGCAGGTAATGTCACAGCGAGTGCAAAAGTGAAAGCCCAACTAAATGCGTGGAACAAAGATTACGGTACATTCCCCATTTGTATGGCAAAAACACAAATGTCGTTTTCAACCAATCCTGATTTGAAAGGCGCACCATCTGGACATACCGTTGAAATTCGCGACGTGCGTTTAGCAAATGGCGCAGGATTTATTGTTGCCATTGCAGGCGATATGATGACGATGCCAGGCTTACCAAAAATTCCCGCCGCAGAGCGCATTGACATCGATGATAATGGTAAAATCACCGGCTTGTTTTAAATATTATAATTTTCAAAGGGGAAGATCATGACTGATAAAAAATTTAGATTAGTGACTCGTAGTGATTTCGACGGGTTAATTTGTGCGGTGTTATTAAAAGAAATGGATTTAATTGACGAAATTAAATTCGTACATCCAAAAGATATGCAAGATGAAATTATCGAAGTGACCGATAACGACATTACTACCAATTTACCGTATGTCAAAGGTGTACATTTAGCATTCGATCACCATTTGAGTGAAACGATTCGTAACGGTAAAGCGGATAATCACATTATTGACCCCGATGCACCGTCAGCGGCGCGAGTGGTTTATGATTATTACGGTGGCGCATCACGTTTCCCAGCAAGTTGGGACGAAATGATGGTTGCTGTGGATAAAGGTGATGCGGCGCAATTTAATAAAAATGAAATTCTCAATCCAGATGGTTGGGTTTTGATGAATTTCTTGATGGATGCGCGAACAGGTCTCGGGCGTTTTAGAGATTTCACCGTTTCAAATTACCAATTGATGATGGATTTAATTGCTTATTGCAAAGACCATTCAATTGATGAAATTTTGGAATTACCCGACGTTCAAGAACGTGTAAAACTGTTCAGAGAACACGAACAAGCCGCAAAAGAACAAATCACCCGTTGTTCAACCGTTTACGGTAATTTGGTGATTTTAGATTTGCGTAAAGAAGAGACTATTTACGCCGTAAATCGTTTCATGATTTACGCGCTTTATCCAGAATGCAATATTTCTATTCACGTCATGTGGGGCGTTCGTCAACAAAATACCGTCTTTGCGATTGGTAAATCGATTTTGAATCGCACTTCGAACACGAATGTAGGCGAATTGTGTTTGAGTTATGATGGTGGTGGGCATTTGAACGCGGGAACATGTCAAGTGGCTAATGAAACGAGTGATAAAGATTTACACGACATTATTGCCAAAATTAACGCGGACGGTTAAACGCAGCGTAATTTTGTTTTAAACTTTTCATGCGGCGTATTGTGGTTGCAATGCGCCGTTTTTATTTTGGCGATTTGTTATGAAAAAAAATTATCTTTCTTTGCTATTATTCTGTTTACCGGTTGCAAGTTTTGCCGCGCCGCACATCGCAGAACACTCGTTGGCAAATGGTTTAAAAATTTTAGTGCAAGAAGACCATCGTTCGCCAGTTGTGGTATCGCAGGTTTGGTATAAAGTGGGGTCAAGTTATGAACCTAACGGCATTACCGGTATTTCGCACATGCTTGAACACACCATGTTTAAAGGCACAGACAAACATCCTGCTGGTGAATTTTCGCGCATCATTGCCGAAAATGGCGGCGAAGAAAATGCGTTTACGGGGCAAGATTACACCGCTTATTTTCAAACGATGGCAGCTTCAAAATTAGCGGTCAGTTTTGAACTTGAAGCCGACAGAATGCGACATCTGCATATTTTGCCCGACGAATTAAAAAAAGAATTAGAAGTTGTTACCGAAGAAAGGCGGATGCGAACGGAAGATAATCCGCAAGCGAAAATGGCGGAGCAATTCGCCGCTATGGCATACACCAGTAGTCCATACAAAAATCCGATTATTGGGTGGCCAAGCGATATTGCCGCGTACACTGCACCGGATTTGCAAGCGTGGTATCAACGTTGGTATGCGCCCAATAATGCGACGTTAGTTGTGGTCGGTGATGTGAAAACCGCAGACGTTTTTGTTTTAGCGCAGCAATACTTTGGTGATTTGCAAACCAGTGAGATTTTACCGCTCAAACCGCAAATTGAAATGCCGCAGCAAGGCGTGCGAAAAATGACGGTGAAAGTACCGGCAAAATTACCGTCGGTGTTATTGGGTTATCACGTTCCGTGTTTGAAAACTGCTGAAAATGAATCCGATGCTTACGCCCTCGAAGTGTTAGCCGGCGTTTTAGATGGCGGCAGCAGTGCGCGATTAAGTAGCTCTCTCATTCGTGGCAAACAAATCGCTGTCGAAGCCAATGCCGGTTATAACTTAACGTCGCGTTTAGATAATTTATTTGAACTTGAAGGTACACCCGCCGAAGGGAAAACCGTTTGGGACGTGGAAGCGGCGTTAAAAAATGAAATCACGCAATTGCAGGTAAAATTAGTTGAACCTGCTGAATTGCAACGCATTAAAGCGCAAGTGTTAGCCAGTGAAGTGTATCAGCGTGATTCTAATTTTTATCAAGCCATGCAACTGGGAATGCTTGAAACAGTGGGATTAGGTTGGCAAAAAGCAGGTGAATATGTTGATAAAATCAATCACGTTACCGCTGAACAAGTCCGAAATGTGGCGCGAAAATATTTAATTGATGACCATTTAAACGTGGCGTATTTAGAGCCGCAAAAAATTAACGCTGTGAAAAAATGAGAACATTTAACGAAGAACTTAATCAACATATTGCTGTGATGAACACGACGCAGCAATGTAGTGAATCCGTTGAGGCGGCAGCAAATTTATTGATGGCGACCTTTCAAAGTGGCAATAAACTTTTATTGTGTGGCAATGGTGGCAGTGCGGCAGACGCGCAACATATTGCCGCTGAATTCGTGGTGCGTTATGAACAAAAACGCCGTGCATTACCTGCCATTGCGCTGACCACAGACAGTTCGATTTTGACGGCACACGCTAACGATTTTGATTTTGACAGCGTCTTTGCACGACAAATCGAAGCCTTAGGCAATGCGGGCGACACGTTAATTGCCATTTCAACATCGGGTAATAGTAAAAACATTATTCAAGCCGCACAAATCGCTCGTGCTAAAAATTTAAATGTCATTGCCTTAACAGGCAAAAGCGGTGGCGGGTTAATTAACATTGCAACATTAACCATTACGGTGCCTTCAAGCGTGACGGCACGCATTCAAGAAACCCATATTTTAATTGGACACTATTGGTGTGGTGTCGTTGAGGAACGTTTAAATGTTAGCGAATCTGCCTGATTTTTCGTCGGCACGAATTTTAGTTATTGGTGATGTGATGCTCGACCGTTATTGGTCAGGGCAAGCGGCGCGAATTTCACCAGAAGCTCCAGTTCCAGTGGTGAAAGTTAAAACGATTGAAGAACGTGTCGGTGGTGCGGCAAATGTGGCGTTAAATATTGCCAAATTAGGCGGTAATGTGACGTTACTTGGCGTAATTGGCGATGATGCGGATGGCGACCAACTGCAACGATTATTACTTGCCGAAGGTGTGGAATGTGATTTTCTCATTGATGCAGCATTGCATACAATTTGTAAATTGCGTGTCATGGCACAACATCAGCAATTATTGCGGGTAGATTTTGAAGATACGCCATTAAATTTTAATCAGACGGATTTAACGAATAGTTTACAAAAACATTTGGCAACACATGATGTCATCGTGTTTTCAGATTATGGCAAAGGCACGTTGGCGAATGTTTCCGATTATATTTCCATCGCTAAAAATGCCGGTCTTAAAACATTGGTTGACCCTAAAGGTTCGGATTATCGCCAATATGCGAATGCCGATTTGATTACGCCAAATTTAGGCGAATTAAAAGCCGTGGTGGGCGAAGGCGAAATAGATACACTCGTCGAAAAAGGACGTGATTTACTTGCCACGCAAAATATTGAAAATTTATTGCTCACACGCGGCGAAGCGGGAATGAGTTTGATTGATGCAAAATCAACGTATTCACTGCCAGCACAAGCCAAAGAAGTTTTTGATGTGACAGGGGCGGGCGATACGGTGATTGCTGTGATGGCATTAGGTTTAGCCATTGATTTACCGTTGCGCGAAGCGATGTATTTAGCGAATTTAGCCGCCGGCATTGTAGTTGGTAAAGTCGGCACATCAACGGTTTCAATATTGGAATTAACGCGAGAAATGCACACACATCGAGATGCTTTATTTGGTGTAGTTTCCGAAGAAGAATTGGCTGCGTGTATGATTCGGGCGAAAGCACATGGCGAAAAGTTAATTATGACCAATGGGTGTTTTGATTTACTGCACGTTGGACATATTACTTATTTGCAACAAGCCAAAGCTCTTGGCGACCGGTTAATTGTGGCGGTGAATTCAGATGAGTCGGTGAAAATACTCAAAGGCGATTCGCGTCCGATTAACAATCTTCAAGCACGCATGAGTGTATTGGCGGCGTTGGAATGTGTCGATTGGGTAGTTGAATTTAGTCAAGAAACGCCAGAACGTTTATATAATCGTTTATTACCCGATGTCATTGTAAAAGGTGGCGACTATAAACCCGAAGACGTTGCTGGTGGTGCGGCAGTGATTGCAAATGGTGGTGAAGTGAAAATTTTATCGTTTGTTGACGGGCAATCAACCAGTCAAATGATTGCGCGAGCGCAGATGGGTGTGTAATTGTGGTTATTCCAAATAGCGGTGTTGTTTTATATTCGGTGATGGCATTTGGGTCGGGCTATGCGATTGGGAATTTGCGGGGTATGGGTTTTTTGAAATCGTGGTTTTTGTCGATTATTTTTGTGCCGATTGTTTATGAATTGCTCAATCCCAATTTTTTAATGGTCATTACCGTGGTGGGTTTTTCATTTGGACTTTTATTTGCAAAAAGTTTGTCTTTTTTCCAACTGATGGATTATTTTAGTTTTTCGAAATTTTTACAAAAACGTCGTAAACCTGAATTTAAAACTGGCACACAATCAAAATTTACAACACGCAATGCGGAGAGTTCTGAATATCCAAGTGATAATCGCAGACCAGAAGAAATTTTGGGATTAAATCCAAATTTCACACAAGCAGAACTAAAAGCAGCTTATCAACGCGAATCTAATCGTACACATCCTGACAAATGGATAAATAAGCCTGAGTCAATTAGAAAGATGATGGAAGCAGAACAAAAACAAATAAATTTAGCTTATAACAAGCTGAAGCGTGATTGAAGTTTTCAGAAGGATGAAGCGGGAGAAAATTAAAGTATCACGAGGAAACAAGAAAGTAATTTGGCGATGGACTAGGGATTCGAACCCCAGGAACCTTTCGGTTCGACGGTTTTCAAGACCGTTGCTTTCGACCGCTCAGCCAGTCCACCTAAATTACTCGGCACATTATATAGATAATGCCAATTTTTGCAAGTGTAACGTTAAAATATTTGTATTTTTAACGTTCGGTTTAGTTACTTCTATCTAATTTTCGATAACCAATCGCTTCGCTTAAATGCTGAACTTCAATATTTTGTGAATTCGCTAAATCCGCAATCGTTCACGCTAATTTCAAAATACGATGATAAGCCCGATTCGATAATCCAAACCGTTCCATCGCCTGATCTAACAGTCGATGACTCGAATCCGATAACACGCACCAATGCGTTACTTCTTTAGCACTCAACGCCGCATTTGCTTTACCTGCCCGCGCTAATGCTAAATTTCGCGCCGCAATCACTCGCGCCCGAATGACGGCACTGGTTTCTTCACCGTCCGGCGAACCGCGACGCAACACTTCGTGCGGCACACGAGGAACTTCGAGGTGCATGTCAATTCTGTCTAGTAATGGTCCAGAAATTTTCGCGCGATACCGCGCCACTTGTTCAGAACTGCAATGACAACGCCCAGACGAATCACCCAGATAACCGCATGGACACGGATTCATCGCTGCAATCAATTGAAAACGGGCTGGAAAATCCACTTGTCGCGTGGCACGAGAAATGGTGATGTGACCGGTTTCTAATGGTTCGCGCAAAACTTCCAACACTTTGCGGTCAAATTCAGGCAATTCATCCAAAAACAACGCGCCATGATGTGACAACGAAATTTCTCCCGGACGCGGATTGCTACCGCCACCAACCAACGCCGCCGCAGAAGCGGAATGATGTGGCGCACGATATGGCGGACGAAGCCAATTCGCCACATCTAAACCTTGATCGCTAATTGAGGCAATTGCCGCCGTTTCTTGTGCTTGCTCTTCGGTTAGCAACGGTAAAATGGTCGGTAAACGCGACGCTAACATCGATTTTCCCGTTCCAGGTGGCCCTAGCATAAGTAAATTATGAGACCCCGCCGCCGCAATTTCAAATGCTCGTTTGACGTGATATTGCCCATGAACATCTGAAAAATCGACATCGTGTTGCAATTCAGTTGATTGCGGCTGTTGATAAGTGGTTGCGATTTGCGTGTGGCCATTCACATGGGCGCAAACCTCAAGCAAATGCGCGGCGGGCAGAATTTCTACATTTTTAACTAATGCGGCTTCGGCAATATTTTCTTTAGGCAAAACGAGCTGTCGATTGCAATCTCTCGCGCGAATTGCAATCGGCAATACACCAATAATCGGACGTAATTCACCGCCTAAAGACAATTCTCCGACGAATTCGTATTGCTCTAAATTTTTACTCGAAATTTGTCCGCTTGCCGCCAAAATTCCCAGCGCAATCGCTAAATCAAACCGTCCACCGTCCTTTGGTAAATCGGCGGGCGCAAGATTGACAGTAATGCGTTGCGCCGGAAAATCAAAACGACAATTTTGAATTGCGCCACGCACGCGATCTTTACTTTCTTTCACCGCCGTTTCTGGCAAACCGACAATATTTAATGCCGGTAAACCATTTGCTACATGCACCTCAACAGTGACTAACGGTGCGTCAATGCCAGAACGCGCTCGACTATACAGGACGGCTAATCCCATGACAGCCTCTTAATTTTCAGTGGGAGCGAGAGATTCTTCAATTGCCGCAACACGCTTTTCGAGTACTTCTAAATTCGCGCGTGTTTTTGCCAATACTAATTTTTGTACTTCAAATTCTTCACGGGTGACTAAATCCATTTTGCCCAACGCGCTTTGTAAAATCGCCCGAAAGGTTTTTTCTAAATCCTCTTTGACCGCATGCAAACCAGGGGGAATCACACCCGCTAAACGGTTTGCCATGTCATCAATTGTTTTGGTATCGAACATAAAAATATCTCGAAAAATTAAAAGGTTTACGCCGCTAAACGATGTTCGCGGCAAATTTTGTGGGTTTCAATTTGATAAACGGGCAAGCGTGTTGCACTGCACAAATAATGATTATCTTCGACATTAAAATTTATGCACGAATCACACGAGCCAAAACTTTTTGCATTGCAACCTTCTTGCAAGGTGACTAACGTCATTCGCAAGGCATCGTCTAAACTGGCGTATTGTTTAGACAGCACGGCTTGTTGCGCTTGGCTAAAAATATCGTCATCCGCATTTTCAAGTAATTGCTCGCCGTTTTTCGACAGCGTTAAATGCACCACTCGCGCATCTTCAACATCAATTTGTTTTTCGATATAGCCTTTGCGCTCTAAAACTTGCAACGTTTGCGACACCGTGCCTTTGGTTAGACCGAAATACTCCGTAACAGCCGCAGCGGTGTTGCTGTAACTGTTACAGGCATTTAAATAATCGAGAACTTGAATGTGCATCGGTTGCAAACCTAATGCCGCGTATTTCTTGCGTTCTTCGGCACGAAGTAAGGTACTAATGCGTTCAATCAATTTGAACGTAGTTAAATTCTGCATCGATTACGCGAACGCCTTTTTAAAAAATTCGGGTTGCGCCATAGCCGCATTATGAATATCGACGTTGTAATAAGTCGTTTCAAAATCTTTGTTGGCACAATCATTTGCACGGAATGCTAATTCTGCTTTGCTAGCAATGGTGGCACTCCACCAGCCAGATGGATATAAACATTGTGGGAAAAACAACGTTTGTTGATGTGGAAAGCCTGCATTTTTCATTGCGTCACGCATTTCAATAATCAAATTTAAATGCAATAACGCCGATTCACTTTGTTGCACCAGCAAACCGTTTTCAGATAAACAGGCGATGCAATCGCGGTAAAATTCTTCACCAAATAAGCCTTCCGCAGGGCCAATCGGGTCGGTACTATCGACGATGATTAAATCAACCGAATTCGGTGCAGCATCTTTAACCCATTTAATGCCGTCAATAAATTTTAAATCCGCACGCGGGTCGTCATTTGATTCGCATAATTCAGAAAAATAAATTTCCGCTAAACGTGTCACACGTTCATCGATGTCAATTTGTACCGCTTGTTCAACACCTTTGTGTTTTAACACTTCGCGCAACGTGCCGCAATCGCCGCCACCAATAATCCAAACACGTTTTGGATTCGAGTGTAAAAACAGAGCAGGGTGGCTCATCATTTCGTGGTAGAAAAAATTATCGCGAGTTGAAACCATCGTGCAACCATCGATAATCATCAAATTACCAAACGTTTCGGTTTCGTAAATTTCTAAATGTTGAAAATCAGATTGTTCTTCGTGAAGTTTTTTAGTGATTTTGAGCGAAAATGCTGTGCCGGTTGAGGCGGCTTGTTCGGTGAACCATTCAGATGAATTCATGTGTTAAAATTCCAAAAATTAAAAAGTAAGTGATGTGGCTATTATAGTAGGATTCGCGCCTCGCTTGCACCTTGAACCTTTGACCTTTCAACAAATCATGCAAATTCATTTAATCACGATTGGAACAAAAATGCCTTCTTGGGTTCAACAAGGCTATGACGAATACGCTAAACGTTTGCCGCGCGAGTGTGAATTGGTGTTAAAAGAAATTCCGGCGGGTAAGCGCGGTAAAAATAGTGACGTGGTGCGAATTGTGAAAGAGGAAGGCGAGCGAATGCTTGCCGCGATTCCGCCGCACAGTCATTTAGTGACATTGGATTTAGGCGGTAAATTGTGGACAACGGAGGAATTATCGCAAGCCATGCAGCGTTGGCAAGGCAATGGGCAACATGTTTCGTTAGTGGTTGGTGGTCCAGAAGGTTTAGCGGATTCAGTGAAACAAGTGGCGCGAGAATCGTGGTGTTTGTCGAATTTAACGTTTCCGCATCCGCTGGTGAGAATTGTGGTTGCCGAGCAGCTTTATCGAGCGTGGAGTATTTTGCAAAATCACCCGTATCATCGTTAGGGGTTCAAAAGTTTGAACCCCTCACAATTTTCTATAATTCGCGTGTCGAACTAAATTTAATATCGGGATAACGTTCTTGCGCGAGTTGTAAATTCACGCGACTGTTTGCCACATACACCAAATAACCGCCACCATCTTCGGCTAAATTATCAAAGGCTTTCTTTTTGAATTCTTCGAGTTTTGCTGGATTATCGCTACTCACCCAACGTACGGTGTTAATTGCCACGGCATCATAAACGCATTCAACGTTATATTCGCTTTTTAAACGGTAGGCTGTTACGTCAAATTGCAATACGCCGACCGCGCCTAAAATTAAGTCATTGTTTTTCAATGGGCGAAATAATTGTGTTGCGCCTTCTTCCGTGAGTTGAATTAAGCCTTTTTGCAACGCTTTGGCACGAAGCGGGTCTTTTAAAACTACGCGACGGAATAATTCAGGGGCGAAATACGGAATACCGCCATATTTCAAGGTTTCGCCTTGTGTAAAGGTATCACCAACTTGAATTGTGCCATGATTATGCAAACCGATAATATCGCCCGCATAAGCCTCTTCAACCGCATTTCGCGTCGCGGCTTGGAACGTAATCGCATTGGCAATTTGAATACTTTTACCCAAGCGAACGTGATGAATTTTCATGCCTTTGTCGAATTTTCCCGAGCAAACCCGCAAAAACGCGACGCGGTCACGATGCGCCGGATCCATATTCGCTTGAACTTTAAACACAAAACCGGTGAATTTTTCTTCTTCTGGCGAGACTTCACGTTGTTCGGCTTTGCGTGGCAATGGTGAGGGCGCGTATTCGGCAAACGCATCAAGTAATTCTAAAATTCCAAAATTATTCACCGCTGAACCAAAAAATACCGGCGTTAAAGTTCCTGCTAAATACGCATTTAAATCAAATTCATGGCTCGCGCCTTTCACTAAATCAATTTCATCACGCAATTCTTGGGCTTGGTCGCCGAGTAATTCATCGAGTTTCGAATTTTCTAAGCCTTTAATTACTTCGGCTTCGGCGATTTTGCCGCCGTGTTGTGCGCTAAACAAATGAATTTCATCTTTATAAAGGTGATAAACGCCTTTAAAACGTTTGCCCATGCCGATTGGCCACGTCATCGGCGCACATTGGATTTTTAAAACGTGTTCGACTTCATCCATCAATTCAATCGGTTCGCGTCCTTCGCGGTCTAATTTATTGATAAACGTTAAAATCGGCGTGGTTCGCAGCCGGCACACTTCCATTAAGTTAATGGTACGTTCTTCAACGCCTTTCGCCACGTCGATAATCATTAACGCAGAATCAACGGCGGTTAATGTGCGATAGGTATCTTCCGAGAAATCCTCATGACCCGGCGTGTCGAGCAAGTTAATGACGCAATCTTTGTGTTCAAACTGCATCACAGATGTGGTGACAGAAATACCACGTTCTTTTTCCATTTCCATCCAATCGGAAGTCGCATGGCGTGCGGCTTTACGTCCTTTGACTGAACCAGCTAATTGAATTGCGCCTCCGAATAAAAGTAATTTTTCGGTAACGGTCGTTTTACCTGCGTCAGGGTGAGAAATAATCGCAAACGTGCGACGGCGTTGTAATTCACTAAGGTTTTGGGGCATTTAAAGACTCTAAAAATAAAAATGAAGAAACTAATTTCGGTTATTTTAAAACAAACTTTCCTGTTGCAAGCTCTTATTTGATTTAGTTGGCGAAACTAACGCTGGTTTTGTCGATTCAATCACTGGCGCACTGGATTCAAGTTGCGGCACGCTTTGAATTGCCTCGCCAGCAATACCGCGAATCGAACCGTACAAATGTGTGGTATTAAGTAACACTTTTTGCAATTGTTTTTCACGTTGTTTCCAACCACTTTCGGTAACACGTCGTTCTTTTTCCAAATCCGTTTGCATTTGCGTAAAGCCGTCCACAATCGCTTCAATTTGGGATTTAAATTCGTTGCTGGTTAAAAAACCATACAACATTTCCATTTTTTCGCCTTTATTTTCTTGAGCAATCGCCACGTCACTCATGTCAATCAGCGATTGCCGAAGTACCGCGCTCAAACCTTTGAATTCTTCAAATGTACACACCCAAACGCCATCTTTTAAACCCATTCGCTCCATTTCTTTGGGCATGGTTTGTGTGACTAAAACGCCGATACGAATATTTTTGGCGCGTAAATCGGCTTTGAGTTTTTCAATCCAATCGCGTCCGAATTCTTGCGTGCGTTTGCTTTCGTAATAAATTTTGCCGCAATCGTAACGCGAACGAGTGTTGACGATTTGAATGCAATCCGCGCCACGTTGACCTTTTTTGATTTCGGTAATTTCGTCAAACGGAAACGAATCGCGCAACCATTCTTCAATAGCTAATTCTTGGATTTCGCCTTGAAGCTGCGTTGAACCTTGCTCGGCGCGACGTTGCACTTCTTGTAATTCGCGTTTCATGTTTTCAAGTTCAAAATCTTTTTCGCGCATTTTAAGTTCTAAACCACTTTCAATTTTTTGTCGTTCTTCGCGCAAACGTTGGCTAAGTTTAAATTCGGCTTCGGCTTCAATGGTTTCTTTTAATTCAAATTTTTCGCGGGTCAAACGTTCAATATCGGCTTTGGCTTTATTAAATTCGCGCAGTTGTTCGGATTTTTGATTTAACTCATCACGCATGGCTTGCATTTGGTCACGCGCTTCGGCTTCAAAATTGGCTTTGAGAGAGTGTTCTAATTTTTGGCGTTCTTCACGCAACCGTTGATTTAATTTTGCTTCGGATTCGGCTTCGAGCGTTTCTTTCAATTCGGATTTTTCACGCATCAAACGTTCAACGTCGGCTTTAGCTTTGTTGAATTCGCGCAATTGTTCTGATTTTGCATTTAGCTCATTTCGCATCGCTTGCATTTGTTCATTCGATTCTGCGACTAAACGCGCTTTCAAATTTTGTTCTAATTGCGCCTTTTCGGATTTTAACTGGTGTTCGAATTGTGCTTGTTTTTGAGCAAGTTGCGAGGCGAAGGCTTGATGTAATTCTGCCTCAATTTGGTTATGTAGCAATGCACTGACGTTAATTTGTTCGGCACATTTTGGGCAAGTCACAAGCTGTTTATTTTGATTCGTATTCATGATGGTTTGCTTGAAAGAAGTTAGTGGCATAATGACAGTGGATTAGCGTATCAGGTTTGCCCTTCAAAAACACGTCTAAGCCGCTAATCATCCAAGATTCGTGACTTTTTAAAACGATAAAAATAAAAAAGTCACCACCCACACATTTACTAAGAGGTGTATTTATGAAGATTGGTATTCCTAAAGAAATTCACGACGGTGAAAAACGGGTTGCTTTAATGCCCGATTCTGCCACGCATTTAATCAAACTTGGTTTTACATTAAGCATCGAAAGCGGCGCAGGGTTAGCTGCCGATATTTCTGACGAAGCGTATAAAACCGCAGGTGTTGAGATTGTCAAAACCTCAAAAACGCTTTGGAAAAATGCAGATATTATTCTCAAAGTTCGTGCACCAGAAGGTAACGAAGTTGATTTGCTTACCAGTGGTAAAACGTTAATCAGCTTTATTTGGGCGGGACAAAATCCCGAATTACTCGAAAAACTCGCCGCAAAAAATGTCACTGTTTTAGGCATGGACAGTGTGCCGCGCATGTCACGAGCGCAAAAACTCGACGCGCTCAGTTCGATGGCAAATATCGCCGGTTATCGGGCGATTGTCGAAGCGGCACAGCATTTCGGACGTTTTTTCACCGGACAAATTACCGCTGCGGGAAAAATTCCACCGGCGAAAGTGTTAGTTATCGGCGCGGGTGTGGCGGGGTTGGCGGCAATCGGTACAGCGAAAGGTATGGGTGCGATTGTTCGTGCATTCGACACACGCCCCGAAGTGAAAGAGCAAATCGAAAGTATGGATGCTGAATTTTTGATGCTTGATTTCAAAAATGAAGAAGGTGGAAGCGGCACAGGCGGTTATGCCAAAACAATGTCGCCTGAATTTATCGCCGCTGAAATGGCGTTATTCGCCCAACAAGCTAAAGAGGTCGATATTGTTGTGACCACCGCGTTAATTCCTGGCAAACCTGCACCGAAATTGATTACCTCCGAAATGGTGCAATCAATGCGAGCCGGCAGCGTGATTGTCGATTTAGCGGCAGAGCAAGGCGGCAATTGTGAACTCACCGAAAAAGATAAAGTCGTCGTCAAACATGGCGTGACCATTATTGGTTATACCAATTTGCCCAGCCGTTTGGCGAATCAATCTAGCCAGCTTTATGCCACGAATTTACGGCATTTACTCACCGAGTTATGTCCACAAAAAGACGGCACGATTAACGTCAATTTTGACGATGAAGTGTTGCGTGGCGCGACGGTGATTAAAGAAGGTAAAATCACTTGGCCGCCTCCGCCACCAACGTTATCCGCCGCACCGGCAGCAAAAGTGGAAGCTGCCGTTGTCCCCGAAAAATCGGCGTTAATTCCAGCTTCACTGAAACAATTTGCACCGCTAATCGTTGGTGTATTTGCATTATTTAGCGTCGGTTCAGTTGCCCCTGCATCGTTTATATCGCATTTCACGGTGTTTGTGTTGACATGTTTTATTGGTTATCAAGTGATTTGGAACGTGAAACCGTCATTGCATACGCCGCTTATGAGTGTGACGAATGCAATCAGCGGCATTATCGTCATTGGCGCGTTGGTGCAAGTGTCATCGCAAAACACCAATATCAGTTTACTCGCTGGTTTAGCAATTTTGATTGCCTCCATCAACATATCAGGCGGCTTTTTAGTCACGCGCCGTATGCTCGAAATGTTCAGAAAATAAGGGGAAAATTATGTCACACGGTTTAGTTACGATGTCATACATCGTCGCCATGATTCTTTTCATTTTGAGTTTGAGTGGTTTAAGCAATCAAGAAACGGCTCGCAAAGGAAACTATTACGGAATGCTAGGCATGGCGATTGCCATTGTCGCCACAGCGTTAAGCGCATTAGTTTCGTCGTATGAGATTTTGATTATCGCATTGCTTATCGGTGGTTTGATTGGAACAAAAGCAGCGTTGACAGTTGAAATGACGCAAATGCCAGAACTCGTCGCCATCATGCACAGTTTAGTTGGCGTGGCGGCGGTGTTGGTCGGTTACGCGAATTTTATGGATGATTCGGCGGGCTTGGAAGGCGTTGAAAAAACCATTCATGAAGTCGAAATTTATGTCGGTATTTTAATTGGTGCAATAACATTTTCGGGTTCTGTGATTGCGTTCGGTAAATTGAGCGGACGGCTTGGCGGGAAACCATTGTTGTTACCGAATCGTCATTTTTTGAATTTAGGTTTATTGATTTCAGCGATTTTATTGGGACATTATTTTTTAAATTCGACAGAAACGAGCGGCATTTTCCCCAAGTTGATAACGCAGCTTGAATCTACATTCAACCTTTCACATGAAACATCATCATGGTTTTTGAATCATTTTGAAGCGTTAAAAAACGGCACATTCCCGTTATTTTTGATGACGATTGTAGCGTTGGTGTTTGGCATTCACATGGTCATGGCAATCGGTGGCGCAGATATGCCCGTCGTGGTGTCGATGCTTAATAGTTATTCAGGTTGGGCAGCGGCGGCAACAGGTTTTATGTTGAGTAACGATTTGTTGATTGTCACAGGCGCGTTAGTCGGAAGTAGTGGCGCGATTTTGAGTTACATCATGTGCCGCGCGATGAATCGGCATTTTTTGAGCGTGATTGCGGGTGGTTTTGGGACGTCTTCAGGTGGTAAAGCTGCTGAAATTGTTGGTGATGTGCAATCGATTACTGTTGAAGAAACCGCACAATTATTACTTTCAGCAAAAAATATCATGATTATTCCAGGTTATGGGATGGCGGTCGCACAAGCGCAACACACGGTTTATGAAATGACTAAATTGTTGCGCGGCAAAGGTAAAAAAGTCGGTTTTGGTATTCATCCTGTCGCAGGTCGGATGCCTGGACACATGAACGTTTTGCTTGCCGAAGCAAAAGTGCCGTATGACATTGTTTATGAAATGGACGAAATTAACGACGATTGGGGCGAGGTTGATGTGTCGATTGTGATTGGTGCAAATGACATTGTGAATCCATCGGCGTTGACTGACCCGAATAGCCCGATTGCGGGAATGCCTGTGATTGAATGTTGGAAAGGCGAAACCACGATTGTGATGAAACGCTCGATGGCTTCGGGTTATGCGGGTGTGGGCAATCCATTATTTGTCATGGAAAACACGCGGATGCTTTTTGGTGATGCCAATGCGACGTTGCAGGCGGTTTTGAAGGCGTTGAATGGGTAGTTGATTTTTGGGCGCAGAATGTGATGTTTAAGTTCTGCGCTTTTTTAATGTTTATGATTTATTTGAAAAACGGTGTTTTATGAAACAAGTTGCTTCTTTACAGTACGGTGTCATTTTTAAAAAAGCCTTCTCGCAAATTGATGTTTTTAAAGCCTTTGTGAAAGATATTATTGGCATCGATTTAGAAATCGATAAAGTTGAAACTGAAAAATCCTTTGAGCAACGAATCGGCAACGTCAGAGTGGAATTCGATTTATACGCGCAAGATTTGAAAAATCGGGTGATTGTCGAAATTCAACATCAAAATGGTAGCGATTATTATGACCGTTTTCTACATTATCATTGTGTCGCATTGCTTGAACAGGCGGCGAATTATCGCAATTACAAACCCGATTTAACGGTTTATACGATTGTCGTTTTAACCTCAGCGGATAAACATAAAACCGATGTTGCAGTGATTGATTTTGACCCAAAAGACCGTTACGGCAATTCACTTGGCGAAATCAAACACAAAGTGATTTTTCTCGCGGTGAAATATGTTGATGAAAATACGCCCGAAATGTACCGTGAATGGTTGAGTGCGATTAACGAAAGTTTGTCTGAACAAATTGAAGAAACTAATTATCACCGTCCCGAATTGCAAACTGTCATCAATTCAATTGCTAAAAATCTCGTTTCACCCGAAGACAAATACTTGATGATTGAAGAATATAATTTTGAAAGTGATAAAAAAGAGAAATTCGAGGAAGGCATTAAAAAAGGTGAAAAAGATAAAGCGTTAGCGATTGCAAAAGGAATGTTAGAAAAAGGAATTGATAGTCAAACGATTATAGAACTCACAGGCTTAACCCTCACTGAAATCGAAAATTTGCAGGCGGTTTTGAAGACGTTGAATGAGTAGTTGATGTTTTGTGGCGCAGGGTTTGGATTTTTTGGAGTTTGAATCCTGCGTTTGCTTTCAAAATTACGTTAGAATCACACTGTCTTAAAAACTAACACGAAATTACTTTTTAACTTTAAGGAAAAATTCCAATGTCTATAGAAAACTTATCTACAGAACAAATAGAAGAAAAACAGCAGGAACTTTTAAATGCGGTACCAAATACGGACGTAATTGGAAATAAAGCACTAAAAAACAAATTAGGTAATACTTGGTCTAACCAACTGTATTGGGAAATCCGTAATCGACTAATTGAACGAGGTTTTTTAGAAACTGGTAGAGGGCGTGGAGGTAGCGTTAAAAAAGTTGTGCAAGTGGCTCAATTTTCAGAAAGCGAGCAAAGCGAAACTACTACCGAACAAGCCACGCAGGAATATGTGAAAGAGCATGATTTATATGTTCCAATTGCTGATGAGCTTAGAAAACAATGGACAAAAGAACAGGGTTTTGACGATTCGCGAGTAGAAATTACTGCAAAACAAGGTTCAAAATTAACAGGTGGAAAATGGACACGTCCCGATATTATTGCTGTTGGATACAAAACTTTTCCTTATGTACCAGGTCGGTATCTTGAAGTTATCACATTTGAAATCAAGCCATTCTATGCTATTGACGTTGCGGCAGTGTACGAAGCCCTGGCACACCGGCGCGCTGCAACTCGTGCATACCTCATCGTACACATTCCAAAAACAAATACCAATGACTTTGATGGTGCAATAGAGGCCATTTCTGATGAATCTAAAAAATTTGGCATTGGATTCATTGTTGCAGAAGATTCGCATGATTTTGACACATGGGAAGTAAAACTTGAAGCAGATAGAATTGAACCAGACCCATATAGGTTAAATGAATTTATTGCTCAACAGACAACTCAAGAACTAAAGGAACAAATTGTTCGATGGTTTAAATAGCACAAGAGGAATTCAATCCATGAGATTCGTAGACCCCAAAACCGATATTGCCTTCAAAAAAATTTTTGGCAACAATGCACACAAAAGTATTTTGATTGAATTTCTCAATGAAATTTTAGAACTCGATTGCCCGATTGAAAGCGTTGAAATTGCAGACACTTATCAACCACCTAAAATTTACGGTTTAAAAAGTACCAGCCTTGACATCAAAGCCAAAGACCAATCAAAACGTGAATTTTTAATCGAAATGCAAGTTGCCAAAGAAACGTGGTTTTCTAAACGTGCGATGTATTACAGCAGTAAAGCCTACAGCCAACAATTGCCAATTGGCGGCAATTATCAGGAATTAAAGCCCGTTATTTTTCTGGGTATTTTAGATTTCACAACCTTTGACCATGAATCGCCTTTGTCACGGCATTTGCTGTTGAACAAAGAAACGAAACAGCATGATTTGAAGGATTTGGAATTTAACTTTATCGAACTGCCCAAATTTACCAAGTCTGAAAATGAACTCGAAACCGTTGCGGATAAATGGATTTATTTCATTCAACAAGCGATTAAGTTAGACCATATTCCAGAAAATACCGACACGCCTGCTTTAAAATTAGCTTACGAAGTTGCCGCACAACATCAATGGTCATCCGAAGAACTTGAAGTTTATGAAGCTCAAGAGATGCAAATTCAAATAAGCCAAAATGTGCTTGAAACGGCGAGAATGGACGGACTTGCTGAAGGCGAATTAAAAGCCACTTTCGTCATCGCAAAAGGAATGCTAGCAAAAGGTTTGGATTTAGAAACTATCATTGAATTAACGGGATTAACTGCCATCGAAATTCAAAATTTGTCTTAACATTTTTCAAAGAAAACTATCCATCATGTTCAAATCGAGACAGCGATAAGGCAAGATTTAGGTACAATACTCTCCCCCTGATGTCTCTTTGAAAAATGCAAAACCAATTTTATGAACACAAATTTACTTATCGCTCTAAAAAACATTGTCGATAAACCCGTTACAAGTCTAGTTTCTCACTACAGTTCGTCCAATCGTATGAACAATGTAGGCGAAGCATTAGAGCTTTATGTGAAAGATATTTTTTGCAATTCGCTGGCTGTTGAAACGTTAGCGGAAAAAAACGAAATTTTCTCGCACTACTTTTCTTACATCGGTAATCAAAATAATCCACCTGATTTAATGATTCAAGGCGGCGATGCCATTGAAGTTAAAAAAATTGAAAGTTTAAATTCCGGCATCGCGCTTAACAGTTCATATCCCAAAAATAAATTACATTCTGACAGTGTAATGATTACCAAAGCCTGCCGTGATTGTGAAGATTGGACAGAAAAAGATTTGCTCTACGTTGTAGGCGTGACGAAAAACGGTATTTTAAAATCTTTGTGGTTTGTTTATGGCGATTGCTACGCCGCTGATAATGAAACTTACGAACGCATTCGCACCAAAATTTCGTCGGGTTTGCGGGAATTAACCGATGTCGAATTTGCTGAAACCAATGAGTTAGGGCGTGTTAATCGTGTTGACCCATTAGGCATTACTTATTTGCGAATTCGCGGCATGTGGCACATTGAAAATCCAAATAAAGTGTTTGATTATGTAGCAGAGAATTCCGCAGCAGATTTTTCTGTGAATGCGTTAATGTTAAAAAGTAAATACGATGCTTTTCCTGCCGAAGATAAACACGCGCTGGAATCGATTCAAACATCGGATTTTTCGATTAAAACCGTTGCCATTAAATCGCCCGATAATCCAGCAAAACTGCTTGATGCAATCTTGATTTCATTTAGGCAAAACGCATGAAAATAGCGTCATTTTTTTCAGGCGGTGGTGGTTTAGATAAAGGTTTTGAAAAAGCGGGATTCCACACAATTTGGGCAAACGAATATGACCGTACGATTTGGGACACATTTCAGGCAAATTTCCCCAATACGGTTTTAGATAAACGGAGTATTACCGAAATTTTGAGCCGTGATGTGCCAAATGTAGACGGCATTATTGGCGGGCCACCTTGTCAGAGTTGGAGTGCAGCAGGAGCTGGACGCGGTATTGATGATAAACGCGGGCAATTATTTTTCGATTACATCCGAATCTTAAAAGCAAAACAGCCCAAATTTTTTCTTGCTGAAAATGTAGCGGGCATTCTGCAACCTAAACATGCACAGGCGTTTACTAACATTATTCAAGAATTTAAAAACGCCGGTTACACGCTGTCGTATAAATTATTGAACGCCAATCACTACGACGTGCCACAAGACCGTTTGCGGGTCATTATTGTCGGTTATCGTAGCGATTTGGGAAAAACGTTTCATTTTCCAGACGCGCAAAAATATAAACCGGTGTTAAAAGAGGCCATTAGCGATTTACCCCTTGCTGTGCCAGCGCAAGAATTTAATAAAACCAATGGCGCGTTAGCTATTTCTAATCATGAATACATGACAGGCGGTTTTTCAACCATTTTTATGTCGCGTAATCGCGTGCGTGCGTGGAATGAACCGTCTTTTACGATTCAAGCCAGTGGTCGGCACGCGCCACTTCATCCGCAAGCTCCAAAAATGGAATTGGTTGAACAAAATAAACGGGTATTTGTGACCGGACAAGAAGAATTGTATCGTCGATTATCTGTGCGTGAATGTGCGAGAATTCAAACCTTTCCGGATGATTTTATTTTTAAATACCAAAATCTCAATGATGGCTACAAAATGGTTGGCAATGCCGTGCCGGTAAATTTCGCCTATCATTTGGCAAAGAGCATTTATGATGATTTTGTTTTGTAATTGCGTTACGCCATTTTTATTTGTCTTGACATCCAGAAAAGACTAAAACGCTGTTTATAACAGTGCCATGAATACGACGTGGTGCGTCAGGCAAAGCAATACTTTTGTCAATTAGCCATTGTTTGATTTCTAATATCCAATTTTTAGATAGTCCTATCGAATAATACCGTTTTCCTAGTCTCGTTGTTTTCTTTAAGATTCTTTGCAACAAAAGCAATACATGGATTTTAAAGTATGAACAAACACGCGGACTGGGGAATTGATGATTTAGTTGCACAGTTGCACGAAATTCGAGTGCAATCGCTAGAAGAACGTCATCGCCTCAATAAACCACCGAAATTACCTTCCCGAAAAGCACTATCCGATATTTTGGACGGTTTGAGTGCCGTTTTATTTCCAAATCGTTTAGGACGACCTGATTTACGCGATGAAGGTATTGATTATTTCGTTGGTAATAAGCTCGATATTGTGTTGCGTGATTTGTGCGAACAAGTTCACCGTGAATTGCATTATATGGCAGAACATGAACAACAAGGTGTTGCCTCACAAACAACCGATGCCCATGCAGTTGAGCTGGCGGCACAAACGATTACACATGAATTCGCCGCACAATTACCCCGCATTCGTTTATTACTTGATACGGATATTCGCGCCGCTTTTCAAGGTGATCCGGCAGCGCGAACCCCTGATGAAGCGTTGGTTTGTTATCCTGGTATTCACGCGGTGATTCATCAACGATTGGCACATGTGTTGTATCAATTAGGCGTACCGTTGATTGCGCGGATGATTACCGAATTAGCACATTCCACCACAGGTATTGATATTCATCCTGGTGCAGAAATTGGCGAGAGCTTTTTTATCGATCATGGCACGGGTGTAGTGATTGGTGAAACCGCCATTATCGGTAAACACGTTCGTTTGTATCAAGCGGTTACATTGGGCGCAAAACGCTTTGAACAAGCCGAAGACGGTAGTTTGGTGAAAGGTCATGCAAGGCATCCAATTATTGAAGATGATGTCGTCATTTACGCAGGTGCAACAATTTTAGGGCGAATTACGATTGGTCGTGGTTCGGTAATTGGCGGCAATGTGTGGCTCACGCACGGCGTACCGCCTAATAGCTCGATTACGCAAGCGGTAGTACGCAGAAACGACGATGCAATTGTTTTCTAATTTCCATCACGCAAGTAGTGAAGCAATGCACATTATCTGCAAATAGCTAACATATTGATATTGTTAGTATATCGATGGTCGATAAAAATAGAGAAAAACTAATATGGCAACGTGTCCAAAATGTCACTCTGAGGTATGTATTAAAGACGGTATTATTAAAGAAAAACAACGATTTAAGTGCAAAGAATGTGGTTATCGCCACACCGTTGCACATCGTGGTTTAAGTTTAGATATTCGCCGACAAGCCTTGCAATTGTATTTAGCGGGTTTGGGATTTCGTTCCATTGGACGGCTTTTGCAATGCAGTCACGTTACAATTTCTCAATGGATTAAAGAACACGGTGAATCCGTTAAATCAATTCGCGCCGAAAGTGAGTTGACCATCGTTAAAACCAATGATGTTCACACTTACATTGATTCACGGCAAACGACGAACAGTTCGACAACCTTGGTCATCGATATTAAAACCGATAGCACGGCGTTATGTATTCCTGTCACCCCAAAACAACAAAAAATAAGAGTCAATTTTTAATTAGCTATATAAAATTACCAATATAATTCAGTGTGTTAATTAACAGTGTCCGAAATTTGACAGTTACGGACAAGCTGTAGAAAACTATCGCCTCGCAATTTGTAGGCTTTGACGCGAGTCGTGCAAATAACCCCAATTTTTTAACAACCGAAGTTCTTTTTACTTAGAGGAAAAAACCATGACTGATATACATGACGCTAATACCGCTTTGGGTGATGTCGCCGCGCGTACCCTGTCGAATGCGACAAAAACTGTCCCAATGCTTTCAACCATCACACCACGTTGGTTGACCCATTTACTACATTGGGTACCTGTGGAAGCGGGTATCTATCGTGTCAACAAAGTAAAAAATGAAGCAAACTTAGCGGTTGATTGCTCAAGTTTAGACGAAAAAATCTTGCCACAAACATTCGTAGATTACGAAGAATGGGGTCGTGAATACCGTTTAAATGCGGTCAATACCGTGCTTGACGTACATACTCGCGTTGCGGATTTGTACAGCAGTCCACATAACCAAACGAATGAACAATTACGTTTGACGATTGAAACGATTAAAGAACGTCAAGAAAGTGAATTGATTAACAACGCTGAATACGGTTTGCTGAATAACGTCGCACCCGGTTTTAGAATTCAGCCACGCAATGCGTTAGGTTCGCCAACGCCTGATGATTTGGACGAATTGATTGCAAAAGTTTGGAAAGAACCCGCATTTTTCTTAGCGCATCCACAAGCAATTGCCGCATTTGGTCGTGAAGCAACGCGTCGCGGTACACCGCCACCAACAGTGAGTTTGTTTGGTTCACAATTTGTGACATGGCGCGGTATTCCGTTAATTCCTTGCGATAAATTAAGAGTGGTAAATGGTAAAACTAACATCTTGTTGTTACGCACCGGCGAAAGCCGTCAAGGTGTTGTCGGTTTGTACCAACCTAATTTAACAGGCGAATTAAGCATGGGCTTATCAGTTCGTTTTATGGGCATTAACCATAAAGCTATCGCGTCTTATTTGGTGTCGTTGTATTGTTCACTCGCCGTATTGACTGAAGACGCACTCGGTGTGTTAGAAAATGTCGACGTAGGCAACTATTATGACTATAAATAATCTAACACCTGAGCATCCACAAGATATAGCGGCAATAGAGCAACAATTGACACGTCTTGCAAACGAGATTTTTGCGGAATTGCCGTGTGATGGTTCGCGCTTAGGCTTAGCAAGTGATGCTGTGTCATCGGCTCCGGCTGATTTGCCGACGGCGTTACAACCTTTTGCAACGCCTGCAGTGAGTAGTATTTTGCCGCCGCACAGTTTAGCGTCACGGCAACCGTTCGCTGTGCCGCATACATTTGATTTGCCCACCGACGTGAATATTCATGAGCTAAGTGGTGCATCTCAAAGTTTGGCATCGGGACGATTAGGTTCTGTTCCATCCGAATTTGTTTCACCAAACAACACGGCGGATATACCAAAACTTATTGTTCCGACAGCGGGTTTTAATCCTTTGGCGAGCGCAACGACGGAATCACCGTTTTATTTTTTGAATGAAAATAAACAGTTTTCGAAAGTAGAAACGCCTTATCAACAGCAATATCAGCATTCGGGATTTGATATTCATGCCGTACGTCGGGATTTTCCGATTTTGAATGAACGGGTAAATGGGCATCAATTAGTTTGGTTTGATAACGCGGCAACGACACAAAAACCGCAGTCGGTGATTGATCGGATTTCATATTTTTATGAACATGAAAATTCTAACATTCACCGTGCGGCACATGAACTTGCGGCACGTTCAACCGATGCGTATGAAAAAGCACGCAAAACTGTCGCGAATTTTTTAAATGCACCGTCGCCAGACAATATCATTTTTGTTCGCGGCACAACCGAAGCGATTAACTTAATTGCGAAAAGTTGGGGCGTGCAAAATATTGGTAAAGACGACGAAATCGTTATTACTTGGCTTGAACATCACGCCAACATCGTGCCGTGGCAACAATTGTGCGAAGTGACCGGTGCAAAATTGCGTGTTGCGCCTGTTGATGATAGTGGACAGGTTTTGCTGGATGAATACCAAAAATTGCTTAATGCCAAAACAAAATTGGTTTCGTTTACACAAGTATCTAATGCACTCGGCACAATTACACCCGCACACGAAATGATTGCCATGGCGCATCGTGTCGGCGCGAAAGTGTTGCTAGATGCAGCACAATCGGTGTCGCATATTGCCGCTGATGTGCAAAGTTTGGATTGTGATTGGCTGGTGTTTTCGGGTCATAAAATCTTTGCTCCTACAGGCATTGGTGTCGTTTATGGCAAAACGGATTTGCTTGAAGCGACACAACCTTGGCAAGGCGGTGGCAATATGATTGAAGATGTCACGTTTGAACACACGCGCTATCAACCTGCACCGGCAAAATTTGAAGCCGGAACAGGAAATATTGCCGATGCCGTCGGTTTAGGTGCGGCACTCGAATATGTGCAAAAAATTGGCATTCAAAATATTGCCATTTATGAACACGATTTACTGGCTTACGCAATGGACGCGTTGCGCCGAATTGATGGTTTAACACTCATCGGTACAGCGAAAGAAAAAACCAGTGTATTGTCATTTGTGTTGAAAGGACACAACACACAAGAGATTGGTGCAGCATTAAATAAAGCCGGAATTGCAGTACGTTCTGGTCATCATTGCGCTCAACCAATTTTGCGTCGTTTTGGTTTAGAAGCGACTGTGCGACCATCATTAGCGTTTTATAACACGCATGATGAAGTCGATCATTTGGTCAATTCGGTTCGGAAAATTAAAGCTGGAACGATTTAAAAGTTTTAAAACAATAAAAAGCCTCGATTTACTGAAAAATTGGGGCTTTTTATTTTTACAACTACGGTGGTAATTTCTAATGCGGCGTATTTTTCGTGGTTTCGTTAGCAACATAATCTCTAAATTCGTTTGCATTTAATACAGATGTTTTAATTCCCATCCATTGATAAACAGCACTAACCTTTTGTTTTAATTTATTGTCATTCGTTACGAATATGTCGCAATACCCTGCATATATTGCGTGGGTTGTATCGTGTAAGCTGGAAAGATATTGGTTTGGACTGTCAGGAAAAAATCTTCTAACTTCTAAAAATTCTAGCAATTTCTCTATCATCATCTGGTGAATTGGAAAATAGTTTTTTGCATACTGAAAATTCAAATCGGCGCATTTTGGACATATTTCTGGCATGTACTCTTTAAGATTTGAATCATATGTGCGCCAGAAATCAATTATCATCTGATGCAATCTTGGTTTGAAATAGTCAAGTTCACTAACAATGTTTATGTTGTTTGTTTCTTTAGATGACACACTATGTACATTTTCAAAATTCTCCCCATTAGATAACTTCTCTTGCTGATGCTTCTCTACAATTATATTTCTGTCATAGTTGTCAATAACTCTGTCGTAAACATCTTTTGGGTGTTCTCTATAAACAAAGATGCCATCATGTTCGATTAACTCTAGATTATTTCTATGATATGGAAGTAATGCAACCGAGTTCGTGAGAGCTGCGAGAAAATTAAGTTTATCATTTACAATTTCTGGTTGTTGATTATGGTGCATGATAATAGCCGCGATTTCTTCGATATGCGCGGGGCTGAATACAATTTGGTATTTATTCTCATTGAGGGTATTTACCACATCTTGCAGTGATTTTTTTCTCGAATTCTGAATATCAATAATAACGTTGTGGTCAAAATACAATTTTTTCATCATGATGCCTAACAAGTAATTAAATGAACCCGCACATCTACAGCAAAATCCACTCTCTCACAATAAATTTATGTAGCGTTTAGTAGAACTTATGAAATAAAAATTTCCGATGTGACAAATTATCGCATTGATAAAAAATCATTCATTATAAATCTAATTATTCGATGTTAATATCGAATATCATCATTTTATTTCCTATCATATTTTCTTTACCATCGTAAAAAATCAGAAATTCATCATCACGAGGCAATAAAAAATCATGAGCCAAAGTCGCATCATGCCAGGTTTTCGACCGACGATTAGTTTTACGCTATTTTATTTAAGTTTGGTCGTTTTAATTCCACTCAGCACCTTAGTTTTTAAAAGTTTTGAATTAAATTGGTCTGATTATATAGACATTATCACGCATAAACGGGTGGTTGCGGCGTTTCGCGTCAGTTTTACCACGGCTTTAGGCGCAGCGGTAGTGGCGAGTTTTTTTGGTTTTATTGTTGCGTGGGTACTGGTTCGTTATTCGTTTGTGGGCAAACGTTTTTTTCATGCGTTGATTGATTTACCTTTTGCACTTCCTACGGCTGTCGCCGGTATTGTACTGGCGACTATTTTTCAACCGAGCGGTTTTCTGGGTAAATTACTTAAAGAAAATTTTGATTTGCAAATCGGATTTAAACCGTTAGGCATTGTTGTTGCGCTGATTTTTATCAGTATTCCTTTTGTGGTACGAACCGTTGAACCGGTATTACAAGAATTTGATTCGCGTATGGAAGAAGCTGCATCGAGTTTAGGTGCAACGCGCTGGCAAGTTTTTACAAAAATTATTTTCCCCAATATTTTTCCTGCCTTACTCACTGGTTTTGCATTGGCATTTGCACGCGGCGTGGGCGAATACGGTTCTGTCATTTTCATCGCGGGGAATATTCCCTACATTTCAGAAATTGTGCCGTTGTTGATTATCACCAAATTAGAACAATACGACATGGCAGGCGCAACCGCGATTGCGCTGACGATGCTGGTGATTTCATTTTTACTGTTATTGCTAATTAACCTGTTACAACATTGGGTACGGAAACGTTCAGGACAAATTTAGGAATTATGATGAGTACAGCTATTTCAAAACATGTGCATCAATCCACGTTAGAGGATGCAAATTGGGTACGTTGGAGTTTAATTACGATTGCCTTAGGATTTGTAATTTTATTTTTATGCGTGCCGTTGTTATTGGTCATTATTCAAGCCTTTTCAAAAGGATTTGGGGCATATTTTTCAGCATTAAGTCAGCCGGATATGTTATCGGCAATGCGTTTAACGTTGCTGACGGCGTTAATTACCGTGCCATTGAATACTGTTTTTGGTGTGGCGGCGGCGTGGGCAATTACCCGTTTTGAATTTCGCGGCAAAGATTTGTTAATTACGTTAATCGATTTACCGTTTTCGGTATCGCCAGTTATTTCAGGGTTAATTTTTGTGTTGGTATTTGGCGCACAAGGTTGGTTTGGAAGCTGGTTTGTTGAACACGATATTAAAATCATTTTCGCTGTACCGGGAATTGTGTTGGCGACGTTATTTATCACCTTTCCCTTTGTGGCACGTCAACTGATTCCGTTAATGCAAGAAATGGGGAGCGAAGAAGAGGAAGCTGCTTTGTCATTGGGTGCAAGCGGTTGGAAAACTTTTTTTCTGATTACGTTACCGAATATTAAATGGGCATTGTTATACGGCGTGTTGTTATGTAATGCACGAGCCATGGGCGAATTTGGCGCGGTGTCGGTTGTTTCGGGACACATTCGCGGCATGACCAATACCTTACCGCTACACGTCGAAGTCAGTTATAACGAATACGACACCGTGTCAGCGTTTGCAGGTGCATCGATTTTAGCGGCTTTAGCCATTGTGACGTTGATTTTAAAAACGTTATTAGAATGGAAACAACAAGCCAATCGTGCCAGCGTTTAACTTTTTCATGAGAAGCAATTTATGAGCATTTTACTTTCAAACATTAGCAAAAACTTTGGACAATTTTCCGCGTTACACGATATTGATTTAGTCATTCCCGAAGGTGAATTGGTCGCATTGTTAGGGCCTTCGGGCTGCGGAAAAACCACATTATTACGGATTATTGCAGGACTTGAACAAGCGGATAAAGGACGCATTCTTTTAAATGGCGATGATAAAACGGATTTGCACGTTAGTCAGCGCGGCATTGGTTTTGTATTTCAACATTACGCGCTATTTCGACACATGACCGTATTTGATAACGTAGCGTTTGGTATGCGCGTGAAAGATAAAAAATACCGTCCTAGTGAAACAGACATTGCTAAAAAAACACACGCACTGTTGGAACTCGTCCAATTGGATTGGTTACATGACCGTTTTCCTGACCAACTTTCGGGCGGTCAACGTCAACGAATTGCTTTGGCGCGGGCATTAGCTGTTGAACCGTCAGTATTATTACTCGATGAACCGTTTGGTGCATTAGATGCGAGTGTGCGAAAAGATTTGCGTCAATGGTTACGCAATTTGCATCACGAATTAAATGTCACCAGTATTTTTGTCACGCATGACCAAGAAGAAGCCATGGAAGTCGCCAGTCAAGTGGTGGTGTTAAATAAAGGGCGTATTGAGCAACAAGGTTCGCCTGCTGAAATTTACGATCACCCCGCGAATGTATTTGTGTCGAAATTTATCGGTCAAACCAATGAATTCGAATTGTCGCACCATACAACGGATTGGTTTGAACATATTGGTTTGCAAGTTGCGGAAGAAAGCACCCCCGATTGGGTGGCGCATGTTCGCCCTCACGATATTGAAATCAGTAAATCTACAAATGATAACTCGCCGGTGACGCTGAAAGATTGGCAACATTTAGGTGCGTTAATTCGGATTGAACTGACGAAATTTTTACCGAATGGCAGCCCTAAAATTGTTTATGCCGAAATGCCTAATGAACAATTTAAACGTTTGCAACTCAATCGTGGCGATAAAGTCGATTTACGCATTCGTCACGCACATTGGTTTCATTAAGCCATGAATTTAAGTCAAATCGAATTATTGCGAGTTTTACAGGAAACAAATTTTAGTTTATCGCAAGCAGCTGAAAAAATGCACATCGTGCAATCCGCAGTCAGTCGGCAATTGCAATTGTTTGAAGGTGAAATTGGCTCGCCGCTCTTCGAACGACGTGGCAAAAAATTAACTGGTATGACACCGCTTGGTTTGCGTATCATGCGCGAAGTGGATAGCATTAACCAAGCAAAGAACAATATTCAAACGCTTGCCGCCGATTATCTCGACAGCAATCACGGCGTATTGCACATTGCGACGACGCATACGCAGGCAAAATATTTTTTACCCAAACCGATTTTGCGTTTTCGAGAAAAATACCCAGGTGTGCGAATTTATATGGATGAAGCCTCGCCAGAACAGTTAGTCAACAAATTACATACTGGAAAAGCTGATATTGCCATTTGTACGGAAAAAGTGGCTGACGATGCTTACTTAGCGGTGAAACCTTGTTATGAATGGCATCACGCGGCGATTGTGCCGAAAAATCATCCATTGAGCGACGGGGAAATTTCATTGGATCGTTTAGCGGCATTCCCCATTTTGACATACAGTTTTGGCTTTACCGGTCGCTCGAATATTGAAACGGCGTTTAAGGATTCTGCCAGCGAATTAGATATTATTTTGTCAGCGGCAGATACCGATGTGATTAAAACGTATGTTCGATTGGGTTTAGGCGTGGGAATTATTGCCGGTATGGCGTTCGACAAAAACATTGACAGTGATTTAGTGGCACGCAATTTATCGCATTTAGTTCCGTGTTCGAGAACCAAAATTGCGTATTTAAAAAACAATTATTTGCCGCTTTACGGACAACATTTTATTGATGAGTTGGTGATTGCCGCAGCAGAAATGCAATTTTAAATAAAGAATGTGTCGCCCGATAAAAAGTCGGGCGACACGTTTTTAAATGTTACAAATTCAATGGATTATCAGGATTTACACCATCCATAAATGGCAACCGTCTATCTTGATGGGTAATTTGATAAATTTTCCCTAACCAATTATTAAAAACCGCTTTTGCCGTATCGCGCCAAGTATTATCAATATACTCAAGCACTGCTGCTTCGGGAAAAACAGGAAATGCTTGTTGTGTCATTTTCGCCGTTTTTACCTGTTGCGAATAATCTGCAAAAATCGCTTTCACCTCATTTTTAAAATAATGCTCAGGATAGGGCGGATATTCGGCAATTTCATCATGATAAAAACGCAACACTTCGCGTTTATATTCTTTGAGTAAACTAATATCGTCGTATTCTGGATGACCTTGGAAAAACACAATCCGAAAACCATCGGCACTGGTTGCTAAATGCACACCTGCTTCGGTACTGGTTGCGAGAACGCGCAAACCGTGTTTTTCCATATCGCTTTGAAAAATTTCATTGAAGCGCGAATGTGGTACATCAAAGCGGGTGTTAATTTCAACCACTAACGGATGCGTTTTATCAACTAATGTGTGTGAAAAAACCCCCCACCGTTTTTCGGGCAAACGGGTACGCGCCACACCGTAGCAATAATGAATAATCGCGTGTGTGGCTAAACATGAACACAAAATCGATGTGACATTCTCTTTTGCCCATGAAAATACTTCGGTCAAGGGCAGCCAAAAATCTTCATCAGGTAAATATGAGCCGGTCACATTCGCGCCACTGATAATTAACGCATCTAACCCATCGGCTTTAATTTTAGAAAACGGTTCGTAATAAGTATCAATGTGCGCTTGCGCTTCGGGACTACGTTTTAAACCTTCAATCGTGAATGGATGCACATGAAATTGTGCGATTTGATTACACGCGCCAACGAGGCGAAAGAACTGGCGTTCGGTCGCCTCTAACGCAGCATCAGGCATCATGTTGAGCAAACCAATATGTATTTCACGGATTTCTTGCAGACTCGCGCGTTGCGGGTCAATGATTTCTTCACCTTCTTCCAGCAATCGCTGAAAAGTCGGTAAATGGGTGTGAGCAACTAAAGGCATCGTGACACCTCCGTTTCAGTCAGTTTGTTTTGCCAAGGCGGCGGCAATTAACGCAATAAAATCGTCTTCCGTTTGCACTTTCGCTACGTCATTACCGTCGATGGTGTAACCGTATTGTTTGGCAATCGCTTCATAACGCGGCACACGCGCTTTAAATAATTGCGGAAACACCCAGGATACAAATTCATCTGGCGGCATGTCATCTGCGGAAGCGTAATTTTTAAGTTTTAAAAATTCACTGAGTTGCTCATCCAAAAACGCTTCACGGTAATACAACGGTTTGGGTTCTTTTTTAGCACGGTCAATAATGGTTTGTTCGAGTTCAGGCGGGATTTTAATGTAAATAATTAACGTATCTTTTGCCAAGGCTTCTAAAACTTCGGGGCAATCGAGTTCACAAACGCTGCCACCGGCATCGTTAATGAAGTGATGATAACCATAAATATCTTCCGCATTATGAATAAACGTTGGCACGTCTTTCATGGCTTCGATTTCGGCTTGACGATGCAGATTTTGGCGGTGTTTAAATTCTTGCAGCGATAAACCACCTTTACTGGCATCGCCCAATTTACCTAAATAACTCGATACCGCCGTTAAATTATCAAACGAAATTTTACTTTTAACATAAAGTGAATCGGCGCGTAACAATTCGCGTAAAAACGGCACACTCATCGCGTGGCGTTTGATATTGTCTAAAATGGGTTCTTTTAAATATTTTGTCCCAATGCGGTAATCACCTGAATAGTGATACCACTTTGTTTTGGGTAATTTATCGGCAAGCGTTGTTTTACCCGCGCCAGACATCGCAAGTAACGTGATACGTTTAGATTTCCAATCAATAAATTCTTGTGCAGTCATTTTCATAGTTGCATACCTTTTTATAACGTGAATAAAGATGAGCGGATTATACAACAGTTAATAAGTTGGTCTGTTCGTCTAAATTTGATAAGCTGACAACTCGACAGGTTTTAGGGGACAAAGCGATGACAAAATTCCATAAGACGTTATTAAGTGTGTTTTTGCTTGTGCTAACGGGGTGCGAACAAAACATTCCCCCGCCTCTCCCACAAAAACTAATTTTAGGTATCGCACAACAACCGACTTCCGTTTTAGTTTACGTCGCCGCTGAACAAAAGTTTTTTGAAAAATATGGATTAGATGTTGAATTAAAATCTTATCCCAGTGACAAACGCGCGTTAGATGAAGGTTTATTTGCCAATCAAGCAGATATTATTTCTACCACGGAGTTGCCAATTGCTTTAGCCGCCAGTCTCCATCCTGAATTACGCATCGTGGCATCGAGCGTTACTGCCAATGACATTAACCATATTTGTGCGCGTCGCGATGCTAGTATTAACAAAAGCACCGATTTATTAGGCAAAAAAATTGCCACGCAAGCCAATTCGGCAATGCACTATTTTGTACGTCAATTTTTACTAGAACAAGGCATTACAGAATTGGATGTGAGCATGATATTTATGAAAATTGAAGAACTCATACCCGCTATTGTTGCGGGGCGTGTTCAGGCAATTAGTGTGCGAGAACCTCAAATCAGTCAATGCCAACAACAATTAGGCGATAAAAGTATCATTTTCTCAGTTAAAGGTCTTTATGAACAACATGATTTGCTTGTGACCTCAACAGAATTCGCCACACAATATCCCCGGCGCATTCATGCTTTACTTCAAGCGATGTTAGATGCAGAAAACTACACCAAAGCGCATCCCACAGAAACGATTGATATTTTAGCGCGAGGATTAGGTATTACGCCTGAAATCGCGGCAACGATGTGGTCACAATTCTCGTTTCGTATTGAATTGCCTCAAGCTCTCTTATTAACACTCGAAGATGAGGTGCGTTGGGGTATAGAAATAAACACTATTGATGGCGATGTTCCAGATTTTATGCCACTGTTTCTTTCTGAACCCTTGCACGCGATTGCGCCTGAGCGTGTCACTCTCATTCCATAAAATCTTATGCACCTAAAACAGTTCATTCGAGTAATTATTTTTTTACCCCTTTGCATGGGGGGAATTATTATTGGCTTGTTGCATTGGGCAACGCATGAAGAGCAGCTCAATCGTAGTGAAATTGAAATTGCCCAACAGGTAATGGTTGAAAGCTCGAATTTAGCGCAATTAAGCCGTGATATTACGCAACATCCAAGCGAAAAACGTGCGCCTCGTCAATGGCAAGAGACCTATCAGCGTTTAGATAATTTGATGCAGCAAATCACCCTTGAGAACCATCATGATCATGTTGAAGTGATGCAACGGGAACAGTTGGCCTTAAATAGAATTTTTGGTCGTTTAATTGAAGTGACGAATCCCCTCGAACAGAATTTAAAAAATTATCAATTTCGATTTGATAATATTGAAAATCAGATAGTGATGCACTCACAAGCTTTATCTAGTGAAGCTGAGCAATTGATAACTATTGCAAGGCAAGATTTAGTAAAGCAACGTTATCAACTCGATCAAGTGATGACGCTATTGATTTTATTGTTAGTTATGGGGATTACAACAGCATTAGGTCATTGGGGACGACGTACTCTCGCTCGTTTAAGACAACTATGCCATGTGACAGAAATTATTGGTACAGGAAATTTTGACTTTGTTATTGGCGATAAAGAAACTGACGAATTAGGCGATTTTGCGCGTGCTATGGATACGATGATTCAAAAAATAAAGCATATCGAACAGCATACGGTAGAACGAAACCATGAATTACAAACGTCTAATCGGCAGTTAAATAAAATGTTATTTGCGCTCGATCGTAGTGGCATTGGCGTTGAAATTATTGACGTAGAAAGTGGGCGTTTTCAATATGTTAATGCGTGTACTTGCGAAATGCTTGGTTACAGCGAAGCGGAATTGTTAAACATGACGGTTGCTGATATTGACCTTCATTTTCATTCAGATAGATTACAACGTATTGCAAATGTTGTTTGTACGAGGGGGCAATCGCATTTTGAAACTATTCATCGTACACGAAATGGTCACGATATAACCGTTGAAATCACTGCGTATTATCAAGATATACAAGTTGAACATAATGCACAGTTTATTGCTTTTGTGAGCGATATTACTGAACGTAAGGCAAGCGAAGAGGCTTTAATTCAGGCAAAACGTGCCGCCGAAAATGCCAATCGCGCTAAAAGTGTTTTTCTTGCCAATATGTCACACGAACTTCGTACGCCGTTGAATGCCATTTTAGGGTTCGCGCAATTGATGGCACGCGATACACGAATGCCCGAAGAAATTCAACCCGATATACAAACGATTATTCGCAGTGGACAACAACTTTTATCGCTGATTAACGATGTGTTAGAAATTTCTAGCATTGAAACTGGTCATTTGCGTGTGCATTTGGAATCAATCAATTTGCCAAATTTACTTTCGATGCTCGCTGATAGCGTGCAAGTGACGGGTAAAAATATTCAATTTCATTTTGAAACAAGTGAAAATTTACCTGAATATATTCAAACGGATTTTGGTAAATTGCGGCGAATAATTCAGAATTTATTGAACAATGCTATTAAATTTACCACTCAAGGGACTATCACTTTACGCGCTTATACCGTATTCGATGACGCGCAATTGAAATTATGCGTCGCCGTAACAGATACGGGCGTAGGAATTGCCGATGTTGAAAACGAGTTATTATTTAAGCCTTTTTTTCAAAGTGATTATGGGATGAATTTAGGGACGGGAACGGGGTTAGGTCTTTATATCAGTCAAGAATACGCAAAACTGTTAGGCGGTGAAATTATCGTAGACAGCACACTCAATAAAGGTTCAACCTTTTCGATTACCTTGCCCGTTATTTTAGCTGACAACGAAAACACCACCTCAGGAAAGGGCGATGTTTTAAATTTAGCCGCTGGACAAAGCAGTTTTCGAATTTTAGTTGTCGATGACCAACCTGCCAATCAGCATTTGATTTCCGAATTGTTAAAACAAGTAGGCTTTCAAGTTTGTGCGGCATCGAATGGACAAGAAGCGGTGCAGTGTTTTCAAACGTGGCAACCGCATTTTATTTACATGGATGTGCGAATGCCGGTAATGAATGGCTGTGAAGCGACGCGCATTATTCGCGCTATGTCAGGAGGAAAACGTATTCCAATTATCGCGTTGACTGCATCGGTTTTAGACGAAGACCATCCAGAAATTCTTGTCGCGGGTTGCAATGGCGTATTAAAAAAACCTGTTGAACCCAATGTACTATTTGAAACGATTGCTCATTATTTAAACATAGAGTTTGAGTATGGCTCACGTTTTAACCAGGTTGAAAATACAGAAAAATCTATTGATTTGTCGAAGTTACCAGAAGCTATTCGTCGTCGTTTATATGTGGCAGCGATTGGGTTAGATATTGAAATGATTAACTCAATTTTTGAGGAAATTGAACCGAATTACCGCGACATAGCTAGTTATTTACGACAACTCGCCAACGAGTTTCAGTTTGAATTGATTAGTACACTTACTGCGCCTGTTTGAGCCGGTATAAATAAGAAATTAAAGAGAGCATTTATGGGTAATCACTTAGGCGAAATTGTTATTGTTGACGATAATCCGAATAATTTACGGGTGTTGAGTAGTATGTTGCAACAGTTCGGTTATAAAGTCCGTCCTGCATTAGATGGCGCGATGGCATTAAAATCGGTTTTTGCAAACCCTCCGGATTTGATTTTGCTTGATATTCGCATGCCTGATATGGATGGTTATGAAGTGTGTCGGCAATTAAAACTGAATCCAATTGCGGCTGAAATTCCGATTATTTTTGTTAGTGCGTTGCAAGATACCGAAGACAAATTGATGGCATTTAAAAGTGGTGGTGTAGATTACATTACAAAACCATTCCAGCTCGAAGAAGTGTTGGCACGAGTGAAAGCGCATTTAAGTTTATATCGCATTCAACGTGATTTGCAAACCCTCGTCGAAGATCGCACGCAAGAATTAACCGCCACGTTGGTAACACTCAATGAAAGTCAAAAGCGATATGCCAGTATTTTAGAGCAAACCATCCAAGCCATTGCGTTGACGATTGAAAAACGTGATCCCTATACCGCTGGACATCAGGCACGAGTTTCTAAATTAGCCGTCACTATCGCCACTGAAATGGCATTAGATGAAACAATGATTGAAGGCTTACGCTTAGGCGGTATGGTGCATGACATTGGGAAAGTTTACATTCCATCCGAAATTTTAAATCGTCCTGGAAAACTGAGTGACATTGAATTTTCGCTAATTAAAACCCATTCACAAGTCGGTCATGACATTATGGTAAATGTCGCATTTCCATGGCCAGTTGCCAAAATGATTTATCAGCATCATGAACGTATGAATGGCAGCGGCTATCCATGCGCGTTGAAAGGTGAAGAGATTTTGTTGGAAGCACGCATTTTAGCGGTTGCCGATGTCTTGGAATCGATGGCTTCGCATCGTCCTTATCGCCCTGCATTAGGCATTGAAAAAGGAATAGAAGAAATTCAACGGGGCGCAGGGGATTATTACGACACGAATGTCGCTGAGGCGTGTTTACGTCTGTTTGAACGTCTGGGTGGTGAATTACTGCCTAAAATATCAAGTGGTGCAATGTTGTAATCAAATTTTAAAGGTCGATTGCTATGAACTTCAACGACATCGCTGCCCAAATCCCTCATTATCAGTTGCTTGAACTAATGGGCGAAAGTTTAGAATCGTTGGTGTTTAAAGCTGTATCGAAACAGCGTGCCAACGATTACTACATTCTCAAACTGTTTAAACATCCTATTCACCAAGAAAATCAGCGACGGTATTTACGTCAAAAAGTCGAACGTTTAAAAATTATTCATGATGAGCGCGTGATTACGCCTTATGCGTTCGAATGTTTTGGTGAGGTGCAATTTCTTGTAAAACGTTACTTTTCAGGTTTTCAGCCACTCAGTCAATGGCGTGGACAAAAAGCCATTACGATTGATGATTTTTTAAAAATTGCTGGTGAATTGGCTTTAATTCTTAACGTTGTTCATGATGCGGGTATTATTCACGGCGGTGTCAAACCGCACAACATTTTAATTCAACCCGAAACGCTCGCCGTGCATTTGACCGATTTCATTACCCCCATTGATATTCGTGAAATCAGTCATTTTATTTATGATCAAGATTTTGTTGAAGGCACACTCGCTTATACCTCGCCAGAACAAACCGGCCGCATCAATCACCGTGTTGATTTTTCCACCGATATGTATTCGCTCGGTATTGTTTTTTATCAACTGCTGACAGGGCAATTGCCATTTAAAAGTATCGACCCGCTTGAATTGATTCATTCGCACCTTGCTGAAGAAGCACCGCCGGTTCATCACGTTAATAAAATGTTACCGCCCATATTGGGTGAGATTATTGCCAAAATGTGTTTGAAAGAACCAGAAAAACGCTATCAAAGCTGTTTAGGTTTATATGCGGATTTGCACCGTTGCGCGATGGAATATAGCGTTTCTGGAAGTATTCCAAGTTTTAAAATCGGGCTGCAAGACCATCGGCGGCGAGTAATTTTTATTTCTAAAATGGTCGGTCGAATGGCGGAAGCAAAAATTGTTTTGCAACAATATGACCGCGTCACACGCGGCGGTTTTGCATCGGTGTTTATTTCGGGTTTACCAGGAATTGGTAAAACGCGATTGATTCAAGAATTGCAACGACCATTGGTTGAACATCGCGGTTATTTCACGTCGGGAAAATTCGACCAATATCAAAAAAATATTCCTTACAGTTCACTCTTACAAGCCTTTCGGAATTTGATTCGCACGCTGTTGACCGAAAGTGATTCGCAGGTCAATTTTTGGCAAAAACGTATTTTAGAAGCCGTTGGCACGCAAGGAAAAGTGATTTGTGATGTTATTCCTGAACTGATTATTTTAATCGGTACGCAACCGGATGTACCGAATTTGCCACCGGTCGAAGCACGAAACCGATTTAATAATTTATTCGGGCAGTTTTTAGCCTGTTTAGCGCAACGTGATTACCCGCTGATTTTATTTATTGATGATTTGCAATGGTGTGATAGCGCGACCTTTGATTTTTTACGCCATGTATTTGCAAACGTGGACGATTATCCGTATTTATTTTTTATTGGCGCGTATCGTAACAACGAGGTCGATGCAAATCATACGTTAATGCAGCTCATGCGAGTGATGTCTGAGCGACATTTACCGTTAAACGATTTACGTCTAACGGCATTAAATGCCAGCGATTGCCATGAAATGGTTGCCTATATTTTGGATTTACCACGCGAACGGTGTGCTGCACTTGCTAATTTTTTAGTGGAACTGACCGAAGGTAATCCGCTATTTGTCAGTGAAAGTCTGTCTTGGCTGCACAATGAACAACTGTTGCACGTCAATGAAGATGGGCAATGGGGTTGGGATATGATGAAAATCAGCCAATCGAATATGCCCACCAATGTTGTCGAATTATTTGGCGCAAAAGTTAGTCAATTGCCCACTGAAACGGTTGAAATCCTAATGTTATGTGCGTGCATGGGCAATCGTTTTGCCGCCGAAGAAGTCTCGCTTATTCAAGAAATTTCCTATCAAACGTTGTTTGAACGCCTAAAACCGGTATTAAGTTTGGGATTGTTGATGGAAAGTAAAACGGAATTACAATTTGTTCATGATAGAGTTCAAGAAGCGGTGTTGCGTTTTTTAAATCCTGAGCAACGTCGCGCCATTCATTGGCGTATTGGTCAACATTTACTAGGTGATACGCACATTGGTGAACAACTTGAGCAACAAGAAAATTTATTTACGATTGCCGCGCATTTAAATTTAGGTCGCCCCGAAATACTTTCTAAAAAAGAAACCTTAGATTTAGCCACGCTGAATTTTCATGCGGGTAATAAGGGTTTAAATGCGTTGGCAACGCAAGCCGCAAATGAGTATTACCGCAACGGGATTGATTTATTGCCCGCCGCTGCGTGGGAAAGCCATTACACATTGACATTCCGATTGCATCAACGTTTAGCGAAAACGGAATTGATGGCGGGACGCTATGATTTATCAGAAAAATTATTAGATACATTGCTCAATCGTGCCGTAGATGATTTAGACCGTGCCGAAGCTCTCGCCGAACAAACTACGTCTTTATCATCGATTGGCAATTTCATCAAAGCCATTGAAACGGCTAATCGTGGTTTGAATTATTTTGATAAAGCCATTCCTGATGATGCTGAAAAAGCGATTAAACGCACGACGGAGTTGATGGCACAAATTCATGAAAATAATGCGAATGTGTGGCAAAAAATTCTTCACATGCCCTTTACGCAAGAACGGCGTAGCAAAATTGAACTCGCGTTTTATAGCGAGTTAATTCCCGATTTGTATATGTCGGGATTAGTGGCGCAGTTGTATTTATCCGCCGCGCAATCGACGTTGCATTGTTTGCAAGGCGGCATGGATGAATCAGTGATTTATTCGTTTTCAATTATGGGCTTAAATTTAGGCGAACAAGGACAATTTGAATTAGCGTTTCGTTATCAAGATTTAGCGCATGAATTGTGTGCGCGTTATCCCGACACGTTTGGCGCAACACGCGGTATTAACGGAATCGTCTGGTGCAATATGCACTCGCGCAGTCATCCCGCCGACATTGTTGCCTATTGTCACAAAGGTATTCAAAGCGGCAAAAATTGCGGTGATTTATACAACGCTGGTTTGACGTATGGTCCGTTAATGTGGAATTTGCAAGTGCAAGGCGCGAATTTTCAAGTCATTGAAGAAACGGCGGCGGCATGTTTGGATTTTTCAAATAAAAATCAACTTAGTTTTTCAGTCGGTTTAGCGCAAGCCATGCAAGCGGGTTGGATTGAACCTATGAAAAGTGTGACCGCGCCATTAGTACCAATGGCGGAAACGTTGGCGTTGTGGGAAAACTGTAATCACGTTGCCTCAGCAGGCAGTTATTTTGTGCATTTAGCGATGTGTCATTATTACTACGGACGTTATGAGGAAGCAGAAAAAAATTTGCAAGCAGTGAATCGCTATTTAACCGGCTTAACGGATAATGTTTTAAAACGGCAGTGGTATGTATTTCGGGTTTTGAATACGTTGCGATTACACCGACAAAATGGTGGTGATAAACAAACATTATTGGCGCAAATCGAAACTTTAATTGCCCCAGTCGAAACGTGGGCAAGTTTAGGTGTATTACTGCAACCGTATTTACAGCTTTATCGTGCCGAATATGCCGCATGTTTTAGACGCTTTGATGAAAGTTGTTCTTGCTATTTGAATGCAATTGAAACTGCACACCGACAGGGTTACATATTTTTGGAAGGTTTTGCGAATGAAAGTTTTAGCGACTGGTTGCGTGAATCTAATTATCAAAGTGGTGATAATTATTGCCGCGAAGCGGTGCGTTTATATCGAAAATGTGGCGCACACGGTAAAGAAATTCAATTATTAGAGCGTTATCCTAGCTGTTTTGAAGATGAACTCGATGCTAATGATAGTATCGTTGAGCCATTAAATAACTTAATTCTGCCAAATTTAGACGTGGATTATTTGGTGAAATCATCGCTTGCGTTATCGGCAGAAATCGATCAAGAAAAATTGCTCGGTAAAATTATGGATGTGGTGTTGCAATCGAGTGGCGCACAACATGGTTATCTGCTAGTACAACATAATGGCGATTGGGCAGTGCGTGCCGCACGTCATGTTGTAGAAGATATGCGTTTAGAAACGGAATTTAAACCTTTGCATAACGTGACTGAATTATGCCAAGGTATTGTGCATTATGCGTGTCGCACGCTCGATACCGTCGTACTGGCTGATGCTCAAACGGCGGAGGAATTTAAAGATTTGCCCGAAGTGGAACGCCTTGGACTGCGTTCGTTGCTGTGTTTACCGTTGCGACGGCAAGGACAATTAGTGGGATTATTGTATTTAGAAAATCGTCTTGCTCCAGATGTTTTCACTCCAGATCGCGTGCGTATTACCGAATTACTCAGCCAGCAAGCCGCAATTTCGATGGAAAATGCGCGACTGATTACAGAAATTGGAGAATTCAATGCCGCGTTGGAACAGCGCGTCGCAGAAGAGGTCGCGCATAATCGAGAAAAAGACCATTTATTGATTCAACAATCGCGTTTAGCCGTAATGGGTGAAATGATTAACAACATCGCGCACCAATGGCGACAACCTTTGAATGCGTTAGGTTTAGTATTGGGAAATTTAAAAGATGCGAGGCGGTTCAATGAATTAACCGAAGATTATTTAGAGCGGCAATGTGATGAAGGTTGGCGATATATTGAAAATATGTCCCGTACTATCAATGATTTTCGTAACTTTTTTCGCCCCGACAAAGACAAAGAAATTTTTAGTTTGCAACACGCTATTTACGATGCTGTAGCACTAATAGATGCTAGTTTTAAAGCGCATTGCATCGAGTTACTCATTGATGCACCAGACAATATTGAAATGAAGGGGTTTCCAAATGAATATTCGCAAGTGCTATTAAATTTAATGACTAATGCCAAAGAATCAATATTAGCAAAAAATAATAATGGCGGTTGCATTACGGTGATATTGCGTAAACTAAACGATTCGGCACAAGTGGCAGTTATTGATAATGGCGGAGGCATTGATGAGGAAATTTTACCGCGCTTGTTTGAACCATATTTTTCTACCAAAGAAACCGGCACAGGCATTGGACTCTATATGTCAAAAATGATTATTGAAAACAGTATGAATGGACGAATTAGCGTGAAAAATTTACTCGAAGGGGCGGAGTTTGTGATTACCACGCCTATTATCAAAAACACGGAAAAACTAGAAAGCCATGAATGACGATGATTTAGATTACCTAAAAACCTTAACCATTCTTTATGCTGAAGATGATGACAGTATTCGTGGGCAGTTGTGCCAATTTTTGAATCGTCGTTGCAAAGAATTGTATTCAACAACCAACGGTAAAGAAGGTTTGGAAGCCTTTGAACTTTATCAGCCCGATATTGTGGTGACGGATATTTTAATGCCCGTGATGGATGGTTTAAAAATGGGTGAGGCGATTCGCGCTATCAATCCTAAAACACCTATTATCATCACCACCGCGTTTGAAGAACCTCGCTATTTCCATCGTGCTATTGATTTAGGGGTTGATAAATATGTGACCAAACCCGTCGATTTAGCGGTATTAGAAAAAGCGTTATTAAAATGCGCCCGTGCGATTCGCGCGGAAGTCGCGTTGCATGAATTGCAAGAACGAACAACCGAATTGCTCGAATCCCAACGTATTGCCAAATTAGGGCATTGGCGAATGGATTTAGTGCATGGAAAATTGTCGTGGTCAGAAGAATTTTTACGCATTTTTGAAATTGATGCGGCGCGTTTTGGTACGAGTTGCGCTGCCTTTTTGAGTCTTATTCACCCTGAAGACCGTGAATCTGTTGCAAAATCGTATCAGGCGCATTTAGAAGAATGTGCCGATTATGACATTGAACATCGTTTGTTGCTCACTGATGGTCAGGTCAAATATGTGCATGAACGCTGTCAAACCGAACGTGATGAAAATGGGCGACCGTTACGCATTTTAGGGACGGTGCAAGATATTACAGAGCGGAAATTGATTGAACTTGAACTTGAACAACATCGGCTGCATTTAGAAGATTTAGTTGCCGTGCGAACTGCCGAACTTGAAAAAGCCAAAGACCAAGCGGAAGCAGCGAATCGTGCTAAAAGCGTTTTTTCCGCCAACATGAGCCACGAACTTCGCACGCCGCTGAATGCGATTTTAGGTTTCGCACAATTGATTGAGCGCGATCCACTATTAAGCGAAGGGCATCGCCGCGAATTACAAACTATCAACCGAGCCGGACGACATTTATTAGCGTTAATTAACGATGTTTTGGAAATTTCGCGCATTGAAGCTGGACATACCGCTGTACAAAATGAACCGTTTGATTTGTCTGATATGTTGTTGTCTATCGAAGAGATGACGCGCGTGCGGGCTGAAATAAAAAAATTAAATTTCAATGTGGAACTGTTAGGTGTGTTGCCGCATTTCGTGAAAGGCGATGCACATCATTTGCGGCAAGTGTTATTAAATTTATTGGGTAATTCGGTCAAATATACCGACCATGGCACAATTACATTGCGCTTAAAGCCGATTGATGATTGCATTAGTTTTGAGATTATCGACACAGGTGTAGGGATTGCCGAAGATGATTTGCAAAACATTTTCCATGCGTTTTATCAAACAGATGTGGGGATTGCTAAAGGTGAAGGAACCGGTTTAGGACTAACGATTAGTCGTGAATTTATTCGTTTAATGGGCGGGGAAATTCAAGTCACCAGTGCAGTGAACGAAGGCAGTATATTTGCTTTCACAATTCCATTACCGGAAATTTCTGCTCCTGCGATTACACTCAAACCACAAGGACAAATTCTTTCCCTCGCAGCGGGACAACCGAATTACCGTGTCCTCATCGTGGAAGATAACGAAGATAATCGCTTACTGCTTACGCGTTTGCTTGAAAATGTGGGGTTTGAAGTTCGTGCTGTTAATGATGGAAAACAAGCCGTGGCGATGTTTCAATCATGGCATCCAAATTTTATCTGGATGGATATGCGAATGCCGGTTATGGACGGTTATCAAGCCACGAAAATGATTCGCGCATTACCTGATGGCAAAAACGTTAAAATTGCTGCACTGACAGCCAGTGCGTTTAAAGAAGACAGGGATTCTATTTTGTCTGCAGGCTGTGATGATATGCTAACTAAACCGCTCAGTGAAGATAGTTTATTTGCGATTATGGGGCAATTGTTACAGCTTGAGTATTGTTACGCACCTACCACAACATCGTCATCGAATGAAAATGCCGTAAATTTGGATTTAAGTTGTTTATCTCCCGAATGGCGTGATGAATTAAGTCATGCGGCAGATATGTTAGATGTAGAAGCCATAGAAGTGGTGGTACAAAAAATAAAAGTTGAGTTTCCAGAACAGGCTCAAGCGTTAGAGAATGCAATTGCTGGCTTTCATTTTGATGTCATCCAGCAAGCAATTCGTGATTTACAGGCGGATTGATGGCAATACTCATCGTTCATTCCCATGTTGGAACGCGCCAGTTTGATATTACAGAAGGGCAGAACGTTCGTGATGCGTTGGATACAACCGATTGGCGAGTGCGAGCAGCATGTGGGGGCGTAGGTTCATGTGGCGCGTGTGTGGTACAAGTTGAAAGCGGTGGTGTGAGTCCGCTTACCCTTTCAGAATATCAACGCATTAGCGCAGATGCACGCGCACAAGGGTGGCGATTATCTTGCCAACTGCGTGTTTACAGCGACACGCATATTCATTTAGAGCATTTAGCGCATACGTCTGTATGGCACAGTATTCCAACAGCAGATTTGATGCCCTCACCCTGTAAATTTAGAGAAATTGGCGAATATCACTACGGTGTGGCCGTAGATTTAGGTACCACACATTTGCGCGTCACGTTGTGGAATCGCAAAACCGGACAACGTATCGCCAGCCGTAAAGGTTTAAATCCGCAAGAACGTTTTGGTGCAGACGTATTAAATCGTTTAGATGCGGCATTAGTGAATACTGATACCGCACAAGAATTAAGTCGTTTAGTTCGTAACGCGATTATGAAAGCGTTGCGTGATATGTTGGCGCGAGAAGTTGGCGAAATTCGATTGATGTTGCCAGAAATTGGATTGATTACAATTGTCGGCAATACAGCAATGTTAGCGTTATTAACAGGGCAAGGCTATTCAGATTTGTTGAATCCGGATTTTTGGCAAGCTCGAATTGACTGCCAACCGATTGATTATAAAAAATGGCAATCACAATGGTTATTACCCAACGCGAAAATTATTGTTTTGCCGCCAATCGCAGGTTTTGTTGGTTCAGATTTAACCGCTGATTTGTTAGCCACACAATTATGTAACGGAACGCAAGGCGCATTTTTACTCGATGTGGGGACGAATACGGAAATCGTTTTGTGGACAGGGAAAACTCTTTTGATCACTTCCGTACCGGGAGGTCCTGCATTTGAAGGCGTAGGGATTCGCAATGGCATGTCTGCTGAATCCGGTGCAATTTGGAACATTGAACAAAACGAAAATGGTTTAACGCTCGAAACCCTAAACCATGAACCTGCACGCGGATTTTGTGGTTCAGGTTTAGTTGATGCAATTACAATTTTAGTTTCGACGAAAGTATTAAAACCCTCCGGACGGTTTGCACAACCAAACGGGGGGGACGGTTACGCGCTAGTCGAAGGGAATTCGCGCACTGTCATTACGGGTTGTGATGTGGATGCGTTTCAACGTGCGAAAGCAGCGATTGCAGCGGCAATGGAAACGTTGTTAGAACTTGCTAACATGACGTGGTGCGACATTGAACGCTTATGTATGTGTGGCGCGTTTGGACGGCATTTAAATATTCAAAACGCTCAAGCGATTGGATTATTACCGCCCATTTCTGCCGATAAAATTGAACTCAATGCCGATGCCAGTTTAGCCGGTTGTGAATTAGCATTATTAAACGAAAATGGTTTGCTATTATTTGACGAAATTACGGCAAATGCTCAAACATTCAATTTATCGTTAATTCCCGACTATGAAGAACGTTACATTAACCACTTACTTTTAAAACCCATACGCGCGGAGACTGCTCATGATTGAAGACATCATTAAAGCCTATAACGAGGCTGTTTATGAAACCGATAAAGATACCGCGTTTGAGGTTGTGAATGGCGCACTCGCGCAGGGCATGAGTGCCGAAGACATTATTTTTCAAGTTGTCATTCCCGCTGTGGAAGAAATGATGTCGCTGATTGTCAAAGACCCTGATGCGAATTTAGCGCAACATTTTATGACCGCGCAAATTGCCGCCGAAGTCACTGAAAAAATGTTGTTGTTATTTAAATTTCCCCCAGAAATTATTGGGCGCGTTGTAATAGGAACGGCGGCAGGTGATTTACATTCGCTCGGCAAACGCATTGTAATGGGCTGTTTGAAAGCCTTGATGGTTGAAGTGATTGATTTAGGTGTAAACGTTACGGCAGAAAAATTTGTCGATGCCGCCGTCGCCCATGATGCACAAGTAATTGGAATTTCGGCAATGATGGTACATACCGCAATGGGCGAACACGGTTGCGCTGAAGTGCGAAAATTATTAAAAGAGCGCGGCTTAGAAGACAAGATTAAAGTCATTGTTGGCGGTGCGCCGTATCGTTACGATGCCGAATTGTATAAAAATGTCGGCGCGGATACTTGGGCAAACGATGGTGTGAGCGCGGGTAAAGTGATTGTTGATTTAATTAAAGAGGTAAAAAGCCATGTCACCGCTTGAAATTCTCAATGCCACAATTGCCGGACAACCTACGCCGCGTATTCCTATTTTCTGTAATTTACTTGACCAAGGCGCACGCGAATTGGGTTTGCCGCTCAAAATGTATTACAGCAAAGGAGAATATGTCGCGGCTGGACAACTTAAATTGCAAAAAAAGTACGGTTACGACAACGTATGGAGTTTATTTTACGTTGGCAAAGAAGCCGAATTGCTCGGTTGTAACGAAATTCTTTATGCTGATAATGGCTCGCCGAATGTCGCGGATTTTGTTATTAAAAATTACGACGATATTGCCAAATTAGAAATCCCTGACGATATAACCGCCCATCCCGCATGGCAAGAAACAGCAAATTGTTTAAAAATTCTGCGTGAAGAAGTTGGCAATACACATCCGATTTGTGCGTATTTGACCGCTTCGACCACAATGCCTGCGTTACTTATGGGCATGGATAAGTGGATGGAATTGCTCATGGGTAAAGATACCGATGTGCGTGACGAATTATTACGGAAATGTTCGCTGTTTTTTGAAAAAGAAGTGGCAGCGTATCGTGCGGCAGGCGCGAATGTGTTGGTGTATTCGACACCGTTTGGTTCGACTTCATTTGTGGGCATGAAACGTTTTCAAGAATTCAGTTTACCGTGGATGCAACGTGATTTAGCCGCCGGTGGTGTGAATAATATTGTTTATTATTGCGGCATGGCTCCGTTTAATAATGTGATTACACAAATTCAAGAAACGCTTTGCATTGGTTCTTATTACATTAGTCCGATGTCTGATTTAGCCGAAGCAAAAGCAATTATTGGTAAAACTGCTTTAACGTGTGGTGTGATTGAAGACATTAAATTGATTCACTGGTCGCCAACGCAAACTCGCGAAGAAGTGAAACGTTTATGCGAGATTGGTAAAGTCGGTGGACATTTTCTTTTCGGAACAGGTGTGATGCCACTGCAAATTCCCGAAGAAAATATTGTTGCGATGCTCGATGCCGCATTTGAATATGGGAGATTTTAAAATGCCACAAAAAACGATTCCCATTGTTTCAGAAAAACCTATTGTAATAGTCGGTTGCGGTATTTTGCATAAAGAAGTCGAATTTTTAATTAAGAAAAATAGCTGGAATGTAGAAACGCAATTTTTAGCCTCTGCGTTGCACAATTATTTCGACCGTCTGTATAACGAACTCAATGAATCGCTCACGTTTGATGAATCAAAAGGACGTGAAACTATTGTGTTTTACGGTTCATGCCATCCTCGTATGGACGATATTTTGACTAAATATCACACGCTTCGCACCCAAGGGCAAAATTGCATTGTTATGTTGCTCGGCTACGAAAAATTTATGGAAGAATTGAGCAACGGCGCATATTTTTTACTCGAAGATTGGGCGTTGACGTGGGAACCCATGCTGACGGAATGTTTTGGTAAAAATCCTGCTGTAATTCGGGAAATTTTTCATAGCAGTCACAAATGTATTATGGCGTTACGCACACCCTGTTCAACTGATTTCACCTCAGCTGCTCAAGCGGCTGCCGATTTTGTTGATTTGCCTTTGGTTTGGCTAGATGTATCACTTGACCATTTAGAATCTGTTTTAAACGATGTCATTACGCGAAAACATTCATCCCTGTCGTGAACGTACCAAGTAACAACGCATCACAACTTGAATTAGATTTGCGAACTCGTATGCGTCGATTAGTAGAAGAAAAATCCACTTTGCAATTGGTACTCAGTTTAATTGAAAGATTAGATTCTCAACCTGGGATAGATAGCTTAATCAATTCAATGCTCTATAGCATTGTTGAAAGCATTGGTGGTACAAATATCAAACTCTATTACTGGATTGGCGAGGAATTACATTATGTGGATTTTTTAGGAACGCGGACAATTTTAACGGAAGTAGACGATTCGTTAGTGGCGCAAGTATTTAATAATCATGAATTTGTTGAAATTTCTACCGATTCAAGTGACGCATTATTGCACGGTGAGGTTGTGCCGGGGGCATGGGTATGGGCATTTCCGTTATTAGTGAGTAATGAGTTAATTGGCGTTATTAAAATCGAGAATTTACACATTGGTGGGATGGCATTACGCGCTTTTTTACCGGTTTTTTTTCGTCATGCAGCCTTAATTCTTAGCAATGAAATTCGTAGTTTTCAACGCGCACAAGTCGAAGCTGAATTAAACACTTATCGGCAGCATTTAGAACAATTAGTGGTTGAACGTACCGTCGAATTGGAAGCGGCAAAAACCACGGCTGAAACGGCAAATCGAGCGAAAAGTGTTTTTTTATCCAATATGTCGCATGAACTCCGCACACCGTTGAATGCAATTTTAGGTTTTTCGCAATTGATGGAACGCGATATTTCCATAAGTCAGCAGCATAAAAAAGAATTACAAACTATTAACCATGCAGGACAACATTTGTTAGCTTTAATTAACGATGTATTAGAAATTTCGCGCATTGAAGCAGGAAAAACTATTGTTAATAACGCACCATTTAATTTAAATGAATTGCTTTCCACTATTAGCGATATTGTACGCGGACGCGCTGATATGAAAGGACTGACATTTTCGGTAGAACACGATGGTAATTTGCCTCGTTTTGTGTGTGGTGATGAACATCATTTGCGTCAGGTGCTAATTAACTTACTCAATAATGCGGTTAAATATACCGATAAAGGTAATGTTTTGTTGCGTATAACACCATTGAACAAGAACTTGTGTTTTGAAATTAGTGATACCGGCTCAGGTATTAGCGATGATGATAAAGCCAAGATTTTCCAAGCATTTTATCAAACCGAAAATGGCATTGCAAAGGGGGAAGGCACAGGGTTAGGTTTAGCCATTAGCCAGGAATTTGTGCATTTGATGGGCGGTGAAATTACCGTCAAAAGTGTGTTAGGACAAGGCAGTACATTTACTTTTGTCTTAAACTTACCTGAATCGACGGCACCGAAAGATTTACAAGTGCAAAATCAAGTGCTGGGCGTGTTATCGCCGAAAATACCAGTAAAGGTATTAGTTGCAGAAGATAATATTGACAATAGTTTGCTCATTATGCGTTTGTTGGAAAATGTAGGCTTTGACGTGCGGGTGGCGGAAAATGGCGAGCAAGCCGTGGCAATGTTTCAATCATGGCAACCGGATTTTATTTGGATGGATATGCGAATGCCTGTTATGGACGGTTATCAAGCAACGCAAGCTATTCGCGCTTTGCCTGAAGGTAAAAAAATCAAAATTGCCGCGCTTACCGCTAGTGCTTTTGCAGAAGACAGAGCAGCGATTTTAGCAGCGGGTTGTGATGATATGCTTACCAAGCCATTTAATGAAAATAGGTTGTTTCAAATGATGGGGCAATTATTGTCGCTAGAATATCGTTACGAACCAACACAAACTACAGTAGCTGTTGAAAATAACACGGATATGCTGGTCGATTTCACCTTATTAAGTGTTGAAATTCGTAAAGAGCTACATCAAGCTGCCGAATTGTTAGATGTGGAAGCCGTATTAGAAATTGTGTCGCAAATAAAAACCACTTATCCCCAACAAGCAAGTGTAATTGAAACGCTTGTTGCCGAGTTTCGTTTTGAACAAATTCAACAAGCGGTGCTTTAGCACCGATTCAAATAGGCAAGGTTTTCGCAGAACTGTTAAACTTTTCGCCTAAATATTTATTTCAACTCACACGCATGATTTTTACACATTCAATTAAGCCCCTTCTTTTATTATTCGTGAGTATGCTAACGGCTTGTGGCTTTCATCCGCATGGCGCGACCTCCTTGCCGTTCGAATTAAGACAAGTTTATCTCGAAGGTGGTACACCTACGTTACGCGAGCAGGTAAAGCAACAACTTAATCAATCAAACAGCCAACTTACCCCCGCGCGTGAAAATGCGAGTATGGTAATTAAATTATTTGATGAGCAATTCCAACGGCGCGTTTTATCGTTAAGCGCACGCGGTAAAGCTAACGAATACGAATTGTTGTATCGCGTGGAATATGAACTTGCCACGCCTAAAGATGCGATTTTATTACCGCGTCAAACTTTAGAAGTACGCCGCGATTATTACAACGATCAACAAGCCATTTTGGCACGCGACAACGAAGAAGCCGTTTTACGAAATGAAATGGCGCAACAAGCAATACGCACCATGCTTAGTCAAGCGCGTTTCACGTTAGATAAAATCGAAAAATAATGCGCCTAAAACCCGAACAATTAGTCCCGTCGTTACAAAAAAATCTCGGTTCAGTGTATTTATTCAGCGGCGATGAACCCTTGCAAATTGGCGAATTAGCCGATGCTGTTCGTCATACTGCAAAATGTGCTGGCTTTTCGCAACGTGAAATTTTTTCGACCGATACGGGTTTTGAATGGTCAGAAATTACGACGGCGGCGAGTTCATTATCAATTTTTGGCGATAAAAAAGTGCTTGATTTGCGTGTGCCAAATACCAATTTTGGTAACGAAGGCGCGAAAACGCTAATAAGTTATTGTGAGCGTTTACCGGCTGACACTGTTTTGTTAATCACGACCGGAAAATTAAACAGTGCCAGCATGAAAACGCGCTGGTTTGAGGCGGTCGATAAAGTGGGTATCACCATTCAAGTCAAACCACCTGAAGGCGATGAACTAATACAATGGTTACAAAATCGATTACAACAACGTGGTTTGCATGCAGACAGAGATGGTTTAGCGTTGCTCGCCGCGCGAGTGGAAGGGAATTTACTTGCTGCCGCGCAAGAAATTGAAAAATTGTATGTCCTCTATGGCGCAACGTCGCTTACACAAACACAAATTTTTGAAGCCGTAGCAGACAGTTCGCGCTACGACGTATTCAAACTAATTGATGCGATTTTGGCGGCAAATGTAAATCGAATTTTCAAAGTATCAGCCGGTCTGCAAGCTGAAGGTATTGCCGCCCCCATTGTTTTGTGGGCATTGATGCGCGAAGCTCGCACGTTGTGCAAAATAAAAATTGCACTCGCAAACGGACAAAGCAAAGATTCCGTTTTTCGAGCGAATCAAATTTGGGATAAGCGCGTTGCCTTAGTGGATAAAGCACTTAAACGGCTATCGCATGACAAATTATTTGAAGTATTGCAACTTAGCGCAAAAGCCGACCGACAAGCCAAAGGTCAAGAATCCGGTGATGCCTGGGAGACGATTTTAGCGGTATGTTTGCTATTCATCTAAGATTTATAACTATTTTTTGAGATATTTTATGATGCAACAACTTTTCCGCACTAAAGCAATTACGCTCAAAGGCGAAAACACAGGTAGTAATAACCTTAATGCTTGTTTGTCCAAATGGGATTTAACTTTTTTAGGCGTTGGCGCAATTATCGGCACGGGAATTTTTGTTTTAACTGGAATTGCTGCGGCGACACAATCAGGACCGGCGGTAGTTTTATCGTTTATTGTTGCAGGTTTTGCTTGTGCGTTTGCAGCATTATCTTATGCAGAATTGGCGGCATCGGTTGGCGGTTGTGGCAGTGCTTACGGTTACAGTTATGCGGCATTTGGTGAATTGATTGCGTGGATTATCGGTTGGGATTTGTTGCTCGAATATGCCATTTCAGTTGCCGCCGTAGCTAACGGTTGGGCAGGCTATTTTAACAACGCACTCACAGCAATTGGTTTTGCATTACCTGACGTTTTAACGAAAGCCCCAAAATTGGGTGGTATTATCAATTTACCCGCATCGTTGATTATTTTGTGTTTAATGGGATTGTTAATTGCCGGCGTAAAACAAAGCGCGAAAATCAACAACATCATGGTCTGCGTGAAATTGGTTACAATTACAGTATTTATTTCGCTAGCGGTTTTCAATATTCATCCCGAAAATTGGCATCCCTTTATGCCATTTGGTTGGTTTCAAACGTTGCCGGATGGAAAAACGATTGGCGTATTTGCTGGTGCATCCATTGTTTTTTTTGCGTATGTTGGGTTTGATGCGGTTTCAACCGCCGCCGAAGAAGCGCAAAATCCACAAAAAGATTTACCGTTTGGCATTGTCGTGTCGTTAGTTTTCTGTACAACAATTTATATTTTAGTTTCCGGTCTGCTCACCGGCGTTGTGCCTTATAGCGATTTGAATGTGGTATCACCGGTCGCACATGCGTTGCAACTACTTGGATTTAATTGGGCATCTGCCTTAGTTGCAACAGGTGTGATTGCAGGTTTAACAACGGTCATGTTAGTGCTTTATTATGGTTTGACGCGGGTGATTTTTGCTATGGCACGCGATGGTTTGTTGCCCGAATTTTTCAATGATGTACATGAAAAAACCCAAACGCCAGTGCGCGTGATTGTGATGTGTGGCGTGATTATGGCAATTATTGCCGGATTCATTCCGCTGGGCGATTTAGCAGAATTGGTTAATATTGGAACATTAGCTGCATTTGTGTTGGTGTGTTTAGGTGTAATTGTGTTACGTTTTACACAACCTAATTTGCCCCGTCCGTTCCGGTCGCCTTACAGTCCTTTATTTCCCGCATTAGGAATGCTGTCTTGCGGCGCGTTGATGGCGTTTTTACCGGCGCAAACATGGTGGCGATTTTTGATTTGGTTAGCGATAGGTTTAGTGTTTTATTTCGTTTATTCCAAACAACACAGCAAACTTGAGCAAGCGGCGAATTAAGAGAAATTTGTTATACTTTCTTCCGAACTTTCATCTTAAACCTTTAAAAAAACTATGGCTCAGTATATTTATTCTATGAATCGGGTGGGCAAAATTGTTCCGCCTAAAAAATACATTTTAAAAGACATTTCGCTGTCTTTTTTCCCAGGCGCAAAAATTGGTGTTTTAGGTCTAAACGGCTCTGGTAAATCGACGTTGTTACGCATTATGGCTGGCATTGACAAAGAAATCGAAGGCGAAGCGATTCCGCTTAAAGGCATCAACATTGGTTATTTGTCGCAAGAACCACAACTCGACCCAAACAAAACCGTGCGTGGCAATATTGAAGAAGCTGTCGCTGAAATCAAAAACGCGCTTGCACAACTTGACCAAGTTTATTTAGATTACGCTGCCGAAGATGCAGATTTTGACAAACTTGCCGCAGAACAAGCACGCTTAGAAGACATTATTAACGCTTGCGATGGTCATAATTTAGACCGTAAATTAGAAGTGGCTGCTGATGCGTTGCGTTTGCCTGATTGGGAGGCGGATGTCACGAAATTATCGGGCGGTGAAAAACGCCGCGTAGCGTTATGTCGGTTATTACTTTCAAATCCCGATATGTTGTTACTCGACGAACCAACCAACCATTTAGATGCCGAATCCGTTGCATGGCTCGAACGCTTCTTACATGATTACAGCGGAACAGTCGTGGCGGTAACGCATGATCGTTATTTCTTGGATAACGTTGCCGGTTGGATTTTAGAACTCGACCGTGGTTCTGGCATTCCGTGGGAAGGCAATTATTCTAGCTGGCTCGACCAAAAAAGTGCGCGATTATTGTTAGAAGAAAAACAAGAATCTGCGCGTCAAAAAGCCATGAAAGAAGAGTTGGAATGGGTGCGTTCTGGCACAAAAGGTCGTCATGCGAAAAGCAAAGCGCGTTTGGCACGTTTTGACGAGTTGTCGTCGAGTGATGTCCAAAAACGTAATGAAACTCACGAAATCTACATTCCACCCGGTCCAAGATTGGGCGACGTGGTAATTGAGGCAAACGGTATTTCAAAATCGTTTGGCGATAAATTATTATTCAGTGATTTGAATTTCAAATTGCCGCAAGGTGGCATTGTGGGAATTATCGGCGCGAATGGTGCGGGTAAAACGACATTGTTCCGTATTATGGCAGGCTTTGAACAACCGGATTCGGGTGAATTGACGATTGGACAAACGGTAAAACTCGCTTACGTTGACCAGTTACGCGATGACATGAATGCAAAAAGAACCGTGTTTGAAGAAGTCTCCGAAGGGTTAGATATGATTACTGTTGGCACTTATCAAACGCCATCACGCGCTTATTTGGGACGTTTCAATTTTAAAGGCGGCGACCAACAAAAATTCATTGGCGATTTGTCTGGCGGTGAACGAAATCGAGTGCATTTAGCAAAATTATTGAAAACAGGCGGCAACGTTTTGTTACTCGATGAACCAACTAACGATTTAGACGTTGAAACGTTACGAGCCTTGGAAGATGCGGTGTTGAATTTCCCAGGTTGTGCGGTTGTTATTTCGCATGATCGTTGGTTTTTAGACCGGATTGCCACGCACATTTTGGCGTTTGAAGGTGATAGCCAAGTGGTTTGGTTTGAAGGCAATTACGCTGATTATGAAGCGGATCGTCATCGTCGTTTAGGCACGGATGCGGATTCACCACGTCGTTTGAAATACAAAAAGCTGTCCTAGATTGTGCGGTTTGGATATTCGACTTTTCACGTTTAAAAGTCGAATATCGCGTTGGATTGGTTTAAAAAACGTTGCTGTTGGTTGATTTGCACCAGCTCATGAATAATATCTAATTTTTGAAATTAAAATATCTTGAAATATCATATAGATAAAAAATAGTAATTCTGGCGCGGCAATCGCTTATATAGTTTGCCAAATGGCACTATCATTAACTTTAACACTTAGGAGATTTTTTAAAAATGCGTACTCTTATTTCTTCATTATTACTTGCTTCAAGCGTGACTTCTTATGCTGCAACAACACCAGCAACAACATCTTCACCTGTCGTAACACCCACAGCAACAACCGTTGCACAACCATCAATTGTTGAAATGGAAACCAGTGTTGGAACTATTACTGTTCAATTAAATTGGGATAAAGCTCCTATTAGTTCCAAAAATTTTTTGGATTACGTTAGTAGTGGTTTTTATAAAAATACATTTTTTCATCGCGTTTATAGCGTTCCTGATCCTAAAGATAGTACGAAAACGCTCATTAAAATCATTCAAGGTGGCGGGTTTGATGCGCCAACTAATACACAAAAGAAGACTAATGCCACCATCGTCAGCGAAGCAAATAATGGTTTACATAATTCAATCGGTTCGATTGCAATGGCAAGAACGAGCGATCCGAATTCAGCCACTTCACAATTCTTTTTCAATTTAACAGATGATTCATCTAGTTTTGACGCAAGTTCGACTAGTACGGGTTATGCCGTTTTTGGTACAGTCATCGGCGGTATGGATGTTGTGAATCAAATCGGTAATTACGGCACGATTAAAACGGCTTACAGTGAAGGTGTACCTTTTAGTCAGATATTTGATTGCGGTTTTAACTTCTGTATGAAAAAAATCATCATCGACACGGTTTACACTAGCAATGTTATCGATACAATCAATTCACTAACCAGAGTCACAATCAATGGTCTTGGTAGTGTAACAAGTCTTACAAAAGACCTTAATTGCACCAACTCATCAAGCACTACGAGTAAAACTTGTCTCGTACTGAAAAAACCTGCTGGCGCAGATATTTCATTGATTGCAACACCTGCCAAGTTGTATCAATTCCAAGGGTGGTCGGGTGATTGCTCAGGTACAACCACACCGTTAGTGCTTAACACGAAAAGAACTGATAACACTAACATCAATAGTAAAACAAATAACAACAACTGCACCGCAACATTCACAAAAATTGGCGCATAGTTTTTACCTTTAATTTTTCACTTTGAATAAACGGAGCAACCCACTGTGACCAATGTCCAAGATATTACGAGCGCAATGACTTCTTCAGAAAAACGCGCCATTAGCTCGTTAGCCGGAATTTATGCTCTGCGAATGTTAGGGCTATTTATGATTTTGCCGGTATTGTCGCTATTTGCCGAACAACTCGATGGCGCAACACCAGCGTTGATTGGATTGGCAATGAGCATTTATGGCTTGCCACAAGTGGTGTTGCAAATTCCGTTTGGTTTAATGTCAGATAAATTTGGACGCAAAAAACTGATTGTCATTGGCTTGATTTTATTTTTTGCAGGCAGCGTGGTTGCGGCATTATCGACCAACATTTATGGCGTGTTAATTGGTAGAGCGTTACAAGGTGCTGGGGCAATTTCAGCCGTTATCATGGCGTTGGTGGCAGATTTAACGCAAGAAGTCCATCGCACCAAAGCCATGGCAACGATTGGCGTAAGCATTGGCATATCGTTTGGCGCAGGTATCGTGGCAGGTCCAATTATTGCTGCGACGTTTGGTGGTGTGCATGGCGTATTTTGGACAACAGCGGTTTTAACATTATTGGCTATTGCCGCGATTATTTTCGTCGTGCCAAATCCGCAAAAAACAAAATTACACCGAGATGCCGAATTTGTGCCGGCTGATGCGATGGCAGCTTTGAAAAATCCGGAACTCTTGCGTTTGGATTACGGTATTTTTATTTTACATTTAATTTTGATGGCAATTTTTGTGGTTGTACCATCACTTATGCGACATGCTGGATTGGTAGCTGGAACAGAATGGCAAGTTTATTTGCCCGTGTTTGTCATTTCGATGGCGTTAATTGTGCCGTTTATTATTTTGGCGGAAAAAAAACGTCAAATGAAAAAAGTGTTTTTGGGGGCAATTGCCGCGTTATTGATTGCAGCAGTTGGTTTTGCATTATTCCATGACAATTTGATGGTTTTAATCACTTTTTTGAGTGTTTTCTTTTGTGGTTTCAATTTGCTGGAAGCGACATTGCCATCATTAGTGTCTAAAACGGCACCAGCGGATTTGAAAGGAACTGCGATGGGGGCATATTCCAGCTCGCAATTTTTAGGTTTATTTTGTGGTGGTTTAGTCGGTGGTTGGTTTAATGGGCAATTTGGCGTAACGGCAGTATTTTTAGTTTGCGCGGTATTGGCATTAAGCTGGTTAGCCTTGTCATTCACCATGAAAGAACCTCGTTATGTCGCAAATTTATTGATTTCTCTTGAAGCAATGAGCGAAGGTGATGCACATTTATTTGCAGACGCAATATTGAACGTCACAGGCGTAGAAGAAGTTACTTTACGTCACGAAGATGCGGTGCTTTATTTGAAAGTAGATAATCAATTGCTCGATAAAGAACAGTTACAAACCTTAATGAATGAGCATATTCACGCTTATCAAGGCATTGTCTAATTGCCATTTATGTCTGTTATTGAATATCAGAATCTTGTCAGCCAATTAAATCTGTGGAATCACGCTTATCACGTTCTTGATGCGCCACTGGTTTCAGATGCTGAATACGATGCGGCATTTCGGAAATTACAAACTATTGAATTAGAACATCCCGATTGGTTAATGCCCGATTCACCGACGCAACGTGTGGGAGCAATTGCGAGTAGTGCATTTCAAAAAATTATGCACAACATAAAAATGCTGTCGCTTGCCAATGCGTTTTCATTGGAAGAAACGGTCGATTTTTTTAGCAAAGCCGCGAGAGAATTGGCATTACCGTTAGAAACGCTTTCTGTTTACAGCGAACCAAAACTTGACGGTTTGGCGATTAGTTTGCGTTACGAAAAGGGTTTCTTGGCGTATGCGGCAACGCGCGGTGATGGACAAATTGGCGAAAATGTTACGCATACGATTAAAACCATTCAATCTATTCCGCTGAAATTAAATATCGATGCGCCCCCTGAAATTTTGGAAGTGCGCGGCGAAGTGTTTATGAGCAAAGCGGTTTTTGAGCAAATCAATCAACTCGCACAAACACAAAACAGTCGGTCATTTGTCAATCCACGCAATGCCGCCGCCGGAACAGTTCGACAACTCAATCCAAAAATTGCCGCTGAACGTGCATTGCAATTCATTCCTTACGGCATTGGTGAATATTCGGACGAACGTGGATTTTCACGTCACTCTGAAATCATGGCATATTTGACAGAATTAGGTTTTAAATCCAATACAAGTTGCGAATCTTTTTTCGCCAGTGAAACGGCTTTTGAGCAAGATTATCAACGCATGGAAACATTGCGAGACACGTTACCGATGGAAATTGACGGCATTGTTTATAAAATCGATGATTTGGTGTTGCAGCAAAAACTCGGTTTTATAGCCCGTTCACCAAAATGGGCAATTGCGCGTAAATTCCCCGCGCAAGTTATGACCACAACGTTGTTGGATGTTGATTTTCAAGTCGGACGCACAGGCGTTTTAACGCCAGTGGCACGGCTCGAACCGGTTTTTGTTGGTGGCGTAACGGTGAGTAATGCCACATTGCACAACATGGACGAAATCGAGCGTCTTGGTTTGTACATTGGTGACAGAGTCGAAATTCACCGTGCAGGAGATGTGATTCCAAAAGTGGTCAAAGTTGTAACGCAAGGACAATTGCGGCAACCGATTATCATGCCAACGCATTGTCCCGTGTGTGAATCCTCCGTTAAAAGTGCAAATAATCAAGCCGCTTATCGTTGCACTGGCGGTTTAGCGTGTGCTGCACAAACTGCAGAACGTATTAAATATTATGCTTCACGCAATTGCATGAATATTCGCCAGCTTGGTGCGAAGTTAATTGAAATTCTATGTGAGCAAGGTGTTTTAACAAATGTTGCGGATATTTACCGATTACAAATCGATGATATTGCGAATTTAGACGGTCAAGGCGAAAAAAATGCTACTAAAATTCTTGCCGCGATTGAAGCGTCAAAACATACGCAATTCAGCACTTTTTTAGCCGCGTTAGGTATTCCCGAAGTGGGTGAAGAAGGCGCAAAAAATTTAGCGCGTTATTTTAAAACATTAGAAAAATTACGCGCCGCCGATGTTGAAACGTTAGTACAAGTTCCCGATGTGGGAATGGTGACAGCGAATAATGTACGGACTTTTTTTGATGATGCCGCGCAAAATGAGTTGGTTGGAAATTTATTAGCGGCTGGCGTACATTGGGACGAAAGCGCAGAGGAATTATCAAAAAATCTAAAACCTTTCGCTGGTCAAACGTGGGTGCTAACTGGCTCGTTAAGTTTGCCACGCAATGAAATCAAAGCCAAATTAGAACAACTCGGCGCGAAAGTTTCAGGTTCAGTTTCGGCAAAAACAACCTGTGTGTTAGCGGGTGAAGCGGCAGGCAGTAAACTCGCGCAAGCACAAACATTAGGTATCAAAATTATCGACGAAGCACAATTTTTGGAATTAACGCATGACACAAACTAAACCGTCTCTTGTACTCGCCAGTGGCAATGCTGGCAAAATCAAAGAACTACAAGCCTTATTGCCGGATTATTTTCTAATTCCACAAACGCAATTTGACGTGCCAGAAATTGCCGAAACCGGTACAACGTTTGTTGAAAATGCGATTTTAAAAGCCCGTCATGCGGCGAAAATTTCAAAATTACCCGCCATTGCAGACGATTCGGGTTTAGTGGTTGCGGCGTTGAACGATGCGCCCGCGATTTATTCGGCGCGATATGCAGGGCAGGGCGCAAGTGATGCTGAAAATATTGCCAAACTTTTGAGCGAATTAGACGGCGTGCCAGTAGCGCAACGCAATGCCTATTTCTTTTGTGTCTTGGTTTTGATGCGTCACGCTGACGATCCCTGTCCTATCATTGCGCAAGGACGTTGGGACGGTTATATTTTAGAACAACCGCGTGGTGAATACGGTTTTGGTTATGACCCCGTTTTTGGCGTATCAACTCATCAGTGCAGCGCGGCAGAATTATCGTTAGAAATCAAAAACAGTCTAAGTCATCGCGGCAAAGCATTAGCACAATTACAACGCGAATTACTGTCAGCAACAGAAAACCTGTAAAATTGCATTTTGGTTATTTTAATTGGAGAAAACTGTGTTTAGAGGCACAACGATTCTTTCGGTACGCCGAGGAGATAAAGTCGTCATCGGTGGTGACGGTCAAGTGACATTGGGTAACACCGTCATGAAAGGCAACGCTCGCAAAGTACGTCGTTTATATCATGATAAAGTGATTGCGGGTTTTGCTGGCGCAACAGCGGATGCGTTTACGTTATTTGAACATTTTGAAGGCAAACTTGAAAAACACCGTGGCAATTTAACTCGCGCCGCTGTTGAAATGGCGAAAGATTGGCGTACCGATAGAGCTTTACGCAAACTTGAAGCCTTATTAACCATTGCAGATTCTAAAACGTCGTTAATTATTTCAGGCACAGGCGATGTCATTGAACCTGAATCGGAATTTGATTTGATGGCAATTGGTTCAGGCGGTTCATTTGCACAAGCTGCCGCGCGTGCGTTGCTTGAAAATACGAATTTAAGTGCGCGAGAAATTGTCGAACGTTCGCTCAATATTGCCGCTGATATTTGCATTTATACCAATCACAATTTGCGTATCGAAGAACTCGACATTGAACCTAAAGAGTAAAAAAGTTATGACTCAAATGACACCTAAAGAAATTGTCAGTGAATTAGACAAACACATTGTTGGTCAAGCCAGCGCAAAACGTTCGGTTGCGATTGCGTTGCGAAATCGCTGGCGCAGACAACAAATCACCGGCACATTGCACGATGAAATTACACCGAAAAATATTTTAATGATTGGTCCTACAGGCGTAGGTAAAACGGAAATTGCGCGTCGATTAGCCAAACTTGCCAATGCGCCATTTATTAAAATTGAAGCGACGAAATTTACCGAAGTGGGTTATGTCGGACGTGATGTGGAATCGATTATTCGTGATTTAGCCGATACCGCCGTCAAAATGACGCGCATGGCTGAAATGGAAAAAATGCAAACAGAAGCAGCTACAGCTGCCGAAGATCGCGTTTTGGATATTTTAATTCCGCGTGCGGAAGGTTGGTCGCCGGATGATTCGCCAAATGGTGATGCGACGCGCGAAAAAATGCGTAAAAAGTTGCGTGACGGTGAACTGAACGATAAAGAAATCGAAGTCGATGTGCAAATGACGGCGATTGGCGTAGAAATCATGGCTCCTCCAGGTATGGAAGAAATGACCAGCCAATTGCAAGGCATGTTTCAAAGCATGGGTTCGGGTAAAACCAAACCCCGCAAAATGAAAATCAGCAAAGCATTGCAAGTTTTACAAGAAGAAGAAGCTGAAAAATTAGTTAATGAAGATGACATCCGTTTACGCGCCGTGGAGTCTGTCGAACAAAACGGCATTGTCTTTTTGGACGAAATCGATAAGATTTGCAAACGTTCTGAATTAGGCGGTGGAGGCGGTGAAGTTTCGCGCGAAGGTGTGCAACGTGATTTATTGCCGTTAGTGGAAGGTAGCACCGTGAGTACGAAATATGGTGCAATTAAAACCGACCATATTTTGTTCATAGCATCCGGTGCATTTCATGTCGCCAAACCTTCCGATTTAATTCCAGAATTACAAGGACGTTTTCCGATTCGTGTTGAATTAAGTGCGTTATCAGCCGACGATTTTGTACGAATTTTGACTGAGCCGAATGCGTCGTTGACGGAGCAATATAGCGCGTTGTTAAAAACAGAAGGTGTGGATTTAACGTTTGCCGAAGATGGCATTAAACGAATCGCTGAAATGGGCTGGAAAGTTAATGAAACGACTGAAAATATCGGTGCAAGACGTTTGCATACGATGTTGGAAAAATTGTTAGAAGAGATTTCGTTTGAAGCCTCTGATTTAGAAGATAAAACAGTCGTGATTGATGCCGCTTATGTGAATAAATATTTGACTGATTTAGTCGAAGACGAAGATTTAAGTCGCTATATTTTGTAATTTTTAAGGCGTAAAAAAACCTCGCTTAGATTTTCTAAGCGAGGTTTTTTTTGGTTTTTTGATTAGTACGGATAAAAATTTTTATCCAATAATTGCTCTTGTATATATGGACAGGTTAAAGGAAAAATACTTTCTGCTACTCCTGTTTCTTCACTTGCCCAGTCAAGTGCCTCATTATAAATATCTGAAATTACATCATTCACTATGCGTTTTAGACTAGGCGAATCAGCTAATAAAAGAGACAGTTTTTTACGTTGTTCAATGATAGATGATTTCCAACCTCCGCTGCGTTGGTTTTGTTGAAATTGCCATTTTAATAAATGTGCGATTAAAACGATTAAACGACTTTTTAATTCTCGTGTATTACTTTTGCCCATGTCTTCAAGTTCTTCGATTAAATGTACGTTGTCAATTTCGTTAAATCGACCAGCTTTTAACAAGAGAATATTCTCTTGAATCCATGAATTAAAATCGGTGTTGTAAAGTGTTTGAAGTGTCATATATTTTTTAAAATATCAGGTTGAGAAAATAGCCTTACTCTACTTGGCAATAAATTATTCATCTATATGAACCCCCTTTCAACTTAAAACATGGCGTTATTTGCAGGTTGTCATTAACGTTCTTCATAAGATGTACTTGTACGTTCCTCCTGAATTTAGTAATAGAATGTTCCCGCACATTTTAAGCGCGGGAACGGAATGGAAAATTTTACTTTTTCACTTCTTCAAAATCCGCATCAATCACGCCATCATCGGCTTGATGTGCATGTGCGTCATCTGAATGCGCTTGACCGGCTTCTGCGCCACCTTCTTGAGCATAAACACGTTCTGCTAATTTGCCTGATAATTCAGTCAAGGCTTCGGTTTTTGCATCGATTTCAGTTTTGTCATCACCTTTAACCGCTTCTTTTGCTGCCGCAATGGCCGCTTCAATATGCGATTTTTCATCAGCATGCACTTTATCGCCTAAATCTTTCAATGATTTTTCGGTTGCATGAATCAAACCATCGGCATGATTACGCGCTTGGACTAATTCTGCTAATTTACGATCTTCATCCGCATGCGCTTCGGCATCTTTAATCATGCGTTCAACTTCGTCATCCGACAAACCGCTTGAGGCTTTAATTACAATCGATTGTTTTTTACCCGTCGCTTTGTCTTTTGCCGAAACGTTCAAAATACCGTTGGCATCGATGTCAAAAGAGACTTCAATTTGTGGCACGCCGCGCGATGCAGGTGGAATATCGGATAAATCGAAACGACCTAATGATTTATTTGCATTCGCTTTTTCACGTTCACCTTGCAACACATGAATCGTAACCGCTGTTTGATTGTCATCTGCCGTTGAGAATACTTGTTGCGCTTTCGTTGGAATGGTGGTGTTTTTCTCAATCAATTTGGTCAAAATGCCGCCCATTGTTTCGATACCAAGAGACAATGGAATTACGTCTAACAACAATACGTCTTTAACATCACCGGCTAAAACGCCCGCTTGAATTGCTGCACCTAATGCAACCGCTTCGTCAGGGTTTACGTCTTTGCGTGGTTCTTTACCAAAGATTTTGCTCACCATTTCTTGCACTTTTGGCATACGGGTTTGACCGCCAACCAAAATGACATGGTCAATATCAGACGCTGACACTTTTGCATCTTTTAACGCCATTTCGCAAGGTGCTTTGGTTTTCAAAATCAATTCGTCAACCAACGATTCTAATTTTGCGCGTGTTAATTTAACGTTTAAATGTTTTGGCCCAGACGCATCAGCGGTGATGTAAGGCAAATTCACGTCAGTTTGTTGACTTGACGATAATTCGATTTTTGCTTTTTCAGCCGCTTCTTTTAAACGTTGTAATGCCAATGGGTCGTTATGAACATCAACGCCACTGTCTTTTTTGAATTCTTCGGCTAAATATTCAATGACGCGCGAATCGAAATCTTCACCACCTAAGAATGTATCACCGTTTGTGGCTAACACTTCGAATTGGTGTTCGCCATCGATTTCAGCGATTTCGATAATTGAAACGTCGAATGTACCACCACCTAAATCGTAAACCGCGATTTTGGTATCGCCTTTTGGTTTATCCATACCGAACGCTAATGCAGCGGCAGTTGGTTCGTTGATGATTCGCATCACTTCTAAACCAGCGATACGACCCGCATCTTTCGTGGCTTGACGTTGCGAATCGTTAAAGTAAGCCGGAACGGTAATAACCGCTTGCGTGACTTCTTCACCTAAATAGGCTTCGGCATCTTTTTTCAATTTCATCAAAACGCGAGCCGAAATTTCAGGTGCTGCCATTTTTTTGCCATGAACTTCTACCCACGCATCACCGTTTTCAGCTTCGGCAATTTTGTATGGCACCATGTGAATATCTTTTTGAACCACATCTTCTTTGAATTTACGACCGATTAAACGTTTAATCGCAAACAATGTGTTTTTAGGATTCGTAACCGCTTGACGTTTTGCTGATTGACCGATTAACACTTCGTCATCGCTGCTAAACGCAATAATTGACGGTGTCGTTCTCGCACCTTCGCTGTTTTCAATCACTTTTGCCACGCCGTGTTCTAACACCGCCACGCATGAGTTGGTAGTTCCTAAATCGATACCGATAATTTTAGCCATGATCTGCTCCAAATAATTTTTAAATAAATATGAAAGTTGTTACGAATATGAGGATGTTTTTTAGGATTTCAAGCGTTTAATCTGCTGCTTTTGCAACAACAACCATTGCAGGGCGTAATAAGCGACCGTTTAACATATAACCTTTTTGGAATACGTTGACGACGGTATTAGGTTCTGCGCCTTCAACCACTTGCATAACCATCGCTTGATGGTGTTCTGCGTTAAATGGCATTCCCGTCGGGTCAATGGTGACGACATTAAATTTTTCAAACGCCGATTCAAATTGTTTAATGGTGAGTTCGCAGCCTTCGCGGAATTTTTTAACTTCTTCGCTATCACCGGTCGCTAATTGCAAGCCCATAAATAAGCTATCTAAAACGGGTAGCATTTCGCTCGCAAATTTAGTTAAGCCGAATTTGTGCGCGTCTTCTAAATCTTTTTGGGTGCGACGTTTTAAATTTTCCATTTCAGCTTGCGTGCGTAAGGCTTTATCCCAATTTTCTTGAGCTGCTTTTTTCGCTTCGGCAAGTTCTGCCTTTAATTCGTCGATGGTGTATTCGTGTTCGCCGACTTCGGTATGATTTTCATGCAAATCGATTTCTGCTTCGGGTGTGACTAAATTTTCTTCATTTGTACTCATGTAATACGTTTTCCTGTGAAATTTAAAATAACGATGGAAACTAAAATGGGGATGCAGATTTCAGATTCAAGGCAGGTAATAATAATTTTACCAATTTAAATGTGGCGCGACTGAATATGCAAAATCGCTTATCATATCGCACAAATGACATGGTTTTTTGGGCATGATGAAACGTATTTTATGGCTGTTGTGGTTGATTTTGACGTTATTCAACACGTCGCAAAGTTACGCCAAGAATAATTCGCAACCACTGCAATGCGTGGCATTTAGTCCGTATGTGAATCAACTCACGCCCAATTATGGTGCAAAACCCGATGCAGAAATTATTAACACCTTGTTGGATACGTTAATTAAAGAAACACCGTTTCGTTGCATTATGAGTTATGGTGTTTTGAACGGTTTAGAAGCTATTTTTCCGGCAGCAAAAAAACGCGGTATTAAAGTCATTGCGATTTTGTGGATTGATAAAGATAAACTCGTCAACACCGATTCGATTGCTCACGGCATTGCGTTAGCACGGGAATATCCTGACACGATTGTGCGTTTAAGTTGCGGTTCAGAAGTTCGCACCCGTCACAATTATGCGTTTGATAGCGAAACAGAACGATGTTTAAATGCGTTGCGTGAGGCAAAAGTCAAACAACCGATTGGCGTGATTGATACTTGGTGGGAATGGTGCAATCGAGAGCAACCGTGTCATCAAAATCAATTTAGCGCACAAGTCGATTGGATTGGCATCAACGTTTTTCCGTGGTGGGAAAATAGGCATTCTGGTTTGTTTTCATGTGTATCCGCTGATAATACGGCAGATTTTCATGTCGCACGTTGGCAAGAAGTGAAAAAAACAAATCCGACAAAAGATGTAATTGTGACAGAATTTGGCTGGCCTTATGCACCAGAAGGACAATCACAAATCAGTCTGAAAACGGGGCAGCCTTGCGGCACGGCGAGTAAAAAAAATCAACAACACGTTATTCAAACAACGTTTAAAAAATTAACCGAAAAAAAGATTTCTGGCGTGGCATTTGAAGCCTTTTCAGAAAATTGGAAACCAAATGAAGAAGGTGATTTTGGGCGATTTTGGGGCTTATGCCAAAGCACGTCGCCTTATACTTGCCATGTTTCACTCCCACATAATTAAATACAACCGATTAAACATACTCGAGATTCCGCGTGAAATTATTTTTACTTACTCTTAATGCCATTTGTTTATTGCTCGCATCTCAAGTCGGTCAAGCACAAGTACATCATGCTGCCATTTTAATTGATGCCGAAAATGGTAATGTCTTGCACGAAGTTGATGCGACACAATCCTGGTATCCGGCTTCATTGACGAAAATGATGACACTATATATGACGTTTGATGCGTTAAATAATGGTCAAATTCATTTGCACGATGTCATGCACGCTTCGCGTCATGCAGCGCGGCAACCGAATAGTCGTTTAGGTTTGCATCACGGCGAACATCTAACCGTTGAAGAGGCTATTTTGGCACTTATTACTCGTTCGGCAAATGATGCGTCAGTGGTTTTAGCGGAGCATTTAGCCGTAACCGAAGATAATTTTGCGATTCGTATGACGGCAAAAGCGCACTCGTTGGGTATGTATAATACTTATTTTATGAATGCTACTGGTTTGCCAAATGATTGGCAAGTCACGACTGCGCGGGATATGGCGTTATTAGCATTAAAACTGCAACGAAATTTTCCTGAATATTATGGTTATTTCGCCGCGCACAGTTTTTCGTTTAAGGGACGTGAATTGAACGGCATCAACAGATTTACCGCTAATTATGAAGGCGCGGAAGGTATGAAAACCGGTTTCACTTGTAATTCGGGTTATAACTTAGTCAGCGCGGCACATCAAAATGGTAGGCATTTGATAGGTGTGATTTTAGGCGGTCGTACCAGTAATGAACGTTACAACCTGATGATTAACCAAATGGATCACGGTTTTGCGGGTGATTATAACATCGTGGCAAATATTAACACGATGCCCACAAATTCTGCTGGTTTACCGCCGCATCAACTAGATTGCGCGAGTGGTGCATCGAGTTATGATGAACCCGAAGTGCATCATCGACACAGTCACGGGCATCATCACCATCTCGTTACGCATATCAAATCCAAAGTCCATCGCAGTCGGCACAATCATCGTTAAATAAAAAAGCTAAAAATTGTTAATGACCAAAACGGCATAATTTTGTATAGTTGCCATAGATTTTTAACAACGGGATGCGTCACGGCGAGTCCCGTTTTGCACATTAGAAGGTAATGATTTCGATGAGTTCCGCACAATTAGTGTTAGAAGACGGCACAGTATTTAACGGTGTATCCATAGGCGCAGCGGGTTGTAGCGTTGGCGAGGTTGTTTTTAATACCGCAATGACGGGGTATCAAGAAATTTTGAGTGATCCGTCTTACGCGCAACAAATTGTCACATTAACTTATCCCCATATCGGCAACGTTGGTACAACTGATGAAGACCAAGAATCACATGGCGTTTTTGTCAGTGGTTTAGTGATTCGGGATTTACCACTGGTGACAAGCAATTGGCGTAGTGAGAAATCATTGCAGCAGTATTTAATCGATAACAATGTTGTCGCTATCGCTGAAATCGATACCCGCAAATTAACTCGCATTTTGCGTGATAAAGGCGCACAACGTGGTTGCATCATCGCGGGCGAAGATCAAACGATTGAAAACGCGAAAGTTGCGATTGAAAACTTTGCAGGTTTGAAAGGTTTAGATTTAGCCAAAGAAGTGACGACTTCTGAAATTTACGAATGGACAGAAAACATTTGGGATTTGAAAGAAGGTCACAAAGTTGCTGAAAATTTAACTAAACACGTTGTTGCGTATGATTTTGGCGTAAAACGTAACATTTTACGTTTGCTGGTGAACCGTGGTTGCCGCGTAACTGTTGTACCTGCAAAAACGACTGCTTCGGAAGTATTAGCGTTGAAACCCGATGGTGTCTTTTTATCAAATGGCCCTGGTGATCCAGAACCTTGCACTTATGCAATCGAAGCCATTAAAACCATTTTAGAAACGAAAACGCCTGTTTTCGGGATTTGTTTAGGTCATCAATTACTAGCCTTAGCGAGTGGCGCGAAAACCGAAAAAATGAAATTCGGACATCATGGCGCAAATCATCCTGTTCAAGAAATTTCCACCGGGCGCGTCATGATTAGCAGTCAAAATCACGGTTTTGCGGTGAATGAAGCGAGCTTGCCATCAAATGTAATCGCAACGTATAAATCATTATTCGACGGTAGTTTGCAAGGCATTAAACGCACAGATTGCCCTGCGTTCAGTTTTCAAGGTCATCCCGAAGCCAGCCCAGGGCCTCACGATGTGGAAGCGTTATTTGATGAATTTATCGACTTGATGAACGCACGTTAGTTTTATTCCCCATTTCGTTCAGCATTAAAATACGAGCCTCATAGAAAAATATGCCAAAAAGAACCGACATAAAATCCATTTTATTATTAGGCGCAGGACCGATTGTAATTGGTCAAGCGTGTGAATTTGACTATTCAGGTACACAAGCCTGCAAAGCCCTACGCGAAGAAGGTTATCGCGTGATTTTGGTCAATTCCAATCCCGCCACGATTATGACCGACCCCGAAATGGCGGACGCGATTTATATCGAACCGATCGATTGGCAAACGGTTGAAAAAATCATTGCCAAAGAACGCCCTGATGCAATTTTACCAACCATGGGTGGACAAACGGCGTTGAATTGTGCATTAGCTCTCGACGAACACGGCGTTTTAGCCAAATACAACGTCGAAATGATTGGTGCGACCAAAGAAGCAATTAACAAAGCCGAAGACCGTCAGCTTTTCAATGATGCGATGGCGCGAATTGGTTTAGAAGTGGCGAAATCCAAAACCGCGCATTCGATGGAAGAAGCCTTAGCTGCACAAAAAGAAGTCGGTTATCCAACAGTGATTCGTCCCTCTTTCACAATGGGCGGAAGCGGCGGCGGTATTGCGTACAACAAAGAAGAATTTATTGAAATTTGCGAGCGTGGTTTGTATTTGTCGCCGACCAACGAATTGTTAATCGAAGAATCGGTACTCGGTTGGAAAGAGTACGAAATGGAAGTTGTACGCGATACCAAAGACAATTGCATCATCGTGTGTTCGATTGAAAATTTTGACCCAATGGGCGTTCACACGGGCGATTCAATTACCGTTGCGCCAGCGCAAACGTTGACAGACAAGGAATATCAAATTTTGCGTAACGTATCGCTTGCGATTTTGCGTGAAATCGGTGTCGATACAGGCGGTTCAAACGTTCAAGTTGCCATCAATCCTGCGGATGGTCGGATGATTATCATCGAAATGAATCCGCGTGTTTCACGTTCTTCGGCATTAGCCTCGAAAGCCACAGGTTTTCCAATCGCAAAAGTTGCCGCGAAATTAGCGGTCGGTTTCACGCTTGACGAATTACAAAATGAAATCACAGGCGGTAAAACACCTGCATCATTTGAGCCGTCAATTGATTACGTTGTCGTCAAAGTGCCGCGTTTCACGTTTGAAAAATTCCCGCAAGCTGACGACCGTTTAACGACGCAAATGAAATCCGTCGGCGAAGTGATGGCAATCGGTCGCACGTTCCAAGAATCGTTACAAAAAGCCTTGCGTGGTTTAGAAATTGGCATCAGCGGCTTAGACGAAATTATCGATTTAACGGCTGATGATGCGGGCGATAAAATGCGCCGTGAAATGCGTCATCCAGGTCCTGATAGATTGTTGTATGTTGCCGATGCTTTCCGTAGCGGAATGACGATTGCCGAAGTTCATGAATCGAGCAAAATCGACCCGTGGTTTTTGGCACAAATTGAAGATTTGGTTTTAACCGAAAAATCGCTTTCGACCAAAACGCTTTCGACTTTGAAAGCGGGCGAATTGTATAAACTTAAACGCAAAGGTTTTTCAGATTTACGGTTAGCGAAATTACTCGATGCTTCTGAAACCGAAGTTCGCAACATCCGCCACAAACAAAATGTGCGCCCGGTGTATAAACGTATCGATTCCTGTGCGGCAGAATTTGCCTCAGATACCGCTTATTTATATTCCACTTACGAGGAAGAATGCGAAGCACGCGTTTCTGACAAAGAAAAAATCATCATTTTAGGCGGCGGCCCAAATCGAATTGGACAAGGCATTGAATTCGATTATTGCTGTGTTCATGCGGCATTAGCGTTGCGCGAAGACGGTTACGAAACGATTATGGTCAACTGTAATCCCGAAACCGTTTCGACCGATTTTGATACCTCTGACCGTTTGTATTTTGAATCGTTGACGCTCGAAGATGTGTTAGAAATTGTTCATATCGAAAAACCAAAAGGCGTGATTGTGCAATATGGTGGTCAAACACCGTTGAAATTAGCACGCGCGTTAGAAGCTGCTGGCGTTCCAATTATTGGCACGTCGCCCGATTCAATTGATTTAGCTGAAGACCGCGAACGTTTCCAAAAATTACTTGAACGTTTAGGTTTGAAACAACCACCCAATGCAACCGCACGTTCAACTGAACAAGCCATTAACGCCGCAAAAGAATTAGGTTATCCGCTGGTTGTACGTCCATCTTACGTTTTAGGTGGTCGAGCGATGGAAATTGTATTCAACGAAGAAGGTTTGCAACGCTACATGAAAGAAGCGGTAAGCGTTTCAAACGATTCGCCTGTGCTGTTAGACCGTTTTTTGGATGATGCCGTAGAAATGGACGTTGATGCAATTTATGATGGCGAACGGGTGTTAATCGGTGGTTTGATGGAACATATCGAACAAGCAGGTGTGCATTCAGGTGATTCAGCGTGTTCATTACCGCCGTATGATTTAGCTCCTGCGTTGCAAGATAAATTGCGTGAACAAGTCGCCAAAATGGCAGAAGCTTTAGGCGTACGCGGTTTGATGAATACGCAATTTGCAATTCAAGGCGAAGATATTTACGTTTTAGAAGTCAATCCCAGAGCGTCACGAACTGCGCCATTTGTATCAAAAGCAACTGGTTATCCGTTAGCGAAAATTGCGGCTCGCGTGATGGTTGGACAAACGCTTGAACAACAAGGTATCACCGAAGAACGAATTCCGGATTATTTCTCTGTCAAAGAAGCTGTTTTCCCATTCGTCAAATTCCCTGGTGTTGACCCATTATTAGGCCCTGAAATGAAATCAACGGGCGAAGTGATGGGGGTGGGCAAAACGTTTGGTGAAGCCTTTGCAAAATCACAACGTGCAGCAGGCGTTGATTTAAATCACACGGGTAAAGTGTTAATCAGTATTCGTGATAAAGATAAAGTGAAATTGCCTGAAATTGCCCGAATGTTGGTGGAAAAACAATATGAAATTGTGGCGACTGGCGGCACAGCGCGATTCTTAAAAGAAGCAGGCTTTCCGTGCGAACTCGTTTATAAAGTGAACGAAGGGCGACCAAATACGGTAGATATGATTAAGAATGATCAAATTCAACTCATCATTAACACGACTGAAGGCAAAAAAGCGATTTCAGATTCATTCACTATGCGCCGTGAGGCTTTGCAACATCGCGTGACGTATTACACCACGATGGCGGGTGCAAGAGCGGCATGTTTTGCGCTTGGTGAACTCGATGCGGGTGATGTGAATTGTTTGCAAGATTTGCATAAAAGTTTGAACTAAAAAAATAGACGCAAAGGTAAGAGGCGAATTTTCGTCTTTTACCTTCAAAAAATTATTGGAGTTTTAAAAATGAGCAAAGTTCCCCTAACGGTCAAAGGTGCAGAAAAATTACGCATCGAATTAGACGAATTAAAATCAGTTGTTCGTCCACGCATTATTAACGCCATTTCAGAAGCAAGAGCGCACGGCGATTTAAAAGAAAATGCTGAATATCATGCCGCAAAAGAACAGCAAAGTTTTGCCGAAGGACGCATTTCTGAAATCGAAGGGAAATTGGCGAACGCGCAAATTATTGATGTCACCAAAGTGGATGCCAATGGTAAAGTTGTTTTTGGTGCGACGGTTGAACTTGAAGATTTAGAAAATGAAAAGCGTGTAACGTATCAAATCGTTGGTGAAGATGAGGCGAGTATTAAAGATGGACGTATTTCAGTCGGTTCGCCGATTGCACGCGCGTTGATTGGCAAAGAAGCCGAAGATATTGTAATCGTCAAAGCACCAGCTGGCGACATCGAGTACGAAATTGTATCGATTCAGTATATTTAATTTCTTGCTCGGAAGTTCAACTATACCGTTTTAATGAACAGATGTAGCTTGTAATTAAAATTGTACAGGTGTAATTTTAGCAACATTGCGGTTTTATCTGATTTTAGCTAAGAGTACGAGGTTTATTATGAATTCCATTTCCCCTGTTTCAAGTGCTAACGCATACAATCTGCAATTTGCTAATAAAACATCCGTGACAACAAATGGTCAATTAACGGCTAATGTGGCAACTCCGATTTTGTTTTCATCGTATATCGGACAAGCATTAGCACAAATTGGAGTAGTGAATCCAACTAATACGACTGACTCCACCGTTATTCGTAATGCGGATCGAGTGAATTCAGCAGAAAAATCGTTGAGTACATTTATTCAAGATTTGTTTGTGATTTTAGGCAAAGAGGACGCGGCAAAACAAGCTAAACCAACAGCATTTAATCAACAACAAGCTATGTTACACACGCATAAGCTGCATAGTAGTAGCGACGAAGCGATTGCCGCATATAGTGCTGCTGATAGTACAACGGTTGGTAATATCGTTGGTAATTTACAAACGTTAATCCAACATGTGAATGATCAAACCAGCAATGTTGATAATACCAATCAATCGCTACAGGGTTTACAAGATAGTTTTCAAAGTATTTTTGATAGCTCTAGCAATAACGCGACATTGACAGATTTCTTAGATACCTTAATGCAAAATCTTCATGGTCAGAATCCACTTGGAATTATTATCAACACTCAAGCCTGACATTTACAAAATAGTCGTGTTACTGCTTGTTGCCATTTTTATTACGAAATGGGACAAAGATTTATACTGCACGCCGTATGCGGGTGAGAATCTAAAAAGTAGATTCTTTTGAAAATCGTAAAGTATGCAAATTTACAGCACGATGGAACTTATGGATGGAACGCACATTCAAGATTGATTGCAGTGAATATCAACACCGATAACAAGGTGATTTTTAGTTTTGTTTGTCGCGTGGTAAAAACACGCCTTTGATGCAATCGGGGTTAATGATGCAAAGTTGAATGTGGTTGTGAGTTTTAAAACCCGCGTTTGGGTAGAGTGGTTCGCGTTTTTTAAAGTCAAAATCAGTTGCGCTGAATAGCGCGTTAATTGGTAAATATTTACCCGCCTCGTTTAATGTCATTGCCATTTCTTTATAAGCAACAGCAAGTAAATCCAAACATTTTTTATCAAGCAAATCGAAACAATTAGCTAAATCGATAATTGCGCCAATAACGAAAGGCGTTTTAATTTTTGAATGCTTACGTTTGCTATCATCTAAGGCGTATTGACGGGCGCGTTCAAGTCTATTACCAGTCATAGTTATTTTTGCTGTGGCGTAATTCGGTGCCATTTAAAACATCTTTGCCAACATCCTTATCAAGCCCGTGAAAGCCAAAAACATAAGCAGGTTTTGACAAATACAATTTATTGTCCCGCGTTGACTTGTTTCATTTTGCTTTTTTCAACGGTTTCTTTCGAGAAAAAATGGGCATCATAATTGCCATTTTTATCAAGAATTTTTGCTTTTACCAAAAGGGCGGCGCGTTTTAGATGGTGGTCATTTTGGGCGAATTATACAACGCAAAGAAACTCGAAACGATGGCAATGATGTTGTCATGTGTTGCGGTTTGTTATGGTGTTTTTTTTCAAATGGAACGAAAATGGAACATTTTTATTTTAGGCAATAAAAAAGGACTTAAACTTTCGCATAAGTCCTTGAAATATATGGTGGGCCCTGTAGGACTTGAACCTACGACCTGCCGATTATGAGTCGGACGCTCTAACCAACTGAGCTAAGGGCCCTAAACTTTTTAATCACTGTCTAAGAAACAACGTAATTGTTCAGAACGAGAAGGATGACGCAATTTACGCAAGGCTTTCGCCTCAATTTGTCTAATTCGTTCGCGCGTCACATCGAATTGTTTGCCGACTTCTTCTAACGTATGGTCAGTATTCATGTTAATACCAAAACGCATTCGTAGCACTTTTGCTTCACGCGCGGTTAAACCAGCTAGGACATTTTGTGTCGATTCACGCAAACCGGCGATAGTTGCTGATTCAACCGGTGATAATACTTTTGCATCTTCGATAAAATCACCTAAATGCGAATCTTCGTCATCACCAACGGGTGTTTCCATTGAAATGGGTTCTTTCGCGATTTTCAACACCTTACGGACTTTATCTTCCGGCATTTCCATGCGTTCAGCGAGTTCTTCTGGTGTCGCTTCACGTCCTAATTCTTGCAGAATTTGCCGTGAAATCCGATTCAACTTGTTGATAGTTTCAATCATGTGAACAGGAATACGAATCGTGCGTGCTTGGTCGGCAATCGAACGAGTAATTGCCTGACGTATCCACCATGTGGCATACGTTGAAAATTTATAACCACGACGGTATTCAAATTTATCAACCGCTTTCATCAAACCGATATTGCCTTCTTGAATTAAATCTAAGAATTGTAAACCGCGATTAGTATATTTTTTAGCAATCGAAATCACGAGTCGTAAATTCGCCTCAATCATTTCTTTTTTGGCACGTCTAGCTTTCGCCTCACCAATAGTCATACGGCGATTGATGTCTTTTAAACCATTGATTGTTGAACCGTATTCAGCTTCAATTTCAACTAATATTTTTAAGGCTTTGCGTAATTCTTTTTCACGTTCTTTTATTATTTCACCATAAGTTGAATCCGCCAAACATTTTTCCAGCCATACTGAATTGGTTTCATTTTCGCTAAATAAGGCTAAAAACTCTTTGCGAGGCATTTTGGCTTGATTGACGACAATGTCGGAAATCAACTTTTCTTGTGCGCGAACTGTTGCAATGCCTTGCGGAATAATGCCGGTTAACTTTTTCAAATAGTTCGATGACCATTTGAATTCCATGAATAATTCGGTAAGTTTTTCAAACTCTTTTTCCGTTTTATCACTGGCATAACCGTATTTTTTCGTGGCATCGGTCACGCATTCTAATTGGCGTTTAAGAACGTCTACTTTTTCTTTAACTTCGTCGTAATTGATACCTTTATCATCTTCACTGCTGTCATCTACCACGGCAACGCTATCGTCATCGTCATCGACTTCTTCATCGTCGGCAACAACTGGTAATACCGCAATTAAATCTTCTGGTTCAGATAAATCAACGAAACCTGAAATTAAATCAATTAAACGAATGCTATTTTCGTCATTACTTTTTGCGCTAGGATTCGCAGCTTCTTCGGGTGAAATAGATTCAAACGATGTAATAAAATCATTCACCACCACGCATGAACGCGCCACAGCTTGTACAATTTGACGCTGTCCTTCTTCAATACGTTTAGCAATTTTTAATTCATCAGCGCGTGTTAATAATTCAACTGAACCCATTTCGCGCATGTACATACGCACGGGGTCGGTTGTGCGTCCGAATTCGCTATCTGAAGAGGCTAATGCCGCAACTTCTTCGGCATCTTCATCGTCGGTTGTGACGGCAGCAGAATCGGTAATCAATGAGTCTTCATCGGGTGCAGCTTCATACACCTGAATCCCCATGTCATTGATCATGTTGATAATATCTTCAATCTGCTCAGGGTCAGCAATATCACTGGGTAAATGATCGTTTACCTCGGCATAAGTCAAGTAACCTTGTACTTTACCTTTGGCGATCAATTGTTTTAGTTGTGATTGCTGTTGTTCTTCACTCATTATTTACTCACGCAGTTAAGACAGGTAACTCAGGTAACGATTTTTAGCTGTTGATTATACTTAAAATGCCCTTAATAACGCAAATAAAAGCTGTTTTTATTTGTATTTTTTGTCATTATCGGTTACGACGTTCTTGTTCATCGGTTGTCCATAAAAATGCCAATTTTTCGCGTAGAATTGCTACCATTTGCGGACTAATGCCTTTGATTTGTTGTGCTAATCGAATTTGCAAAATCGCTTGTTGTGTTTCACCCATTGCAAAATAATAATCTGCCAAATAACGGTGTGATTCGGCGGGCTGATTTAAATCACCATACACTTGCGCGAGTGACTCAGAAAAAATCGGCAAATTTTGTGTTTTTAGCGATAAAGACAGCAGGATATTTTTTGCTGTACTTGGATCGCCCGTTTTTAATAATGCGCTCACATATTCCAACTTAATTGCATCATTATCTGGAAATTGAGCCGACAGTTTTTGATAGCGCGTTAAAGCCAGTTTGTAATTGCTCGCCTCTAATGCTGTGCGTGCCAAGGCTGCGGCGTAATGCGGCTGTTCAAAATTATTTTTGGCCAACATTTGAAAAATTGTTTCGGCTTCTGCGAAATTTTGTGTTTTCAGTGCGAGTAAACCTAAACCGTATTGCACCACGGTGCGTTGTTCGGGCAATCCTTGATTCAAACGGGCTTGTAAAATTGAACGAGTTTCGTTGCTGTCATTACTTGATAAAACTTGTAATTTCGTTTTTATCAACTGATAAGTCAGCGAATCAGGATATTGTTTATAGGGATAATTATCCGCTCGACCGCGTGAATCGGAAATACGCGACGCGGTGACGGGATGGGTGCGTAAAAATTCCGGTATATTTTGCCCCGCGTAGCGTGTCGATTGTTGTAGCCGTTCAAAAAACGTTGGCATGCTACGCGGATCATACGTCGAACTGGATAATGTTTGCATTCCCACACGATCGGCTTCTTCTTCGTGTTCACGGGTAAAATTGATTTGGAATTGCACGCTTCCGGCTTGAATGGCCATAATCGCAGCTTGTCCTGCGGCGGCAGATTGTGTTCCAAGTAAAATGGCACCTAACGTAGCAACTGCCATCGGGATTGATAAACGTGAACTTGCCTCATAAGACCGATACAAATGCCGTTGCGTGACGTGAGCAATTTCGTGCGCCATAACGGACGCGAGTTCGCTTTCCGCGTCGGTCATCAAAATTAACCCTGAATTCACACCAATATAACCACCTGGTCCTGCGAAAGCATTGATGTCATTTTCCATGACCACAAAAAAATGAAACGGGTAACTGGGTGTATCGCTGTGGGCGACCAGTTTTTCACCAATACTTTGAATATATTGCTGAATTTCGCTGTCTTGATTGATGGTGACTTGCGCGTGCAAGCTACGAAAAAAGGCTTCCCCTAATTTTTTTTCTTCTTCGGGACTAATCAATGTTCCCGATGAATCGCCCATGTCCGGCAGTTCGATTTTATCTAATTCGAGCGCATACATTGGCGTTGAATTCATCAGTAAACCGATTAAAAACCATTGTCGCCAAAATTTGCGGGTTATGAAGTTAGTCATTTTTGTCGTTTAAATATTTTGGTGGAACTTTCAAATTATTAGCTTTGTAAATAAACACAGAGCTATTTTTGTTTTATAAATCCAAATGACTAATTACAGTAATTTTACTAATCAATAAATTGATAGTTTCCCTTGTTTCCTTTTCTATTGTCTCAATGAATGATATTAAATCTAATCGTGCATCTTCATCTGGAACAAAAATAAACTTAACGTCATCATATCCAAATTCTAAATGATGGGAAGAATTGATTATTTGTTCATTTAATTCTTCTTTTCCATAATGTTTTCCACCAGTGAGGCTATTAGGTAGATTTTCAGGAATCACCAAACGATCAGGTACTTTTGGAACGTATCTCCATTCTCTATCATCAGCAAATCGAAAATCTGGTATTAGTTCTTCTCCATCACGCTTTAGTTCGCCTTGGTAATTTTTTGCGTAAGTCAGTAATTTTAAAAGTCGTGGAAATTCAGATGCAATAATTCTGGTTATTGCATTCATCTCATCAGGCTTTATTTTATTTAATGCTTCTATGTTATCCGCATTAAGATTTTCCGTTTTGTAATGTATTTCAGGGTCACTGATGCTGATAATTTCATATACTTTGAATATGGCACTCCACATTTCTGGGAATAATTCACTACCATTACTAAAATAAAAAACAGGATTAAGACCTTTTTCTATACCCCATGTTTTTGATAATCCAATTCCAAATTTTCCGTATTTTGTGAAATGCAAATTAAGTTCATGAACTTTAAAATCACAAAAACTAACCATTGGCACAAAAAAATATGGTGTTTCTACCTTCGTTGATATAACACGTTCTCTTGCGTATGACGGTATGAAAGACTTACTAGATAGAATGCTTTTTAGTGCATCTTCTCCTTTCTTTTCATCACCACAAAAATGAAACAACGTCTCTGGATATGTACTTGTTGTCATCTTTTTACATCCTAGATTATGCAGTTCAAATTCAACATTCTCTCAATCACTGTGCAAACTTGCTTATCGATGAGCATGTATATAATTTCCCCAAAAATACAAAACAGCGTGATGAACAGACTACAAATTTAGTTTGTTCATCACGAAAAAATCATCAATGATTCAAATGCGCCACCAACCACCGCGCCGCTACATCTTCAGCCATACCTTTACGTCGCGCATAATCGCTCAATTGGTCTTTGTCGATTTTACCAATGTTGAAATATTGTGCTTGTGGATGTGCAAAGTACCAACCGCTTACCGCTGAGGCGGGATACATAGCGAAATTTTCGGTGAGTTCAATTGTGGTGTGTTCAGTCACGTTTAACAATTTGAACAACTTTTCTTTTTCTGTATGGTCAGGGCAGGCGGGATAACCAGGAGCAGGGCGAATACCTTTGTAGCTCTCGTTAATCAGCGCATCATTATCCAAATCTTCATCGCTCGCATAACCCCAATGTTGTTTGCGAACTTGCAAATGTAAATACTCGGCAAAGGCTTCAGCTAATCGGTCTGCCAACGCTTTGAGCATAATCGCGCTGTAATCGTCGTGATTTTTTTCAAATTCTTCTAGCTTAGTTTCAATACCAATGCCTGTTGTCACAGCAAAACCACCAATATAATCCATCACACCACTTTCGAGTGGCGCGACAAAATCCGATAAACAATAATTCGGTCTACCAGGAGCTTTGACGTTTTGTTGACGTAAATGATGCAAGGTTTCTAACACTGTTTGCCGCGATTCATCCGTGTACAAAACAATGTCATCGCCCACGCTATTGGCAGGGAAAAAGCCAATCACGGCACGGTTTTGTAACCAATTTTCAGCAATCAACGTTTTCAACATCGCTTGCGCGTCATCGAATAATTTACGCGCTTCTGTGCCAATCACAGCATCGGACAGAATTTTCGGATAACTGCCTGCCATTTCCCATGTTTGGAAAAATGGTGTCCAATCGATATAGTTTGCCAACGTTTCCAATGATACGTTTTCAATCACTTTCACACCTAAAAACGAGGGTTTAATCGGGTGATTTGTCCAAACGTATTTATTTTTACGCGCATTTTCGAGCGAATGTTGTTGGGTTTTAGATTCTTTGCCTTTGTGACGTTTTCGAACTTCTTCATACTCGGCGCGAATACTTGCTTTGTAATCGGTCGCTAATTCGCCGCTTAATAAATTACTCGCTACGCCGACAGCACGCGACGCATCGGTGACATAAACCACTGAACCATCATAATTTGGTTCGATTTTAACGGCAGTGTGAGCGCGAGAAGTTGTCGCGCCACCAATTAACAACGGGATTTTAAAACCTTGGCGTTGCATTTCTTTGGCAACGTGAACCATTTCATCGAGCGACGGCGTAATCAAACCGCTCAAACCAATAATATCGACTTTTTCCATGCGTGCGGTTTGCAAAATCTTTTCTGCTGAAACCATCACGCCTAAATCAATCACGTCGTAATTGTTGCATTGCAACACCACGGCAACGATATTTTTACCAATATCATGCACATCGCCTTTCACGGTTGCCATCAAAATTTTGCCATTGCTTTGACGGTCAGCGGCAGTTTTGTCGGCTTCCATAAACGGCATTAAATACGCGACCGCTTTTTTCATGACTCGCGCGGATTTGACCACTTGTGGCAAAAACATTTTTCCCGCACCAAATAAATCACCGACGATATTCATGCCATCCATCAATGCGCCTTCGATAACGTGCAACGGACGTTCAGCTTGTAAACGGGCTTCTTCGGTGTCTTCGTCAATAAAATCGGTAATTCCTTTTACCAGTGCGTGCGCCAAACGTTCATTGACGGGCAAATGTCTCCATTGCGCGTCTTCTTTTTTATTTTCAGTTGAACCATCTGCGCGGTATTTTTCAGCAATTTCGAGCAATTTTTCTGTGCCGCTACCGTCATGCTGATTCAAAATTACGTCTTCTACGGCATCGCGCAAGTCTTTCGGAATATCCTCATAAATAGCGAGTTGTCCAGCGTTCACAATCCCCATCGACATACCCGCTTGGATTGCGTGATATAGAAAGACGGCGTGAATTGCTTCGCGCACGGGATTATTGCCACGGAATGAAAACGACACATTCGACACGCCGCCCGAAATTAGCGCGTGAGGCAAAGTACGTTTAATTTCGCGGGTCGCTTCGATGAAATCCACACCGTAATTATTGTGTTCGTCGATACCCGTTGCGACGGCAAAAATGTTCGGGTCGAAAATAATATCTTCAGGTGGAAAACCAATTTGCTCAGTCAAAATTTTGTAAGCGCGTTGGCAAATTTCGATTTTGCGTGCTTTGGTATCGGCTTGTCCGTCTTCATCAAACGCCATCACAATCACGGCTGCACCGTAACGTCGCACGAGTTTGGCTTGTTGAATAAATTTGTCTTCGCCTTCTTTGATTGAAATTGAATTCACAACGCCTTTGCCTTGAATACATTTCAAACCTGCTTCCAAAATGTCCCATTTCGATGAATCGAGCATAATTGGCACTTTGGCAATATCAGGTTCGGCGGCAATTAACATTAAGAAACGTACCATCGCATCTTTGGATTCGAGCATTCCCTCGTCCATGTTGATGTCGATGATTTGTGCGCCGTTTTCGACTTGTTGTTTGGCAACGTCTAAAGCGGCTTCAAAATTTCCTTCGATAATTAAACGTTTAAATGCCGCTGAACCCGTAACGTTTGTGCGTTCGCCAACATTCACAAACAAACTTTCTGCTGTGATATTCAAAGGTTCTAAACCTGCTAAGGCGCAATGTTTTGGAATATCAGGAATTTGACGCGGTGGGTATTTTTCAACTGCTTTGACAATGGCGCGAATGGTATCAGGTGACGTACCACAACAACCGCCGATGATGTTCAAATAACCATTTTTTGCCCAATCCGCAATTTCTGCTGCCATCATTTCAGGCGTTTCATCGTATTCACCAAAAGCGTTTGGCAAACCCGCGTTAGGATGCGCTGAAACGTGTGTGTCGGCGATGTTTGAAAGTTCTTCGATATATTGGCGTAATTCGGTTGCACCTAATGCACAGTTAAAACCAAATGAAATCGGTTTGACGTGTTTCAAGGAATTCCAAAACGCGCCAACGGTTTGACCAGAAAGTGTGCGTCCCGACGCATCAGTAATCGTGCCTGAAATCATCACTGGCAAACTGTAACCAATTTCTTCGAAACACAACTCAACAGCAAAAATCGCGGCTTTGGCGTTTAACGTATCAAACACCGTTTCGATTAAAATTAAATCTGCACCACCGTCGATTAACGCTTTCGTCGCTTCGGTATAAGCAATGACTAATTCATCAAACGAAATGTTACGAAAACCTGGGTCATTTACGTCTGGCGACATTGAAGCCGTGCGATTTGTCGGGCCTAAAACACCTGCCACAAAACGCGGTTTTTCAGGCGTTGAAAATTCATCCGCCGCTTCACGCGCTACTTTTGCCGCCGCAAAATTGATTTCATAAACCAACGATTCCATTTCATAGTCTGCCATCGCAATGGTCGTACTATTAAAGGTATTCGTTTCAACAATATCTGCACCCGCTTCAAAATACGCGCTGTGAATAGCTTTGATAATATCGGGTTGCGTCAAACACAATAAATCGTTATTGCCTTTGACATCGGTTTGCCAATTTGCAAAACGCTCGCCACGATAATCTTTTTCGTCGAGTTTATAGCCTTGAATCATCGTTCCCATCGCGCCGTCGAGGAAAAGAATACGTTGCGCGAGGTGTTGTTTAAATAAATCGGTTCTGTTCATGAAGTGAAAAATGTTTCCGTAAAAATAGTTTTGATGATACCAGACGAGCGAAAGTATGCGTACTATTTACAGAGACAAAACGGCTATTTCATCCTAAATCAGAATCTTGTTCAGCCGTTCGAACTCGTCCACCTTTGATAACATCCATGACATACACTTTACCGTCACCATGCTGTCCACTGTGTGCCTTTTCCATGATGATTTCAAAGATAATATCAACCATGTTATCTGGCGAAAAAATCTCGATACGCTTTTTCGGTAAAAAGGGACGATAGTCTTGCGTGTGTTCAGTATGCTCACGACCAAAACCTTCACAATCGATAACCGTCATGCCTGGAAAATTAGGAATTTCCATTAACGCAATCGTTACCGGACTGAGTTTATGTGGTTGGATAAATGCACGAATTTCTTTCATTTTTTTCCCCTTTAAGGTTCGTCAGATTCAGCAAAATAGCGATACAGTGCCGGTAAAAGTGTGAGTGTTAAAATAGTCGCCGTTACCAAACCGCCAATAATTACGATGGCGAAAGGTTTTGCAGTTTCTGAACCGACACTGGTTGAAAGTGCAGCAGGAAATAATCCAAGTATTGCCATGAGAGCCGTCATTACCACCGGTCTAAGCCGACTAACCGAACCATTGATAATAGCATCGTGTAGCGACTGACCATCACGGCGCAATTTGTTCAATTGGGAAACTAAAATCACGCCGTTTTGTACAGCAATCCCAAATAAGGCAATGAAACCAACCGCAGCCGACACACTAAGATTGATGCCAGTTGCCAACAAAATCAGGATACCGCCAATCATAGCAAACGGTACATTCATCACGATGAGTAACGCATTTTTAATCGACGTGAATGCCCAAAATAAAAGAACGAAAATTAGTATTAAGCTAATCGGAACAATAACAGCTAAACGTTTCATCGCCCGTTGTTGATTTTCAAACTGTCCGCTCCACACAATATGATAACCAGGCGGCAATGCAATTTGTTGAGCTACTTTTTGCTGTGCTTCGGCAACAAAACTACCTTGATCGCGGTCGATGAGGTTACATTTAATTGCAATGCGCCGCATATTATCTTCGCGGCTAATTCGTGATGCACCCTGATTGATTTTAATCGTGGCAAGTTCTGAAAGTGGAATACGTTGCCCACTTGGAGTTTGAACAGTCAAACCTTCCAAGCCCGCTATCGAATTACGCGCACTTTCTTCATAGCGTAATGTAATATCAAAACGCCGTTCGCCTTCCATAAATTCTGAGGCTTGTTTGCCACCCATGCCAATTTCCATTACACGTTCAACATCGGCGACATTGATACCGTAACGTGACACTTTGGCTCTATCAATATCGACAATGACTTGCGCTAATCCGGCTTGCTGTTCGGCAGCCACATCGGTTGCACCTTGAATGGAAGCGAGAATATCGGTAATTTGATCAGCTTGCGTTTGCAGTATTTTTAAATCACTACCGAAAATTTTAATCGCAATTTCACCTTTTACGCCTGAAATTGCCTCTTCAACGTTGTCTTGAATGACTTGCGAAAAATTAGTAAGAATGCCTGGAAATACAGACAACTCTTTATCCATAGCTTGCACGAGTTCATCTTTTTTCTTGTACTTCCAAGTGTCTTTCGGATTAAGGTCAATCAATACTTCAAGATTGTTAAAACCTTTGGGGTCAGTACCATCTTCAGGTCGTCCTAATTGTGTCAGCACCGTTTTCGCTTCCGGAAAAGCGTCTAATTTATCCCGCACTTCTTCTTCAAGCTCTTTTGCCGTTGTCAGCGAAACGGGAGTTGGTAGCGTAATGGTCAACCAGATATTACCCTCGTCGAGTTTCGGCATAAATTCAGTACCAATCAAACGCACCGACATAAAACTCAATACCAATGCCGCAACCGCAGAAAGAAACACAAATCGTGCATGATTAAGTACCCATTCTAAAAGCCGACGATAGTGTTTTTCCATCGCATGAACGAGCGGATTATGTCGTTCGGCAATTTTTGGTCCTAATAAATAAGTCAGCATCGCCGGCACAAACGTCAAACTAAACAACATCGATGCAACCAGTGCAAAACTAAGCGTGTATGCCATCGGAGAAAAGATTTTGGCTTCGACGCGCTGAAACGTGAAAATAGGTAAAAAAGCAATAATAATAATCGCTTTTGAAAATAGAATTGGTCGCCCCATTTCTGTTGCGGTGCTTAACAATGATTGTCTAAGAGAGCGAATATCTGTCGTGCGTTTTAAATCTAACGTGGCTTGCACCATAACCGCTTCAACTAATACCACCGCACTATCAACAATAATCCCGAAATCAATCGCGCCAAGCGAAATGAGATTTGCCGAAATGCCCCCAAAATCAACCAAAATAAACGCGAATAATAGCGACAACGGAATAATCAGTGTCACCAAAACAGCAGCCAAAACGCGTTGTAAAAATACCAGCAAAATAATTAAGATGAGTACCGCACCTTCAATCATGTTGTGTTCGACGGTGTGTATGGTGTGTCCAACTAATTCTGTGCGATCGTAAATGGGCGTGATTTTTACACCGGGCGGTAAGCCAAAATCATTGAGTTCTACAATTTTTTCTTTAACACCGTTCAATACGTTGACAGCATCGCGTCCTTTAATCAGTAACACAATGCCTTCAACAATATCATCGCGCTGATTCATGCCCACAATACCCGTGCGCGGCTGAGGTCCTACGCTAATATCAGCAACATCTTTAATCCGCACGGGTACGCCGTCATTTGTCGCAACAACAATTTCCCCAATTTCATCCGCAGATTTGAGTAAGCCAACGCCACGCACAACAAGGGCTTCATCACCGTGTTCAATATAACCACCGCCTGTATTCGCATTATTTGCCGCAATCGCGTCAAACATTTGATTTAAATCAATGCGGTAATTTCTTAATCGGTCTGGTTTCGCAGAAACTTTATATTCTTTAACGCCGCCACCATACGACACAACGTCCGCTACACCTTGAACGGCACGCAATTTCGGTTCAATGACCCAATCTTGCAAGGCGCGTTGTTCGATGAGGGATAAATGTTTCGCATCGATAACATAACGTAAAATTTCACCCACCCCTGTTGATAAAGGTCCTAACTGGGGTTTCGTGTCAGTGGGAATGTCAGCATCTTGTAATCTTTCTAACACTTGTTGCCGAGAAAAATAATCTTCTGCATCATCATCGAAAGTCAGTGTCACGACTGATAAACCAAAAATCGAAACAGAACGCATATTCATCAAATGAGGCAAACCATTCATAACCCGCTCAATCGGTAACGAAATGAGCTTTTCAACTTCCTCAGGAGCTTGCCCTGGATATTGGGTCACGACCTGAACGAAAACATTTTGTACATCTGGGAATGCCTGTACGGGTAATCGTTCAAACGCAACAATCCCTGATACAGCAATCGCTAAGGTCATCCCTATGACCATTAGCCTTTGCTGTAAACAAAACGCAATGATACTTTCAATCATGTTTTAATTCCTGCGTTTGATTATGGGTTTGTGTTTTCAGCATCTTCTTCAGCACGCAACATCAATGCGCCTTCCGTGACAAGCTGTTCATTAGGTTGCAACCCTTTTGTGATAATGGCTTTATCTTTCAAGCGTAGTCCAATTTCAACAGGACGTTGCTGATAGTGATCCTCGTCGAGATGAATAAAAACGTAATCGACATCATCTTCAGTAAAAACTGCAGTAAGCGGAATCACAATTGCCTGATCGCTTGCATCACTTTCTACCGTAACGGTGGCATACATGCTTGGTAATAATCGACCATCTGGATTTGGTAATTCACAACGCACTTGCACAGTTCGCGTCGTGTCGTCTAACACTTGTCCGATATATTGAACCGTTGCGGGAAAACGTTCATTCGGATAGGCGGGAACAGAAACCGATAATTTTTGTCCTAGCCGAATTTTGGATAAATTCACCTCAAAAACATTCATCAATACCGTCAATTTTTTGATGTTGGAAACGACAAACAGTGGCGAGTCCAAATCTGGGCGTACTTCCATTCCTGGTGTCACGTTACGTTCCACGACAACACCCGTCATAGGCGAATTTAAAATAAAACGCCCGTCACTTTGCCCTGCATGTATGTGTAAATTTTTCAAACGTTGCTGTGCGCTTTGTACATCACTGCGTGCGCGACTTAAATCATCTTGTGCTTGCTCTAATTCTTTATGCGCGATGGCTTTTCCAGCGTAAAGCTCTTGTTGACGGTTAAACGCATGATTAGCCAGTGTTAAATCGGCTTGCGATTTAATGAAATCTGCTTCCGCATCTGCCACGTCGGGGCTATCGAGTTCTAATAATGTTGAACCAACAGAAACAGATGTACCTAATGCTGCAGGTGCCTTGATAACACGTCCTGCTATCGGCGAGCTAATCCGTGACGTTACACTTTCGTTATAGACAATTTTTCCTGCTAGGGGTTCAAGTAAAGGGTGTTGTGTTAAAACTAAACTGGCTGTTTTGACATAAGTTCTTTTAGGAGAATCAGGGGCTAAATACACTTCCCCTTTGGGGATTTGTGGTGGCGGAGGTGGTTGCTGAACTTTTTCTGTCGGATCAGAACATGCGGCTAACATTAGCGTTAATGATAACGTCAATAAAAATAGTTTCTTTTTGGTGTAAAAATTTGAATTAGTCATAATCTTTATTGTTTGGAACTGTTGTAATCATCGGCGACAGCGATTTTGTTAGTATTTAATTCTATGGCAAGTGATTTTGCTAAGTTGTGATAAGCGTTCACTTTGTTAATCATTGCCACATAATAGTCACGCATGACATTTTTGTAATTACGCTGGGCATCAATAAAATCAAGAACACTTGTTGCTCCTTTGCTATAAGCTAGTTCAGAACTATTTCTGACCGTTAGCGCATCCTTTAGTAATCCATCATTGAAACGTTGAACAACTTTATCGGCACTACTCCAAGCGGCTAATGCCATTACAACATCGTTGCGAATGCTAATTTCTGTTTGTTCTACCGCGAGTTTATTTTGATTTAAATTAACGAAGGCTTTGTCTGTTTCACCTTGGTATTGGTAAAACAATGGCAGGGGAACATTGAAACCAACGAAAGCGGAATTAAGATTATTATTACTTGGATCATGGGCATAACCCGCATTAACCGTCACATCAGGGTATTTTAAACGCCGCGCTAATTCTAATTCTTTATCGGCTTGTTCAGCTCTTAATTTGTCAGCTTGTAAATCGGGACGTTGTTGTAATGCCTTGTCGATAAGTGTTTCTTTGGAAAGATTTTGACCAATATCTTTAATAACTGCCCATTCGTCTTTGGCTTCAAATTGTAAACTTTTATCTGGCCAACGTAACACAACCGCCAATCCAGCTTGTGCTTGTTCAACTGCCATTTGGGCATTATCTAAATCAGATTGTGCGTGCATGGCTTCCATTTTGACACGCAAAAAATCGGATTCAGAAATATCGCCACCTTTTAAACGTAAACTGTTAGCTTTTACAATATCACGGTAATTATCGACAATTTCTTGGGCTAACCAACGATTCTTTTGCGCTTGCAATAATCCAAAATAAGACTCTCTCACCATACTTGAAAAAATACGCACCGCATCTCTAAAATCACTTTCGGCAGCTTGCGTAGCAAAACCACTACTTTGCATTCGTAATCCACGTTTACCTGCCACTTCAATCAATTGACTAAAAGAATAATACTGAGCAAGTCCACAAGAAACATTTGGGTTATTGTTACAGCCTTGTGCGCTAGCACCCATGTTGGGATTCTTTGCCATCTCTGAAAGCTGAAAACCAAATGTTGGATTCGGAATAGCAGCGGCAATAATCTCATCGGCTTTTGATTGCTCGATGTTATATTGAGCAGCAATTAAATCGGTATTACGTTGATAAAAAATTGCCAGTGCCTCATCAACGGAAAGTGTCACATTTTGTGCAAAAGCATCAACGGACATAATCACAGTGAGCAACAAACCAACTGTTATAGATTTGAAATAATTTTTTTGCATAAAGTTTTAAGTGATAGACGCAATACCGCTGGTGAGGATAAATATTCTAAATATCGGGAAACAGGTTCGATTAGTTGCATAAGTATGTAGCAAATTATAAATGATACAAAGTTAAAGTTTCATGAATCGCATTTTCACACTCATGAATTTCAAAATACTGTCGATACAGCACCAATGTAACTGTAATGCTTATCGCGTTACGAATTTGTCTTCAAAGGAGAGCAAAAATGTTTAATAATTTGACTATCAAACTGCGTTTGATACTGCTTATTGGTTTGATGTCTGTAATTATGCTAATAACCAGTAGTCTTGGATTATTCGGAATCAATAAAAGTAATGAGAGTATAGAATCCATTTATGCTAATAAGATGGTTTCAACTACTGAACTCGGTTACATAAAAGCTAAAGCATGGGAGAATCGGCTGCTTCTCAATGCCAGCATTATTTATCCTGATGAGGCCTCTAAAAACAGAGAGACGATAGAAAAAAATTTGGAAGATATTAAAAAACATTGGGAAATTTATAATGCAACGTTTTGTATCCCGGAAGAAAAAGAACTGATTAAAAAATATCTTGTAGATCGTCAACGTTATATAGACGAAGCCATGAAGCCTGCTTTAGAGCTTATTAAATTAGGTAGTTTAGATAAGTTGTACGAGCATATTACAAACAAAATAAATCCGTTATTTACACCCTTTTATGAAGACTTAAACGGTTTAATCAAAATAAACACAGATGGTGCCATACTCGAATATGAAATTGCACAAGCACGATTTAATTTGATTCTTTGGGTGTTAATTGGCTTGGTAACTTTTGGTTTGTTAGCATCAATACTTTTTGGTAATGCGGTTATCCGTGGACTTTTAAACTCTTTAACATCTGTTCAAAATATTGCGAATGCGGTGTCACATGGCGATTTAACCTCACGCATTGATACCGATGTCAAAGATGAAACTCGCCCAATGTTACAAGCGATGCAAGCAATGCAAAATACGATTGTTCATTTTATTGATGCACAGCAAGTCATTACTAAAAGACATCACGAGGGTTTTATCTACGATGAAATTGATGTGACTAAATTCCAAGGTTCATACGCTGACATGGCAAAAAGTATGAATTCACTGGTAAAATCGCATATCGATGTAAAAATGCACATTGTTGATGTCGTGTCACAGTATGCAAAAGGTGATTTCAAACGTGATATTGATAAATTACCGGGCGAAAAAGCCAAAATTACGGCAGCAATTGATGCTGTGAAAACGGCTTTATTGAGTATCAATACTGAAATCGAAACGCTGGCAGGCGCAGGCGCACAAGGTGATTTTTCTAAACGTACTAATGCGAATAAGTACGACTTTATGTTTAAGTCAATGCTGACAAATTTGAATACGCTTATTGAAACCTGCGATGTAGCCTTTAATGATGTGTTGCGTGTTGCCAATGCGTTGGCAGATGGAGATTTAACGCAATCGATTACACGCGATTATCCGGGTGTTTTTGGTCAAGCAAAAGTGGGTATGAATAATACGGCTGAAAACTTGAAAAGCGTCATGGCTGAAATCAAAGAGACAACGGATGTTATTTCCTCTGCGGCAAAAGAAATCGCAGCGGGAAATAATGATTTATCGCATCGCACCGAAGAGCAAGCCGCGAGTTTAGAAGAAACGGCGGCGAGTATGCAGGAATTAACGTCAACGGTTCAACATAATAGCGAAAATGCGAAACAAGCCAATATTCTCGCCGTCGGTGCAACTGAAACGGCAAACAGAGGTGTGGCGGTTGTCGAGCAAGTGGTCAGTACGATGGATAATATCAATGAATCATCATTGCGAATTGTCGATATTATTTCTGTAATTGATGACATTGCATTCCAAACGAACATTTTAGCGTTAAACGCTGCCGTTGAAGCGGCTCGTGCCGGTGAACAAGGTAAAGGTTTTGCGGTTGTTGCGATTGAAGTTCGAAATTTAGCGCAACGCGCGGCGAATGCAGCGGGCGAAATTAAACGATTGATTGGTGATTCTGTTGAGCGTGTATCGGGTGGTAGTAAACAAGTTGCCGCCGCAGGCGAAACTATGCAAGAAATTGTAAATGCCATTCAAGGTGTAACTAGTATTATTGCTGAAATTGCCAGTGCTTCAAGTCAACAAAGTGCGGGTATTTCACAAGTTGGACAAGCCATTGCGTCAATGGACGATGTCACGCAACAAAATGCGGCGATGGTTGAAGAAATTGCTGCATCAGCAGAAGCCTTAGAAGTACAAACGGGTCATTTATCAACAGAAATGTCGCATTTCAAAATGGGCAATAATTTAGGTCAAAAAAGTGTTGCTAAAATCGTTTCACCAGTAAAAAGTAAACCAGTTGCAACAAAATCTGCACCTGTTTCAACACCAAAAGCATCTACCACTTCTACATTTACAGTGGGTAACGATGATTGGGAAGAGTTTTAAGACGTGTCGTGACGAATTGAAAGGCTTTGAGTGCAGACTTCGGTCTGCGCTTGAGTTTTTATAGGATGGGACTTGGAAGGGATTTTGGGTTTTTACGTTTAATTATTTTGCGGGCGACGGGCATCGATAAATCGTTCGCGCCAATAGCTATTCTTCAAACTCGACACCATGACTTTGCCAGCACGCGTGCTAGGCGCATGCACAAAATTACTTTCATTCACATAAATACCAACGTGCGACACTGAATTGCCAGACGTGTTAAAAAATACTAAATCACCTGAGTGAATATTATTGTTAGGGACAGGCGTGAGGACATTTGCCATTTCACGCACTGTGCGTGGTAAATGCACGCCATTTTGTTCATAAACATATTTCACAAAACCGCTACAATCAAAACCTTCCTCTGGTGAGGCTTTACCATAACTATATGGCGCACCTTGCAGACTTAATGCGTAATCGACAGCGGGCGTAGTGGTGCTGCGCTTGTGAATAGGGCGTTGCGCAACGGGTTCAGGTTTAATATCCATGTCGCCCGCGCAACCTGATAATACCGCTAATGCCACGGGAACAATAAATGGTTTAAACCATGGAAGCATATTTGTTGAAAAAGAATAAGTTGATGTTTTCACGACACAATCAAATCCGTAAATTTTAAGTTAAAAAATTGACGCTGCCCTGTCAAAATATCCAGCGGCAGCATCACGTTTTAAAAACAATTAAACATTAAACACAAGAGCGCACATAATCACGCGCGAAACTACGGATAGGTGCTTGATGTTGTTGAAATTTCTGATACACATCGTGTACGTCTAAAGGCGTAATGTGAGCATAAATGCCAAAACCAGTTTGGTTAATAAATTCATCACTCAAGGCTTCAATAAAATTCCACCAAATAGAATCATTTTGTTTTTCTTGTTCTGTTGTCATGACTTTCACCTGTTTCAAAAATAAAATTAGTGCCATCAAATCGTCAGTACAAAACGCGATGCTTAGGTTATGATTACCGGCGGTTCACTTGAACCCTTCACCTTGAACCTTTTACTTCTTAAAAAGCTATGCCCTTAAAAATCGCGCTTGTTCAAACTGACAGTTTAATCGGCAATGTTGCCGCTAACTTTAACCGAATTGTTGAAACAATAACCAACATTCGAAACAGCTTAGTGATTGATTTAATTATATTTCCTGAACTAACGCTCACAGGATACCCGCCCGAAGATTTGCTGTTTCGACGGGATTTTATTCGTGATGCCAATAATGCTATTTTTCAGTTAGCAAACATCGCGCCAGAGATAGGAATTGTCGTTGGATTTCCAGAGCTTAGTGGTGATAAGTTATATAACAGTGCCGTGATTTTGTCGGAAGGTTGTGTTTTAGCGACTTACCGTAAACAAAAATTGCCAAATTACGGTGTTTTTGACGAAATGCGTTACTTTTCTGCCGGCACACAACCGTGTGTATTTGAGTTTAAAGGTCAATTTATTGGCTTAACGATTTGTGAAGATGTTTGGCATGCTGACATTGTGCAAGCAACAAAAGATGCTGGGGCAGACATTTTATTAACACTTAATGCGTCACCGTTTCATTCTGGCAAAGCGCAACAACGTGAAACGCTAATCGGTTCACACGCCAAAGCCGCACACTTGCCCATTGTTTATGTTAATGCGGTGGGTGGACAAGATGAATTAGTGTTTGATGGCGCGTCATTTGTGACGAATGCAGACGGTGAAATCGTGTTCCGCGCAGCGGAATTTACCGAACAAATCAGTGTCGTCGAATTTGAAAATGGACAACTCATTCCCACAACATGTGAGCCAATTTATGCGCCAATCAGTAGTGATTACAAAGCGTTAGTACGTGGCATTCGAAATTATGTGCAGAAAAATGGTTTCAAAGGCGCGATTTTAGGATTGTCTGGTGGCATTGATTCGGCATTGGTTTTAGCATTAGCGGTGGATGCGTTAGGCGCAGAAAATGTCGAAGCCGTTTCGTTGCCGTCAAAATATACGCAAGCAATGAGTAATGATGACGCGCAAAAACAAGCTAAAATCATGGGGGTGAAATACCATTGCATTCCGATTGAACCAGCTGTCAATGCGTTTACTGACATGCTCGCCGATACGTTTGCGGGTACGTCACACGATACTACCGAAGAAAATATCCAAGCGCGTTGCCGTGGTGTTGTGTTAATGGCAATGTCGAACAAACAAGGGAAATTATTGCTCACAACTGGTAATAAAAGCGAAATGAGTGTGGGTTATGCCACGCTTTATGGCGATATGGCGGGCGGTTTCGCGCCATTGAAAGATGTGCCGAAATTGTTGGTTTATGACTTGGCGCGGTATCGCAATGAATTATCGCCTGTGATTCCTGAACGTGTTTTAACACGCCCACCGTCGGCTGAACTTGCGCCAAATCAATGTGATTCAGATTCGTTACCGGCTTATGAAATTCTTGACCCGATTTTGGCGCGTTATATTGAACAAGACCAATCCGCAGATGAAATTATTGCCGCCGGTTTTTCACCTGACGCGGTGACACGCGCCATTCGTTTAGTTGATGGTAGTGAATATAAGCGTCGTCAATCCGCAACAGGGATTCGGATTAGCGAACGCGCGTTTGGGCGTGATCGTCGTTATCCAATTACTTCGGGTTATCGTGGCACATAACGTGCCGTAGAATGTTAGAATAACGCAAACATATTATTTTTTATTTACACCAGAGGGAACACCATGCGGAATTTGAAATTTCTACCCGCGATGCTTGGCGGCATAGTCGCCCTTGCAGTGGTTTTATTCGTAGCCTTTCATTTTATTTTCATCGATTTATTTGTGGATTTATGGTGGTATCAATCGCTGAATTTTGAATCCTATTTTTGGTTACGCTTACTGTATAAATTTTTTCTTTCCGGTGGTGTGACACTGGCGTTTTTTGCTATTTTTTTCTCGCATTTTTGGCTAGCTTCACGTTATTTAGGCTTGAATACGGATGAGAAGTTATTAACAGGTAACGAAACGCGCCGTTTTCAAAAGTTTGCCGATACATTTATGAATGGCTCGGCAAAAGTTTACACGCCAATCTCGCTTATTTTAGCGATGGTGATTGCTGCGCCGTTTTATAGTCAATGGGAATCAACGTTACTGTATTTTTTTGGTAGTGCATCAGGGGTAACAGAAACGGTTTATGGTAATGACGTGAGTTTTTATATGCTCTCGTATCCCACCTATCAATTGATTCAACAAGAGTTGTTAATTACGGCTTCTCTGATTTTTGGCATGGTGGGCGCATTGTATTGGCTTGAACACACTTACATTCCAGACCAACGCAAAAGTTATCCTAAAGGCGCGAGAATTCATTTAACTTTATTGATTGGTTTTGTGGTGGCGTTCGTGCTTTGGGGCTTTATGTTGCAACGTTTTTCGTTGCTTTATACCGACAGTCACGAACCAGTTTTCTTTGGTCCAGGTTTTCTTGAAATTCGCTATCAATTGCCGTTAATTTGGGCAGCAATGGCTACGTTTTTAATTTTTGCGTTGGTCGCCATTCAATTTGTCCATTCTGAAAATCACGACAAACGCATGCCGTTGTGGATTTCATTGTTTGTATTTCTTAGCGTTTGGCAATTGCCAAATTTAACGTTTATTCCTGACGCGCTGCAACGCTTTGTGGTCAATCCAAATCCTGTCAAAGCTGAACATGAATTTATGCAGCACAATATCAATGCGACGCTGGCAGCGTATGATTTGAAAAATATCAAAACGGTCGATATGAATGTGAAACTCGACGCGGCGCAAGACATTGATACATGGAGCAGTCAAAAGCATTTTGAAAATATTCCTGTTTGGGATAGAGAATTTATTATTTTCAGTTATAAACAACTGCAAGAAATTCGTCCTTATTACAAATTTTTATCTGTTGATGAGGATCGTTATTTAATTTCAGATCATTTACGTCAAGTCAATATTGCAGCGCGTGAAGTGAATATCGCTAAATTACCCAAAGAAGCGCAAAATTGGGAAAATCGCCATTTACGTTACACGCACGGTTATGGCGCAGTGATTACGCCTGCCGCGCAAGATGCTGATGCGCCGTTGACATGGTATTTGCGCGATTTGAATATGCACTCTGATGTCGATTTGAGCGTTGAACATCCTGATATTTATTACGGTCAAGAGCAATACGATTACGCGATTGTGCCAAATGAATTAAATGTTGTGGGCATTGCTGGTACGGATGCACACGAAACAAAGCCTTATCATGGTGAAGGGGGGATTCCGATTTCTTCAACATTTAAAAAAGCTCTTTTCGCGTTCAAACTAGGCGATGAAAAGGTGTTTTTTTCGACCAATATTTCCAAAGACAGCAAATTAAAGATTTATCGTAATATTATTGAACGAATTCACAAGCTCACGCCGTTTTTGCATTTAGATAAAGACCCCTATTTGGTGATGACCAAAAACCGGTTTTATTGGATTCAAGACGCTTACACGTTGTCAGATAAATATCCGGTTTCAAAACCTGTTTATAACGAAAATCTAAACGGCGAAGAATCGTTTAACTATATTCGTAATTCCGTAAAAATTGTGGTTGATGCGTTCGATGGTGATGTGGATTATTATTTGATTGACCCGACAGATTCGATTGCACAAGTTTATAACCGCGCTTATCCGAGTTTGTTTAAATCGTTAGATGCGATGCCACAGGAATTAAAAGCGCATTTACGTTACCCGCGTGATTTGTATACCGTACAAATGCAAGTTTACGCAAAATATCATCAAACCAGTCCCGAGCTTTTCTACGAACAAGCGGAAACATGGGCGCAAGCCAATGTGCGTGAAAAACCTGTTTTACCTTATTACCAAACGATGGATTTTGGCGATTGTCATGACAGCGAAGAGTTTGACTTAATCAATGCGATGACACCGGTTAATCGCAATAATTTGAGCATGGTTGGTATTGCCAGCACGATGGATAAAGTAAATTGTACTGGTGCATATAAGCCAAGTTTGACTGTATTTAAATTTGGTAAAGATGTGCAAGTGAATGGCCCTGAGCAAATCGAAGCGTTAACACAACAACATCCTGAAATTTCAGAACAATTTACGCTCTGGGATCAAAACGGTTCGTCGGTTGAAATGGGACGTATCGTGATTTTGCCAATGGGTAATACGATTTTGTATGTTCAACCTATTTACATTGCCTCGACCAAAAACAAAATGCCGGAATTAACTCGCATCATTGTGTCGATTGGTAACGAAACGGTAATGGATACCACATTACATTCAGCGTTAGATCGATTGAAAAATATTTTCATTAACAAAACACGCACCGTTGATAATGGCGCGTCGAAACATTAAAAGGATTTCTTTGTGCAGATTGAACGTATTACAGGGTTAAAAAACACAGTTCAACAACTTTTAGATGAGGCAAAAGCACAAGGTGCAACGGCGGCTGAAGCGGGCTTGAGTGTTGATGATGGCTTATCTGTCACAGCGCGTTTGGGCGTTGTGGAAACGATTGAACACCATTGCAGTCAAGGGTTAGGCGTTACGGTTTTCTTTGGACAACGCAAAGGGGCGGCAAGTACCACAGATTTGTCACCGGCATCGATAAAAGAAACGGTGAGCGCAGCGTGTAGTATTGCCCGTTACACGAGCGAAGATGATTGTGCTGGATTGCCAGACGCTGATTTGTTGGCAACAGAATTTCCGGATTTAGATTTATATCATCCGTGGGCATTGTCATCTGAAAAAGCCATTGAATTAGCCATTGAATGCGAAGAAGCGGCGCGAAATTATCACGCACACATCACCAATTCTGAAGGCGCATCGGTTAGTACGCATCAGGGTATTAGCGTATTGGGCAATAGTTTAGGTTTTCTGCAAGCGCGTATTGGGTCACGTCATTCACTAAGTTGTTCTGTATTGGCACAACTTGGTGATGATATGCAGCGTGATTATTGGTATAGCGTGGCGCGAAATGCCGAACAATTAGAAACGGCGCGTGAGGTGGGGATTAAAGCTGCTGAACGCACTTTGCGGCGATTAGGCGGTCGTAGTTTAAGTCCGCGTCAATGTCCGGTTTTGTTTAGTGCGGAAATGGCGAGTAGTTTATTAAATTCATTTGTCGGTGCAATCAGCGGCGGTAGTTTATACCGTAAATCGACGTTTTTATTGGATGCGCTAAACACGCAGATTTTCCCTGAATTTATTCATATTCACGAGCAACCACATTTGCTTGGCGCGTTAGGTAGTGCCGCGTATGACGGCGAAGGTGTGGCGACGCGCCACCGTGATTTGGTGCGCGATGGAATTTTGCAAGCGTATGTATTAAGCACTTATTCAGCAAAGAAACTGGGCTTAAAAAGTACCGGTAATGCTGGTGGGGTGCGAAATTTAACGCTGACACCGAATGCCGGTGATTTTGAATCCATGTTGCAAAAACTCGGCACAGGTTTATTCGTGACGGAGTTAATGGGGCAGGGCGTAAAAATGATGACGGGAGATTATTCACGCGGCGCGGCAGGTTTTTGGATCGAAAATGGTGTGATTCAATATCCTGTCGAAGAAATTACCATCGCCGGAAATTTAAAAGAGATGTTTAAAAATATTGTCGCCGTCGGTAACGATGTTGATTATCGAGGCAATGTACGAACTGGGTCGATTTTAATTGAGCAGTTATCGATTGCTGGTGATGATTAAGTTAATTTTTAGGAGAGAAAAATGAAACGTCGTGATTTTATGCGCTTGGGTTTGGCGGGCGCAGGTTTAACCGTTTTAAATACCACGCCCGTGTTGGCAGAGACAAAGAACGCGCAACTTATTGGTGCAGGTGGGCTTTTTTATACCAAAGAAAATGCAGGGCGTTGGGCTGGCAAAGTGGCAACCCATTTGCCAACAGTTGAAATTGAAAAATTGACCGTAAAAGTGACCACCGCGCACGAAATGAACGGTTTTGAACATTACATTGTGAAACACGTTTTGCTCGATAAAAATTATCAATTTTTAGATGAACATTTGTTTAATCCAACGGTTGATAAAGTCGCCATTTCAACCTTTTCGTTACCCAATTATAGCGGCACGCTACATGTTTTGAGTTTGTGCAATAAACATGATTTGTGGCTGACGACGGTTGAAGTGTAATTTGAAAATTAGACCAGAGTGCGTGGATGAATGACATGATGTTTTCGGCGATAGCGGGATTGGTCGCATTAGTAATTATCTTTCTGATTTGCAGAGAACTCATTTGTTGGTATTGGAAAATCAACGAAGCGGTAGATTTGCTGCGCGAAATACACAAAGAATTAAAGATTTTGAATAAAACAAATTAAGGGTATTTCTAAACGGTCATGTTGAATGGATTATAGCGAGGTCATTTTTTTAGGCAGTGCTTATTTTATAGGTTTACTGGCTAGTCGTTTATCATTTCCACCATTGGTTGGTTATTTGATTGCGGGTTATGGTTTAAATTTTGCGGGCATAGGTTCATTACCTGCGTTGAATCATCTTGCAGACCTTGGCATTGAGTTATTATTATTCACGGTTGGTTTAAAAATAAAACTCAATTCACTCCTGAAACGTGAAGTATTAAGCGTTGGTGGTTTACATTTAATTATTGTTACCGGTATTTCTGCGTTGTTATTTTTTTTGCAAGGCGGACAAACAACTGGTGGTTTAATTTTAGGCGCGAGTTTGGCGTTTTCGAGTACCGTGTTGGCCATTAAAGTGTTGGAAGATAATGGCGAATTATCGACTTTTCACGGGCGTGATGTTTTGAGTATTTTAATTTTGCAAGACATTATCGCTATTGGTTTATTGGCACTTGCTGATGGTGAAAATCCAACACCGTGGGCATTTGGATTATTAGCATTACCGTTGTTGCGACCGCTTGCACATCGATTATTAAGTTCAACTCACAGCGAAGATTTACGTTTATTACTGGGGGTTTTCTTTGCACTTGCAGGTGGGGTATTAGCAAAACAAGTTGATATTTCACCCGATATTGGCGCGTTATTAATGGGGATGACACTCGCATCGCACACAAAAACCGAAGATATTGCTGAAAAATTATGGGGATTAAAAGAAATTCTATTAGTTGCCTTCTTCTTGCAAATCGGTCTAAGCGAATTACCTAGTCTCGTACAAATTCAAGATGCGTTGATGTTACTGGCGTTATTGCCGTTACAAGGTTGTTTATTCTTTGCCTTATTTTTGTTAATGAGACTACGCGCTCGCACGGCGTTTATTTCTTCGCTTGCGTTAATGACGTACAGCGAATTTGCTTTAATTACGACCGAAGCCGTAGTAAAAGCTGGATTATTATCAGCACAATGGCAAGCAGTTATTAGTTTATCGGTTGCAGGTTCACTTGCTATTGCTGCACCGTTGAACCGATTTTCGCACCGTTTATTTTCAAATTTTGAGCCTTTTTTAACGCGATTTGAACGTAAAACAGGGCATCCAGACCGTTTACCTGACAGTATTGGCGTTGCAGAATGGCTCATTTTTGGAATGGGACGTACTGGCACATCGGCGTATCTTGCTTTACATGAAAAAGAGCAACGTGTCGTGGGTTTTGATGCTGACCCAACCATTTTAAAACAATTACTCGCCGATGGACGACGTGTTGTTTATGGTGATGCAGAAGATACGGAATTATGGGATGGTTTACCACTGGGACGTATTAAAGGCATTGTATTGACAATGCCTGATTTTGAAGTGCGTTGTTCTGCCACGACGCAATTAAGAAAACGAGGCTTTACGGGTTATATCGGTACAATTTGTTATTACGATGAGGAACAAGCGCAATTACAAGCATTGGGTGCAAATATTGTGGTGCATCCACTATTTGAAGCAGGTTCACATCTAGCTAAAAAAATGTTTTTTTCTTGAACCATTCACTTTTACATTTTATGAGGAACGACCAATGACAAGATTTCCAGCAGAATGGGAAAAACAAGCTGCCGTCTTAATTGCATGGCCACACGAAACCGGCGATTTTAGTAATCGTCTTGAATCGGTTGAAGAAACTTACAGCGTCATTGCTGACACCATTACCGAATATCAAAGATTGTTAATTGTGTGCCGTGATGAGGCGCATCAGCGTCATATTGAAAAATTAGTGGAACGTCATGAAGATATTCAATTTATTCATGCGCCGGTCAACGACATTTGGGTGCGCGACACCACGTTTTTGACGGTTGAAAAAGAAGGCGCGTTGAAGTATTTGAATTTCCAATTTAACGGTTGGGGCGAAAAATACGATTTCGCAAACGATAATGCGCTTAATCATAAATTAGCGAATGCTAAATTTTTCAAAGGCAAAGCACATCACGACATCGATTTTATTTTAGAAGGTGGCAGCGTTGAAAGTGACGGTGAAGGCACGATTTTAACAACCAGCCATTGTTTGCTTAATCCAAATCGCAATAAAAATTTAACGAAAGAAGAAATTGAAAACCAAGTAAAAACGCATTTAGGTGCAAAACGGGTTTTATGGGTCCAGCAGGAAAATTTAGCTGGTGATGATACCGACGCGCATATTGATACGCTCGCGCGTTTTTGCAATCCAACGACGATTGCTTATACCAGTTGCGATAATCAAGACGACCCACATTTTGAAAGTTTAGACAGAATGCGAATGCAACTGGAAGTTTTCAGAACCGAAGCAGGCGAGCCTTATAATTTGGTTGCCTTGCCATTGCCTAAACCTATTTTTGACGAAGAAGATGAACCGTTGCCAGCTAATTATTCAAACTTTTTAATCATCAATCATGCGGTGCTAGTGCCAATTTATGGCGACCCTATGGATAGCGTTGCCACAAAAAAATTGGCGGAAGTATTCCCGCAACACAAAATTATCCCCATTCCATGCCGTCCGCTTGTGCATCAATACGGCAGTTTGCATTGCATGACCATGCAGTTTCCAGAGCAAGCGCGAGGCTAAACAATGCAAAAAAAGTTAATCGTCAGTGCTGTGCAACAACCTTGCGGCGATGATAATCCACAAGTTAATTTAGAATTTTCGATTGCCAAAATTCGTGAAGCCGCCGCGGCGAAAGCCGATTTAGTGGTGTTGCCAGAATTGCATTTAGGCAAGTATTTTTGTCAAACTGAAGACCATTCTGTTTTTGATTTAGCACAACCGATTCCGTGTGAAACGACGGATATTTTGTCGGCGTTAGCGAAAGAATTAAGCATTGTCATTGTGGCAACGATTTTTGAACGTCGTGCAGCAGGGCTTTATCACAATACGGCGGTTGTGTTTGATAAAGACGGCAGCATTGCCGGCAAATACCGCAAAATGCACATTCCTGACGATCCGGCGTTTTATGAAAAATATTATTTCACTCCCGGAGATTTAGGTTTTACGCCCATTCAAACATCGATTGGCAAATTAGGCGTGCTGATTTGTTGGGATCAATGGTATCCCGAAGCGGCACGTTTAATGGCATTGGCGGGAGCGGATGTTCTGATTTATCCGACAGCCATTGGCTGGGATAAAAATGACACAAAAGAAGAGCAGGGCAGACAGTTAGACGCTTGGATTACGGTACAACGTGGTCATGCCGTGGCAAATGGGCTGCCGGTGATTTCGTGTAATCGGATTGGTTTTGAATTTGCGCCAAATTCAGATAGCGGTATCGATTTTTGGGGAAACAGTTTTATTGTCGGTTCACAAGGCGAGTTTTTAGTGCATGCTAACGCAACAGATACACAATTATTGACCGCTGAAATTGATTTAGTTCGTTCTGAGACGGTGCGCCGAATCTGGCCGTTTTTGCGAGACAGGCGAATTGATGCGTTTGGTGATTTAATAAAACGGTTTATTGATTAGTTGTGCGTAATAGTTTGTTAAGCGAGTTATGAAACCAGTCACCATTCCTATCGAACAATTGCTGCATCGCTATAATGCAGAGGAAAAAGCACAGTTACAAAAAGCGTTAGCCATTGTTGGTTTGATTGCTGCTGACCCGAATTATATTCGTCCAAAAGGGGTTGAAGTTGCCGCTGTTTTGATTGGTTTTCACGTTGATTTGAAAACCATTTTGGCGGCGATTTTAAGCGATCCGCGTTTGATTACCGTGTCAGAACCTATCGATATTGTGGGACAGTTTGGCGATACGGTTGCCGGATTGATACAAGATGTGAATTGGTTAAATAACATTCGCGTTTATTCGCCGGAAATGGCAAGTCAGCCTAATCAAGCTGAAATCTTGCGCCGCATGTTGTTATCGATGACGCAAGACGTGCGAGCGGTGCTGATTAAAATGGCGTACCGCATTCAACGGTTACGCAATATTCCAAAAGAATCGCACGAAATTCGCCAATTTATCGCGCATGAAACGCTTGATATTTACGCGCCGATTGCGAATCGTTTAGGTGTACATCAGTTTAAGTGGGAATTAGAAGACACCGCTTTTCGTTATTTGGAACCTGCCACATACCGTCATATCGCGCATTCGTTAGCCGCGAATCGAGTCGCGCGTGAAAGTTCTATTCAAGGTTTTATTACGTTGCTTAAAAGTACCTTGGCAAAAGAAAATATTACCTGTGAATGCTACGGTCGACCAAAACATATTTATAGCATTTGGAAAAAAATGCAGAGTAAAAATTTGGCGATTGATGAATTGTATGATTTGCTGGCAGTGCGCGTGATTGTTGATAGTTTGATGCACTGTTACACCGTGTTAGGCATTGTGCATAGTTTGTGGCAAACCCTTCCTAAGGAATTTGACGATTACATTGCCAATCCCAAAGAAAATGGCTATCAATCGCTGCACACAGTCATTTTAGACGAGCAGGGTAATCGCATTGAAGTGCAAATTCGCACCCAAGCGATGCACGATTATGCGGAATTGGGTGTTGCCGCACATTGGTCGTATAAAGAAGGTGGTAAACAATCGGCAACAATGGAAAAAAGCGTCGCCATTTTGCGTAAATTGTTAGAAGACAAAAGCACCGAGCCTGTCGCACGAGAAGAGTATCGTAGCGAATTATTTAACGATCGGGTTTATGTACTAACGCCTGCGGGACGGTTAGTGGATTTAGTCAAAGGCGCAACACCACTCGATTTTGCTTACGCCGTGCATACTGAAATCGGGCATCGTTGTCGCGGTGCAAAAGTAAACGGACGTATCGTACCGTTGACGTATCAACTCAATTCTGGCGAACAAGTCGAAATTTTGACCGCTAAAGAAATTATTCCAAACCGGAATTGGATTGACCCGAATCTAGGCTATTTAAAATCGTCGCGTTCGATTCAAAAAGTAAAAAATTGGTTTAAATTACAAGCTGTTGAAAGTGAAACGTTGCCGACAGTTAAAACAGAATTACTGCTCCCCACCGAACCACTTAAAAACGACACACTCATCAATGTGCGTCCAAATAAAACACTGAATCGTTGTGAAGTGTCAGTGGCGGGTTTGAATAATGTACAAACCTCGTTTGCACAATGCTGTCATCCTGTTTCTGGTGATGACATTATTGGTTATATTTCGCATCATAAAGGTATTATTGTGCATCGGTGTGATTGCAAAAATATTTTACAATTGAACGAAGAAAAACAACCGCAATTAGTTTCCGTTGCATGGGGAAATACCAAGGCTAGTCATGCCGTACTGATTGTCGTGCAAGCCTTTAATTCGCAACATTTGTTAACCGATGTGTCACAATTGCTTGCACAAAGCAAAATCCATATTTTTTCAGCGGCATTAGAATCACAACCGGACTTTTCTGCTACGTTAAATTTGACATTGCAAATTGAAAATACGCAACAATTAAATGATGTCTTAAAAAAAATTAAACAATTGCCCACCATCGTTGATGCACAACGAAAATTGTAACCGTTCAAATATCGTACAATTTTCGTTTACGCCAAAATGTTGCCCGACTCATACCTAACGCCTGTGCCGCAGTATTTACATTTTTATTTTCAGTTAATGCGCGTTGAATCATCGCTTTTTCATCATCAATCGAAATAGATTTATTTTGCGATTGTATCGCTGGAATTTCTCGGAATTCGGGTGGTAATTCGGTACTTCGTAAAACCGTTCCGCGTCCGACGGCAAACGCATATTCGACCACATTATGAAGTTCTCGAATATTGCCATACCACGGATAATCCAACAATAAACGCATCGCTTCGGGTTCAATTTTTTCGATTTTACGGCGATTGGCGGCGTTATGCTGTTCGATAAAATGCCAAATCAATAAGCCAATGTCTTCGCGCCGTTCTCGCAAAGGCGGCAAGTAAATCGGGACAACTCGCAAACGATACATTAAATCTTCTCGAAATCGCCCATTTTTCACTTCTTCACGCAATGCTCGATGCGTTGCAGCAACTAAACGAACATTAACTGGCATTGAAATCACGCCGCCGACAGGCAAGTAATTGCGTTCTTGAATCACGCGCAATAATTTCGCTTGCAGTTCCAACGGCAATTCAGCAATTTCATCTAAAAATAATGTGCCGCCATGAGCGCGTTGAAATAAGCCGTGATGGTCTTTGATTGCGCCAGTAAATGCACCGCGCACATGACCAAATAATTCACTTTCCAATAAGTTACTCGATAACGCCGCGCAATTTACCGCTAAAAACGGGGCGTTTCGTCTCGCACTCAATTCATGAATAGCACGCGCCACCAATTCTTTACCCGAACCGCTTTCACCGCGCACTAAAACGGTTGCTTCGGTTTGCGCGGCAGTTTGAATAATTTGAAATACGTCACGCATTGCCGGAGAGCGGCTTAACATGCCGTGAAAATTTTGAGCATTTTCAATTTGCATTTTGCATCTTGTCAGTTTTGATGATACGTTCCTGTTTCACGACGGTGTTTTAGTGAAACACTTTTTGTTTCATTGAAACATAAAATGAAACAAGACAAAAGCATTAAAAATGCGACAAGTGCCGTTATCAAAGGGTGCAGACAGATTTTTTAAACTTGGCACAACGCCTGCAATAACCATTACAAAGTATACAGGAACGTTTATGAACAAAATAATTTTAGGGCTTTTAGCATTACTGGGTATTCATTCAGCTTTTGCGGAAGGTGTTGAGCCAATTTCGCCTCAACAAGCATCCATGATGCAAGCTGAACAAAAAGCCATCATCGTTGATGTGCGTGAAACTGATGAATGGAACGCTGGACATATCGCGGGCGCAATCCACATTCCATTAGGTGAAATTCAAAATCGTGTCACCGAATTAACGCAATACCAAAGTAGACCCATCATTACGCAATGTCGCAGTGGCGTGCGTTCGGCAAAAGCGGCTGATTTGTTAAAAATGGCAGGCTTTACGAAAGTCTACAATTTGGACGGCGGAATCAATGCCTGGAACAAAGCGGCATTAAAAACCATTTCGGCAAATTGATTGTGGAAAGCGATTCACCAGTTTTTTTGAAGCACAATTGAGCGACCATGCCCGTCATGCTGTTTCGGGTCATACAAATCACTATTTTAAATAAAACGATTTAACTTTTCGGAGCAATTACCATGTTTAAACAATTATTTGACCCTGCCACTTGGACTTACACTTACTTGATCGCTGATGATGAAAGCAAAGAAGCCGCATTCATCGATCCCGTTAATACGCATTTAGATACTTATTTGAATTTATTAAAAGAACACGGTTTGAAACTGATTTTTTCGTTTGAAACACACGTTCACGCCGACCACATCACCGCAGGGGGTTTATTACGCCAACACACGGGGGCAAAAACCTGCGTCAGCAAATTTGGTGGCGCACAATTAGTTGATGTTGAAATTCAAGATGGTGACATTTTTATGTTAGGCAATCAGCAGATTAAAGCGATTGCAACACCTGGACATACCCCCGGTTGCACCTCGTTTTTATGGCAAGACCGTTTATTTAGCGGTGATTCATTATTCATTGGTGGTTGTGGGCGCACCGATTTTCAAGGTGGTGACGCGGGCGCGTTATACGATGCAATTACGCAACGTTTATTCACTTTGCCAGACGATACGTTAGTTTATCCCGGTCACGATTATCAGCAACGTCATGTCAGTTGTATTGCTCAAGAACGTAACACTAATCCGCGTTTAGCATTTAAAACGCGCGAACAGTTCATTGAAATTATGAGTAATCTGAATTTACCTGCGCCACGTTTAATCGATCAAGCGGTGCCTGCGAACCGTTATTGTGGTTTGGATGAAAATGAACGTGTGCGAGCAATTGAAATGCGCGAGGTTGAAAATACGTTATGTATGATGCAAATGCAAAGTGGCACAACTGGACAAGATTTAGTCGCGTTGGCAAAACAAAATATTACCGAAGTGAACGCTGAAACGGCGCGTAAATTATTACAAGAAGGCAACATCACGCTCATTGATACGCGCGAAGAAAGTGAATACGCCGCCGGTCATATCGATAATGCAACATTGTTACCACGGGGTGTTTTGGAATTTAAATTAAGTACCATTCCCGAATTGGCAGACAAATCGAAAGCTGTGTTAATTTATTGTCGCACGGGTGGGCGTTCTGCGCTTGCCGCGCAAACTTTACAAACTTTAGGCTACACAAATGTTTTGTCGTTAGCTGGTGGTTTTGAAAGTTGGAATAAATAATAAAAATAAATACACAATGAGGAAGCGAACATGACACAACATCACACTCTTTTAATTGTTGGCGGCGGCGCGGCAGGCGTTTCTGTTGCAAACAATATGCGGCGTGTAAATAGCGATATTGATATTGCTATCATCGAACCGAGCGAAAAACATTATTACCAAGCGGCTTTTACCATCATTGGTGGTGGTGAATCGACGTTAGCCAAACACACGCGTAACGAAGCGGATTTAATTCATCCATCTATAAAATGGATTAAAAATTATGCGGATACGTTTCAACCTGAAGTAAATACGGTCACATTAAAAAATGGCGAAGTGATTAGTTACGATTATTTGGTTGTCTGCCCAGGTTTCAAAATGGATTGGGACAAAATTGCGGGCTTAAAAGAAACATTAAACAGAAACGGCGTAAGCAGTAATTACTCGCCTGAAACCGTTGAATATACTTGGGAATGTATTAAAAATCTGCAATCGGGTCGTGCTTTATTCACAATGCCTGCGATGCCCATTAAATGTGCAGGTGCGCCGCAAAAAATCATGTACATGGCGGCAGATAGATTCCGCAAAAAAGGTTTAAAAGACAAAGTCAGTGTTGAATTTTTCAATGTCGGTGGCGCAATGTTTGGAATTCCATTCTTTGCCAAACCACTCGCAAAAATTGTCGAAAGCTATGGCATCAAAACGCATTTCGGACACAATTTGATTGCCATCGATGGCGAAAATAAAACCGCAACGTTTGAAGTAATTGACAGCGCAGGTAATAAAACGCAAGTAGTTGAAAAATTCGACATGATTCATGTCACGCCACCACAGAGCGCACCGGAATTTCTCAAGCATAGTCCGCTGGCAAATGCAGATGGACGAACTGACGTGCATCCAAATACGTTGCAACACAACAAATATCCAAACGTGTTTGGTTTAGGCGACGCGGCATCAACGACCAATGCAAAAACAGCCGCAGCAGTTCGCAAACAAGTACCTGTTGTTGTAGATAATATTTTACATTTGATGAAAGCCGAAGCGTTATCGCCAAAATATGACGGTTACGGTTCATGTCCGCTTGTGACTTCGCTTAATACCGTGATGCTCGCAGAATTTAGTTACGATGGCAAAATCACGCCATCGTTTCCATTCTTAGATCCGCGCGTACCACGTTGGATTTGGTGGATTGGTAAAACGATTGGTTTCCCGTGGATGTATTGGGACTTAATGATTCGCGGTATTCGTTTCGATATTCCACATAAAGCCAGCTACGCGAAAAAATTTGTCGATAACGATTAAAGTCAACTTTGGGCAAAAGGTGTGTTTGCATCTTTTGCCTCCTCACTTAAAAAAACCACTATGTCCTTCTTTCCGATTTTTAGTTGGTTGAAAACCTACCGCCGCACCGATTTCAATGGCGATTTATTTGCAGGCATTATCACTGCTATTTTACTTGTGCCACAAGGTATCGCGTATGCGTTGCTTGCTGGCTTGCCGCCCGAATTTGGCTTGTATGCGAGTATTTTACCACCGCTTTTTTACGCCTTTTTAGGTACAAGTCGCACGCTGTCAGTAGGACCGGTTTCAATTGCTGCGATTATGATTGCCAGCGCGTTGCACTTACCTGAAGTAAGTGAACTTGGAAATCAAACCCAAAGTGCTGTGATTTTATCCGCAGAAAGTGGTTCGATTATGCTGATTATGGCGATATGTCGTATGGGCGGATTAGTTAATTTTATTAGTCATCCGGTATTAACGGGTTTTACCAGTGGTGCTGCGTTGCTGATTATCGGAAGCCAATTGCCACAAACATTAGGCTTAAAATCTCCCGATTGTGGCGTGAATTTCTCGTGTTATCAATCGTATTTACAAGGAACAAATTTTGCGGCACTTCTAATCAGCATTTCGGCGATTGTATTATTACTTTTTTTTGGCAAGCCATTGACCGTATTATTGCAAAAAATAAAACTATCTTCTGGTCTGGCTACCGCTATCAGCAAATGTGGTGCATTACTAACAGTTGTACTAACAACTTTTGCGGTGATGCGATGGAATTTAACCACAGAACACGTTGCAGTTGTTGGTGAAATTCCCTCTGGTCTGCCGTCACTAAATTTTGATTTTCTTGATTTAGAAAAATGGAAAGTATTGTCTGCTCCAGCAAGTTTTATTGCTTTGATTGCTTACGTTGAAAGTGTGGCAATTGCTAAGGTAGTCGCGAATCTTCGTAATGAAAAAATTGATCCTAATCAGGAATTGGTTGCACTTGGTTTTGCAAATTTCGCAACAGCTATTTCAGGCGGAATGCCTGTTGCAGGCGGATTCAGTCGCACAATGGTAAATTTTGCCGCTGGCGCACGCACCCAAATTGCGATGGTCATTGCAGCAATTATTTTGGGTTTTGCGGTGGTTTTTTGCAGTAATTGGTTTAGCAATATACCTAAAGCCGCACTTGCCGTCATTATCTTGGTTGCAATTATTCCGCTAGTGAAACTTCGTAACATTCTGCACACTTGGCGGTACGACCGTGGCGATGGTATTGCTGAATTGGCAACTTTAATTAGTGTACTAGTGTTAGGCATTGAGGAAGGTATCATGTTAGGTATTTTCTTAACGTTTGCAAGTTATTTACGCAAAGCCAGTCATCCACATATTGCCGTCGTCGGACGATTACCGAATACGAAACATTATCGCAATGTTAAACGCCACAAAGTTGAAACATGGGAGCATTTGTTGCTCATGCGAATTGATGAAAATATCACCTTTGCAAATGTAAATTTTATTGAAGAATTCATCGAAACACAGTTAAGAAACGCTCCGCGTGTGCAACATATTGTGTTAATTTTCACCTCGGTGAGTGATATTGATATGACCGCAATTGAAGCCTTAGAACAACTCAATCAAAGTTTAAAAAATGTTGAGGTCACGTTGAATTTTGCAGAAGTGAAAGGCTTTTTGTACGACAAACTAGAGAAATGCGATTTATTCACGCATTTAAACGGGCAATTGTTTTTTGATGCTGAAGAAGCCATTACCACGTTAAACTAATCTTAGAAAGGAAAAGAGGATGCCTCAAAAATTATTATTTGTTGGGCTGTTAAACGCGCTTTTGCTGACAGCGTGTAATGATATGCAACAATCAAAACCTACAACCCAAAAAGTTGAAAAATACACTGCAACGTCTGTATTGATTACGGGGAAAGTGGGGATTAAATCAGGTAACGTAGACGCTGTTGATGATTCGAAAAATCTTATCGTTTCCACGACGGTGCAAGAAAACGGGCGTTATCAATTAGAAATTCCAGCTCAAACGAAACTACCGATTGTGTTACATAGCGGCGATTTTAAGTCTGTGATTGTTGATACTGATTTAACGAGTTATGACATCAATGCGTTGACAACAGCGATTGCCAAAAAAGCCAACGTGTTAGGTGGTTATACCCGCCAAAATATGGTTGTTGCAGCAAGTAATAGCGTGAATACACCTGATGCGAATAAAACCAGTAGTGGTTTTCGGGGCGATCCAACTTCGCAATATGGTGGATGGCATTAAAAAATGAATTTGGCACAACTCAAATTGATTTCAGTTTTTTCTGTTTTTGCAATTATTGGTTTTGGCCCTATTTCACCTGGTTGTTTGATAGGTATGTATGTTGTTTTGATGAGACCAATGTGGTTTTGGAATTTGATAGGGAATTTATATGTGAATCCACGACCATTCCAACTCGCTTTCTCGCCTGAATCAAAACAAACAAGAAAGAAAGTTTTTCTGTTCCTGTTGTGTCTGTTTATTATTGATATTGCGCCTGTTCCTGTTACGCCAGTCATTGCTTTTTGCATTATTTTAAGTAAACCATTATGGTTTTATCAAATCGTCACAAAAATTTATGGTCAACAATGATGATTGCGTTAAAATGTACCGTCTTACACAACAAAATAAGGGGCGATTCATGAATACAATTTTAGTGACAGTACAAAATAATTCAGACCAAAAACTTTATGTATCAGGTGATCCGAATTGGGATGACCAACAATTAGTTGTTAACGGTGAAGTTTTAAATAGCAGTGTGGCATTAGAACAAAATGAAGTCGTTGTTATTAGCATGGATTGGGATTCAAACGAACGTAGCGATTTTATGTTAGGTCTTTTAGTATCTGAAACGAAGTTTGCAGAAAATAATTCATGGCAAATGACACTGGGTGAAAATGCTAAAACAACATTATTAGACGTGACAGACTCCAATGAATTGGGTTCACCAAAAGAAATTTATCAAGTCAGTGATGAGACTGAATGGAGTTTAACGTTGTCTTTATATCCCAAGGTCAGTTAGGCTTATTGGCATTCGTTTATTTATCCTGTAGACTGTATGACAACTCAGGGGGCGACATGGCTTCGACGTGGGTAGCAAAACCTAGAGTGCATGCCGAGGACAGTACACCTCGTAAATCATACTGAAACTTAAGTATTCGCAAATGACGAAAACTACTCAATGGCTCTAGCTGCTTAATAACAGCACCATTCCTTTGACCATCTGTGCTTATGCGGGTGGAGTTCAAATACTTCGGTAAGATAACGCTCAGAGGTCATTTACATAAGATCGCGCTGAAGT
>CAILJB010000032.1 GCA_903834465.1 uncultured Pseudomonadota bacterium | reverse complement strand
GATGATAGTGTGGCAGTTTGCCATGCGAAAGTAGGGAATTGCCAAGCTCTTATTTTTACGAAAAGCCTAAAATCTTGATGATTTTGGGCTTTTTTGTTTTCAACCTAAATGAAAATTACTGCATGGATAATCAAGATATATTCTCTACACCTTCTTTGATTAGTAACGTTGGCGCACCGTTTATTTTGGGGATTGCAGTTGGCTATTTCGCAAAAAAAATGTTACGCACTGCCTTATTTTTAGGTGGTGGTGTCGTTGTAATTTTATTTATTTCCGAATATTATGGCGTTGTTCATATTACAGATACTGAACTTTTACATGCTACAGATGTTGCGGCTGAAGCTGCAAAAAATTCGAGTGATTTTTTATTAGAGCGATTGTCGCGTTTCACCGTAAAGGGTGTGAGTGCCACGGCTGGGTTTGCACTAGGTTTTAAAATGGGCTGACGGTATTGAAAATACAAAATAAAAAAAAGGGCGATGCTGTTAAACATCGCCCTTTTTTATTGCAGTTTAGCCGACCCAAACACGCGCATTACTAAACAATCGCAACCACGCACCATCCTTGTCCCAATCTTGCGGATGCCAAGAGTTTTGCAAGGTTCTAAAACAACGTTCAGGATGGGGCATCATGATGGTAACTTTGCCGTCCGTTGTTGTTAAACCTGTAATCCCAAACGGAGAACCATTTGGATTCGCAGGGAAATCGGTTGTCGGTACGCCGCGCGAATCGACATAAGATAGCGCAATCATTTTTGCTTCAACCGCCGCTTGCAGATTTTGTGAAAATACCGCACGACCTTCACCATGTGCCACCACAACAGGCATCCTTGAACCTGCCATTCCTGCGAATAAAACCGAAGGCGATTCTTCAACTTTTACCATTGCCACACGCGCTTCAAATTGTTCTGAATTATTTCGTGCAAAACGCGCCCAATGTTGCGCGTTCGGGATAATTTCTTTTAAGCCAGACAACATTTGACAGCCATTACAAACGCCTAAACTAAAGGTATCTTCACGCGCAAAAAATGCCGCGAATTCATCACGCGCACGCGGATTGAATAAAATCGATTTTGCCCAGCCGCCGCCTGCTCCTAAAACATCGCCATAAGAAAATCCGCCGCAAGCCACTAAACCTTTGAAATCTTGCAAGCTAACGCGACCGTGAATAATGTCGCTCATGTGAACGTCGATGCTGGTAAAACCTGTGCGATTAAACGCTGCCGCCATTTCGACGTGACCATTTACACCTTGTTCACGCAAAATCGCTACTTTTGGACGACTCAAATTTAAAAATGGGGCAGCAACATCTTCGCGTACATCAAACGTCAAAAGTGCATGCAAACCACGATCTGAATCGTCGGCGATTTGTTCAAACTCTTGTTTCGCACATGCTGGATTATCGCGTAATGCTTGCATCCGATAACTGAGTTCTGACCACGTTTTTTGCAAATTTGCGCGAGTTTCGCTGTAAATCACTTCGCCTGACTTTGAAATGTTCAATTGTTGATTTTCATGCGTGCCGACTGTGCCGATTTCAAATACGCAATCGACTAATCCATTGTGTGTGAATAACGTTTTTACGCCCGCTAAATCTTCGGCTTTGACTTGAACCACTGCGCCTAATTCTTCGTTGAATAATTCGCTTAAAACATCGCCGCTTAAATTTAAATTCACTTCCAAACGGCTAGCAAAAAGCATTTCAGCGGCAACCGCAAGCAAACCACCGTCTGAACGGTCGTGATAAGCGAGCAATTTTTGTTGATGATTCAAGGCTTGGATAGATTCAAAAAACGCTTTCAAACGTTTCGCATCGTCCACATCAGGGCAGTTGTCACCTAATTGGTTATAAACTTGCGCGAGAACTGAACCACCTAAACGATTTTTGCCTGCACCTAAATCAATCAACAGCAATACACTATTTTCAAGGGCTTGTAATTCGGGGGTGAGCGTTTTCGTCACATCCAAAACAGGTGCAAACGCTGTGATAATTAACGACAACGGCGCAGTCATGGTTTTTTCGCCCGCCTCGTCACGCCACACAGTTTTCATCGAAAGCGAATCTTTGCCGACAGGAATCGCAATCCCTAATTCGGGACAAAGTTCTAAACCAACGGCTTTCACTGTATCAAATAACGCAGCATCTTCACCTGCAACGCCTGTTGCTGCCATCCAATTTGCCGATAATTTAATATCTCGCACGGCATCAATTCGCGACGCAGCCAAATTCGTCAACGCCTCACCAATTGCCATACGTCCCGAAGCAGGCGCGTTAATGACGGCAATCGGCGAGCGTTCACCCATCGCCATCGCTTCGCCTGTTGTCGCTTGAAAACCAGACGTTGTGACCGCGACATCAGCGACAGGAATTTGCCAGCGTCCAACCATTTGGTCACGCGCCACTAAACCCGTGACTGAACGGTCGCCGATATGACACAGAAAACTTTTATCCGCAACGGCTGGGAACGCTAACACGCGGTTAATGGCTTCGGCGAGTTCGATATTTTCAGCGTTAAATGCTGCCACATTTGGCGCAACGTGTTCAACGGTGCGGTGCATTTTGGGCGGTTTACCGAATAATACGGACATCGGTAAATCAACAGGTTTGTCGCCTAATAAATTGTCAGAAAGGCTTAAATGTTCTTCGTCAGTCGCTTCGCCGATGACGGCATATAAACAATGTTCGCGTTCGCAGAAGGCTTTAAATAATTCGAGTGATTCAGGTTTGATGGCGACAACGTAACGTTCTTGCGCTTCGTTGCACCAAATTTGCATTGGTGACATGCCTAAATCGGCGTTTTGTACGTTGCGTAATTCAAAACATCCGCCGCGTTCACAATCGTGGATGATTTCAGGCACGGCATTCGACAAACCGCCTGCGCCAATGTCGTGAATCGACACAATCGGCGTATTTTCACCGAGCGCGTTGCAATGATTGATGACTTCTTGGCAACGGCGTTCCATTTCAGGGTTTTCACGTTGGACGCTGGCGAAATCAAGCGTTTCAGAGCTTTCACCTGATGCTTGCGACGATGCCGCACCACCACCTAGCCCAATTAACATCGCAGGGCCACCCAAAATAATGATGAGCGAACCTGCTGGAATGGGTTGTTTGTTAATCAACATTGGGCGAATTGAACCTAAGCCGCCTGCAATCATAATTGGTTTGTGATAGCCGCGTAATTCGTTATCGCTCCCCAAAACAGGTTGCTCAAACGTTCTGAAATAACCCGCCAAATTCGGACGACCGAATTCATTGTTAAACGCCGCGCCGCCGAGCGGGGCTTCAATCATGATGTCTAACGCGGAAGCGATGCGTTCAGGTTTGCCGTTGGCTTGTTCCCACGGTTGCGCGAAATCGGGAATTTGTAAATGCGACACTGAAAAACCTGTTAAACCTGCTTTCGGTGTTGAACCGCGACCTGTTGCGCCTTCGTCACGAATTTCACCACCCGAACCCGTCGCCGCGCCCGAATACGGTGAAATTGCTGTCGGATGATTATGCGTTTCCACTTTCATCAATAAATGCGCGGCTTCTTCGGTGTAGCTATATTCGCCCGTGTGAGGATTACGGATAAACACTTGCGTCTGAGCATTTTCAACCACTGACGCATTATCGTGATACGCTGACAAAATGCCGTGTGGGCTAACTTCGGACGTGTAGCGAATCATTTTGAACAGCGATTGCGCTTGTTCAATGCCATCGATTGTCCAACTCGCGTTAAAAATTTTGTGACGGCAATGTTCCGAATTTGCCTGCGCGAACATCATCAATTCAACGTCAGTTGGATTACGTTCAAGTTGCACAAATGCGTCGGTTAAGTAATCGATTTCGTCTGCTGACAACGCTAAACCTAAATTCGTATTTGCAGCAACTAGCGCGTCACGACCTTGTTCAATCACATTCACACGTTGCAGCGGTTGTGGTTCATGATGCGCGAAAAGTTCTAAATTCGTTTGGTCAAAGACAACGGTTTGCGTCATGCGGTCATGTAATTTTTTGGCAACGTTTTCATTTAATGGCGATGCGCTGACAATGAAGTATTCAATGCCACGTTCGATACGTTCAACGTCTGTTAATCCACAACGGTGCGCGATGTCCGTGGCTTTGCTTGACCACGGTGAAATTGTTCCCGAACGTGGCACGACTAATAAACATTCGCCTTCTTCTGCAACAGAATTTGGTGAACCGTAAGTTAAAAGTTGTTCTAAAACGGTTTGTTGCTCGGCGGTCAATGTGCCTGAAACAAAATGCACAAATCGGGCGGCAACTTTTTGGATGTCAGGTTGAATGCTTTGTAATTCAGAAAGTAATTTTTCTAAACGAAAGTCAGATAATGCAGCGGTGCTGATGAGTTTTTGCATGAGTTTTTTGTAAAAATGAAAAAGAAGGGTAGTTTAAATTATTTTTCCGTTCGGTTAGCTCGCTAATTGTTTGCTAATCACGGGCGGTAAGGTTTTAGGTAATTTAATGCGGAGTTGTTTATTCACATTGAATCGCCCAAAAACAACTTCAATATCGGCATTTGTCACGCCAAATTCTCGCGCCAAAAATCGAACCATGTGGTCGGTTGCCTTTCCGCCCACGGGTGCTGCAGTCACACTAATTTTTAGTTGATTTCCTTTCGCTTTGCCAATCACATCTTGTTTTGCACTCGGTTTGCCTAAAATGTTAAGCACTAAGGTTTCGCCGTCCCACGCACAAAAGGAATTCATGGTTAATTGTTTATTGCTCATCGTTTTTCCTAAAAATTTAATCAAGCCCGCAAAAAATCCCAGCTCAAACACCAACGGCTGCAATTTCGCGCTCAGGTTTTTATAAGTAGTTTCAAACTCATCAAAATCAACAGGTGTTTCAATACGTTTTTTCAGCGCATTACGAATTTGATACCAGCCCACATCGGCGCGATTCAATTTAAATTCATCACGCGCACATATTCCATGATGGTTAATGCAACAAATTTAGCCATATTTACAGGAACGGCATTACCAATCATTTGTTCAAGATTTGTTTTTGTACCAAAAAAATTGAATGATTCTGGAAAAGTTTGTAAATAACTTCGCTCCAATGTGGTTAGTGGTCTTACGGTTTTTAAGTCAATATCCTGTGGATCACCGCTGTGCAATTTGTAATTAGGCGGCATTGGTCTATTAACACCCCTAATAGTTGGACTGGGTTCGTCGATTGAAAATATACCCCGCCTTGCATAACTTCTAGGATGTCGGTAGTAGTATTGCAGGTTTAATTTTTCACCAAAATAATCACGAATAGTCATCATTTTTTTTGCTAAACGGATTTGAATCAGATCGAGTAAAGCATCCTGTTTTCCACCAAGCTCACCAATTAGAAAAAATCGTGAGCGTTTTTGTGGGACACCACAAAGTGAAGCGTTTAACGTTATTGCTGTTAAGCCATAACCGTTATTTACAAACTGCTTTCTTATGTCGTGATACATTTCGTTTTTGACAATGCGCTCAACATTTTCCATAACAAACCATTTGGGTTTAATGTTACAAACAACATTTGTAAAATGACTAGTCAGAACGGCTTTGCCGCCATTTATGTTCTGTTTTCCTGCACTTGAAAAATCTTGACAGGGTGTTCCGCCGATTATGATTTCAGGGGAAAATTTCTGAATGATTTTTATCGTTTCGTGTTCGTTGCATAGATTCTGCTCTATAACAGGATGATTAAAATTCGCGTTATAGACTTCAATTGCAGGTTTCCAATTATCGAATCCAACTAAAATTTCAAATCCTGCTTGCTCAAACCCTAGAGATAAGCCGCCGCAACCACAAAATAAATCCACCGTTTTCATTAAAATAACTCGGGTGAGTTGAAAATAATCGCATCAAAACGACGTTCGGGACTTAATAAATTTTGTCCGCCGCCTAAAATGATATTTTTGATTTCTTCTTTTGAAATTCGTGGTTTTGTTAAATTGTCACAGGTCATGTAAGCGTTAGTTACATTTCCAGCAGAAGCAAAGGCTTTATCATTTTTTGTGTTGTAAGAAAGTTTGTCGATAATATCAACGTGGTCAAATCTCCCATAACTAACAATGTCTGACAGCATTTTGTATAACCAAATGCTTGTTCTCGTTTGTCTGGTTATTTTATTTTCAGTGCATTCAGCTTTTGATACTTGAGCAATAAACCAAGCAAATGCCGCATCACTCCAAACAAAAACATCTAAACAGTTATCTGCAAGTTTTGGAGACTTACCAACAGTTTTCCAAACGGGTTGTAACAAAAATGGCAGTTGCTGTTTTTCAACGGCGATGCTAATTAGCGTAATGCAATCAATAATTTTTTTAACATTTGCAATAACTTCATCTGCATCTGACCAATCTGTAATAACAATCCCACTATTTTTTATGTGCTGTTCAATTGTTGAAATGCTAGTGCTGGCAATACTTGCAGCCAAATAAACAATAGTGTCGGGTCTAACGACAATTTCAGAGCCAAATTTTGCATCACCAAAATTACACGTTGTATTATCGGGCAATGCAGTTAATTTGACTTCTAAGCCTCGCAAACATTGACCTGTTAAATTATCAAGAACAACCAAATCAGTTCGAGGTAGCGTGTTGACAACGTATTTTTGGAATGGCGTATATTGAGCCTCGAAAGCAAAATAGGCGTTTGACGATAGAGGATTTATTGCAAAAACATCGTCTAACATAATGTTTTTTATCGCAAACAGATTGCTAGACATTGAAATGTAATTTGCGCCCAAACCTTTGCTGCGAAGATAACAAGACAGAGCTGCTGGAAAACTTGAGTTAAATTGATTTTTACCCCAAGCGTCAGCTTTTCCAAAATCTCGATTGGAATTTGTTAATCCGAATAATCCTGCTGTCATTTTTGTTCCATTAAATTTAATTTTTCTATCAACTCGCTTTCGTTTTGTCCCAACGCTTGAATATAAATATCTTTAACGTCTTCTTCGCTTTTGGCTTGTTTGAGTTTGGTGTAGAGATTTTGAGTGGTCATTATTTAGACTTAATGCTCAGAAAGGTGCATTTCACCATTACGTTGTTCGATGTTGAATTTCTGCAAGACGCTCATGCCAAGTAATGGCAAGGTAGCTAGATTGGACGCAATATGAACTTCAACATTTTTTAATTCAAAGGGCGCGATGGTTAGTTTTGATACATAAGCAACGCAATCCTGAACTTTTCCGTTTGCTGTATTCATTGTGACGAATATGCCTGTACAAGTAATTTTTGCTTTCTCGGCAAGTTGTTTCGTCAATACAACAAAGGATGCTCCGGTATCAATCAGAAAGGGAAATTTAACACCATTTATCTCGGCGTTAATCAGATAATGTCCATTATCAACATGTTTAAGTGTGATTTGTTTGCGTTCGAGGGTGGGCAAATTAACTTTTATTTCCGTTTGTTTACTTTCGCTACACGGCGAATTTTGATAGGTCGCATCACGACCATTTGATAAACATTTATAAATTTCAGCATCGGCAGCGTGGCTAAAAATGCTAATTATAAAAATAAGCCACCACGCTTTTGCCTTCATGTTTATTTACTCAAATCGGCTTTAATGGCTTCAAATAAAATCATGAGTAATTTGTTATCTGTGCCATCGGTAATCGGTTGTAATTCTGTGTTTAAAACAGTGACTGCCGTTTTAGTGTTTGCTTCGTGAAATTGCAAAATGTAGCTTTTTTCATTACTGATAAAACTATCAAAAACGGAAAACGTTTCGCCTAACAATGATTTTTCGGATTCTGATTTGGGTTTTGCATCGACCACTTGGATTTGAATTTGTCCGCTATCTTGATTGCGATTGACAACTTCAATGCCGCTACGACTTAATGCTTTGCCAACAATTCGCCATGCTCGTACTGACGGTACGTTTAAATTCAACGTTGGTACATTTTCGTGTGTGACGCTGACTTGAATTTCATTGCGTGATAATTCTGTTTCTGCGTCTGTGAGAACGGGACGAGTTATCGGCGTGGATTCACTTGCAGGCGCAATTGTTTTTGTAACCGATTTTGCAGGTGTTACAGGTTCAACGGTCTTTGCAATAACTGGCGGCGCAGAACGTGAGGGGATAGACGGTTTTTGCACTAAATCCGGTGGAATAACTAGCGGCGGCAATTCAGTGGTAAATTGATAATCTTTTTCTTTATCGGGAAACCAGCTTTGAAGCGTACTGCAACCGTTTAGTCCACAAGCAACCACTAATAAAAATCCGCTTTTTTGAAGCGTGTGGATTTGTTTTAGATTCATCATTTAAATTACACCAGCTTGACGCATGGCAGCACGAACCGTTTCAAAACATTCTTCGCTCAACCACGTTAATGGAAGACGAATACCGTTGCCCATTAAACCCATTTCAGCCACTGCCCATTTCACCGGAATCGGATTGGCTTGAATGAACAAACTGCTGTGCAAGCCCGTAATTTTACGGTCAATTTCTTCCGACAGTTCCGCATTACCGTTAATGGCAGCGGTAATCATTTCATGGACTAAACGTGGTGCGACGTTACCGGTCACGGTAATTGTGCCGTTACCACCTAATAAACAAAATTCGCGGCTTGTCGCATCATCGCCAGTATATAAAGCGAAATCGGGGCGCGTTAATTCGCGCAATTTCGCGACGCGAGATAAATCGCCAGTGGCTTCTTTTACGCCAACAATATTAGGGATTTTTGACAAACGTCCAACCGTTTCGGGCAACATATCGCACGCGGTGCGACCCGGAACATTGTATAAAATTTGTGGAATGTCTACTGCTTCGGCAATGGCTTTGTGGTGTAAATATAGCCCTTCTTGTGTCGGTTTATTGTAATAAGGCGTAACGATTAAACACGCATCGGCACCTAATTCTTTTGCTTTACGGGTTAAGTTAATGGCTTCGACGGTTGAATTTGAACCTGTGCCGGCGATGACAGGAATACGCCCAGCTACTTTATCAACAATAAATTTAATGACTTGGCAATGTTCGTTTTCGCTTAATGTTGCTGATTCGCCCGTCGTACCAACTGCAACTAAAGAATCTGTACCTTGCTCAATGTGAAATTCGCACAATGCACCTAAACTATTGAAGTCTACAGCACCTTGACTGTCCATTGGGGTGACTAATGCGACAATACTACCTTGAATCATGAAAGCTCTCGATGGGTTAGAAATAAAAGTTTTATGGTAAGCATTATAACAAGCAAATTCTTAAAAATGCCTAAATTAGCAGAATAGCTTACAAATGCGTTATAATTCAAACATCAAAAATGAATACCCTCTCCGCGCAATCGCGCATCCCATATTTTACAACAGGTAAACCATGTCTAACGATACATCCTCGTCTAACGATACATCTCCTTTATTATCATTTCGTGATTTAGGTCTTATTGAGCCAGTGCTTAAAGCCCTCAAAGAAGTTGGTTACGAGACCCCATCACCTATTCAAGCACAAACAATCCCCTACATCCTCGATGGCAAAGATGTTTTAGGTCAAGCGCAAACCGGCACCGGTAAAACCGCAGCCTTCGCGCTTCCAATTTTGTCACGCATTGATTTAAAACAAAAAGACCCACAAGTTTTAGTCTTAGCTCCAACGCGCGAATTAGCTATTCAAGTTGCCGAAGCGTTCCAACGTTATGCGTCACATTTAAAAGATTTTCATGTCTTGCCTATTTACGGCGGTCAAGATTACGGCACGCAATTACGTCAACTCAAACGCGGCGCACAAGTTGTTGTCGGTACACCAGGTCGTGTGATGGATCACATGCGTAAAGGCACGCTCTCACTTGAAAATTTGAAATTTTTGGTTCTCGATGAAGCCGACGAAATGTTGCGTATGGGCTTTATTGATGATGTCGAATGGATTTTAGAACAAACGCCAGATAATCGTCAGATTGCGTTGTTCTCGGCAACAATGCCGAGCGTTATTCGTAAAATGACGGAAAAATATTTGCACAAACCTGAACACGTTACGATTAAAGTTACCAATGCGTCAGCGGAAAATATTCGTCAACGTTATTGGCTCGTTAGCGGTGTGCATAAATTAGATGCGTTGACACGTATTTTAGAAGCCGAAACCTTTGACGGCATGATTATTTTCGTGCGAACAAAAACCGCAACGATTGAACTTGCTGAAAAATTAGAAGCGCGTGGTTATTCTGCGGCAGCCATTAACGGCGATATGTCGCAAACGTTGCGTGAACGAGCTATTAGCCATTTGAAAAATGGTAAATTGGACATTTTAATTGCAACAGATGTCGCGGCGCGTGGTTTGGACGTAGACCGTATTACGCATGTTGTGAATTACGATATTCCTTACGACACCGAATCGTATGTGCATCGTATCGGTCGTACCGGTCGTGCAGGACGTACTGGCGATGCTATTTTATTTATCGCACCGCGTGAACGTAAATTGCTTGCAAATATTGAACGTGCGACCAAACAAAAAGTTGAAGAAATGGGATTGCCTTCAACTGAAATCATCAACAATAAACGTATTGCGCGTTTCAAACAAAATATTACCGATACGTTGGCTGCTGCAGAATTGAGCTTCTTTAGTCAATTGATTGAGCAATATCAGCAAGAACACAATGTGACGGCGTTGGAAATTGGCGCAGCGTTGGCGAAATTAGTACAAGGCGACGAACCGTTGCTCATGTCACCGCCTAAAAAAGTGTCAGAACGCGACCGTGATCGCGATGAAAGACCGGCTCGCAGAGATTCTCGTTCAGAAGGACGTGGCTCGCGTGATAGAAATGAGCGTCCAAGTCGTGGCGAATCAAGTGAACGTCGCCCAAGACGTGACTTTGGCGCGTCGAATATTGAAATGGAAACGTTCCGTATTGATGTCGGTCATGCACACGGCGTAAAACCGGGAAATATTGTTGGTGCGATTGCAAATGAAACGGGAATTGATGGCGAACATATTGCTCGCATTCGTATTGAAGACAATTATAGCACTGTGGAATTACCAGCTGGCATGCCAAAAGAATTGTTACAAGAGTTACGCAAAGTACGCGTTGCAGGGCAGTTGTTAAATATCACGCCCCTTGATGGCAGCAGCGTTTCGCGGGGCGAAGGTAAAAAACCGGCAAAGTTCGATGACAGCTTTAAAGCCAAAAACGATAAAAACAAAAAACGTTTGAGTTCAACGTCTCGCAGAGCCAAAGAACCTAAAGATTTTTAATTTGGTTTAAATAAAAAAGCCCCGATTTGCAGCGATGCGGTCGGGGCTTTTTTTGTTTGAGTTTGGGCGTATATGTGCCAAATCATCGCCTTGGAAGTTGAGTATGGCGTATTTAATATTCTTTTTTTCGATAAGCGCATCTAAAAATAACGTTTTTCAAGTTTATAAACTTTTCCTATCATCGCTGCCAACAAACGAGAATTCGTTACTTTTGGAAAATTTTAGATTTGGAGTGACCCCATGCAAACAAAACAAGAAAATCACAATGATTCCTCAGGGTTATCTGAATTTTTCGATGCGTTAAGCGATGAATTTATGAGACAAACAGGCTTTGGTGCTTTTGCTTACGTCACGCCTTTAGAAATACATGATGTGTATGAAGAATTTCAAAAAGAGCAAAAGCCTATTCGCCATTTTACCCATGAATATGTGCGAACGCGGATTTAGTTAAATTTGCAAATGCTGCCGCTACGTTTTCGGTTTGCGTCAATTGTAAAACCTCCTGCACCCGACCATTTGCTTTAATTTGCCCACGATGCAACACAATCAAATGGTCGCTTGCATAAACCTCATCCATTAAATGACTTGCCCACAGTACGGCAATTTTTTTATCGGTAACCAATTGATGCACATATTCCACAATGCCCTGACGGCTTGGAATATCTAAACCCACCGTCGGTTCATCGAGCAATAACAACGACGGTTTATGTAATAACGCACGAGCAATTTCCACGCGCCGTTTATGTCCACCGTTGAGTTGGCGCACTTTTTCATTGCGCCGGTCGTACATTTGTAAACGTTCCAATTCTTCTTGAATACGTTGATTGGCTAATTTTCCGCTCATGCCATGCAACGCAGTGTGATAACGTAAATTTTGTATCACACTCAAATCCATATCGAGCGTAGTTTGTTGAAACACCACACCCAAACGCGCCAAGGCTTGCTGTGATTGTTTTTGAATATCAAATCCGCACAACTCAATATGCCCGCTGTGCGTGTCGTATAAATGGGTGATGAGTGAAAACAAAGTGCTTTTTCCCGCGCCATTTTCACCCAACAGCAAGGTACATTCGCCGGCAGAAATTTGAAAACTAACGTTATCGAGAGCTTTTTTTTGTCCGTAAGAAAAGGTCAAATCTTGAACGCTTAAAGCCGTCGCGCTCATGGTTTCACCGCCACGCCCCACGGATACGTTCCCACGCCGACAGATTTCGTTACCGTTTGCGATTCTAAATCTATAATTGACACGTCATTACTCACGCCATTGGCGGTATAGAGATGTTTTTCATCAGGCGAAAACGCTAAATTCCAAACCCGTGAACCAACCAGCAAATATTTTTCTACTTCAAACGTTTGTGCGTTAATCACGGCGACCCGATTTGCCGTCCCTAACGCAACATAGGCATGAGTCCGCGTTTTATCAATAGCAATACCAACAGGTTGAATTTTGTCAGCGGTCACACCTTGAATATTGAAAGTGATAGTTTTAATGGGTTGTTTCGTTTTTGAATCTAAAACCATGAGTGAGCCTGCCATTTCAGACGTAACCCATAATTGTGAACTGTCAGCGGTAAACGTGACAAAACGGGGACGCGCATCGACGAGTGTATTATCAACAATGGTCTGCGTTTTGGTATCAATCCAATGCACCATATTTGTAGTTTCAGATGCGCTGATAAGCCATTGATTATCAGGGCTGACGCAAATACCTTCTGGCTCAACGCCCACTTTGATTTGTTTAATGACTTTCTTTTTCGCCAAATCTATGACTGTAACCAAACTATCGTCTTCATTAGAAACGTACATTTTGTCGCCAGTTGAACTAATGGCAAACGTTTCGGGATCTTCGCCAGAAGGCAAATGCCCCGTTTCTTTCAATGTTTGTGCGTCAAAAATTTTAATCGTGTTGTCATCGCTAGTAGCGATGTAAAGCCATTTATTATCCGGACTGAGTGCAATGCCGCGCGGACGTTTACCAACGGGAACGGTTTTAAGTAACGTACCATCAACCGGATTCATAATAGCTAGCGCGTTGTCTTTTTCTAAGGTTACAAACACGGTTTCAGCGTGAGTTGCGCCGATTGAAGTAAGTAAGGCGAGAATTAGAATTTTTTTGTTCATTGTAATCACAAAATAAAATCTGCTTGAGTAAGGCTCGTTACGCCATTAAGTTGGATTGAAAACTCAGGGGTACTGTCGGCATTAGTGCTGGCATAAAGAATATGATTGGTGCTATCAAAACGCAGTTGTGCGCTGGCATCGCTGCTACTGAACGGTTTATTATTACCGATAAACGTAAAGGCTTGGTCGCCTGCGAGCTTCGTATTTGCGTCAATTGCGGACAAGTCAATTTTATCGCCTTGACTGTGTGAGAAATCGGTAATTACATCGCGCGTTTTTGTCGTAATGCCTGAATCAGCAGCACTATTGAATTTAAAAACATCCGCGCCTGAACTACCTGTTAATGTATCTGCCCCTAAACCGCCAATTAACGTGTCGTTACCACCCAAACCGTTTATGTGGTCGTTTCCATTGCTTCCTATAAGGAGGTCGTTTCCATTGGTAGGTTCGGTGCTGATGACAGGGGATGTTGATGCACTCGTGACGCTTTCAGCGAATTTTTGTAAATCGATATAGTTGGCTTGAACGCTGATTGTTTTATCTACATCCGCAGCGGTTAACGTGTAAGTTGATTTAGTTGCACCGCTAATGATTGCTCCATTCTCTAACCATTGATAACTTATTACCCCCAATCCATTTGCATCTGCAAGGGTATTACTCGCGGTGAGAGTTTGGTTTTGTTGAGGCGTTCCGCTAATGATTACATTGCCGGTAGGTGTAATATTAGGAATAACTGTTGAATTTAGCAAAACAGAAACGTTGCTACCCGCCCAATTTGACGCGACTAGATCAATTTTACCATCATTATTGAAATCTCCACTGCTAACAGCATAAGATGTCGCACCAACGGCATAGACACTTTGCGTACCAAAATTACCCTGTCCGTCGCCCAGTAATACCGAAACATTGTTCGTATTCCAGTTTGCAGTAATTAAATCGGCATTCCCATCACCATTAAAATCTGCGACGTTAACAGAAGCAGGTTGATCACCTAGAGAGCCTATAGTATTAGGATCGACGGCAAAGGTAGTTTGCGGTGCAAAACCGCCTAATCCATTACCTAACAATATCGAAACGTTGTTGCTATCCACATTTGCAGTGACTAAATCCGTTTTGCCATCGCCATTAAAATCGCCAATACTGATAGAGGCTGGTTTAGTACCGACTGCAAAGGTGGTTTGCGTTGCAAAACTGCCTTTACCATCACCCAATAATATTGAAACATTGTTGCTACCTGCATTCGCGGTGGCTATATCCATTTTGCCATCGCCATTGAAATCGCCAACAACGATAGAATGCGGCTGTGTACCAACAGGGAATAACGTTTGCGAGCTAAAGCCGCCTTTGCCATCGCCCAATAATACAGAGACATTATTACCTGTCCAGTTGGCGATAGCTAAATCCGGATTGCCATCACCGTTGAAATCGCCAATGCAAGTAGCGATAGGTAATGCACCTACGAGAAACGCGGTTTCTGCACCAAAACTGCCTTTGCCATCTCCTAATAATACCGATATGGTGTTATTGCCCATATTTGCAACGACTAAATCGGCGTTGCCATCGTGGTTAAAATCACCAATGCTAACAGCGTGAGGTAATGCACCGACAGGAAATGCAGTTTGTGCAGCAAAACCACCTTTTCCATCACCCAATAACACCGAAATGTTATTGTAACCTATGTTGACAGCAACTAAATCGGCATTGCCATCGTTGTTAAAATCCCCAACACTTATCGAATAAGGCTGAATCCCTAAAGGAAAAACCGTTTGCGTTTGAAAAGTTGTCGGCGTGATAGTTTGGGTTGTAGAAGTTGCCATATTATTTTGTTTTCCTGAATATTAAGGTTACGTTGGAAAGATTTGCATTGTTGAAGTTTAACTTAAATCTCACATTTCAGCGCGTGGACGTTTTACGTTTTCTATTTACCAATGACAACCCGATTCGTTTTGATCATAACCTAACGTATCTAATTCTGTTTTTGGGTGCAGAAATCCTTCAATGGGCGCGACAGTCACTAACGCACGGGGAGCTGCCAGTAAAAGAGGTTGACGCAATTGACCATCCCATGCGCGAAATGACAACGGATTGCCTTTATAGCCTTGCAGCGTAAATTGTGGGCTGAGTAAATAAGCCTGAATGGTTTTAAGTTCGTTGGATTTTGTGCGTGTCGCCGCTTCGCCAATGGTTCGAACGGCTAAATACGCGCCATAATCTTGCTCTTCCATATTACGTTTTGCTAAATCTTGAAAGCGGTGTTGAATTTGTGTTGCACCCCACAAATCATGAGTGGAATGCCACGCTGTCGCAATTAAGCCTTGTGTACCCACAACAGGTCGTGGCAACCAAGTTCGATAATCTAAATATTCACCAAACAAACCTTGTTCATCAGCCACCACTAATACGTCGTAGTCATCACCTTGTGTGAAAACAGCCACATCAGATTGTGCGCTCTTACGCGCATCGAAAGTGTGTTCCCATGTTTTTTCGGTGACGATTTTCATACCAAAACGCTTAGCGGAACGTTTCAACGCATTCACAAATAAAATATCTTCAGGGGTATTGCCACTGACTAAGAACCATTTTGTCCAACGCTTTTTCATCAAATATTGTGCTAACGCATCGGCTTTCATGGCGCGACTGGGCAATAAATGCAGCGTATTTTTGCGACATTGTGCGTTGCGTAACGCATCATCGGTCGTGCCAGCATCCAATAAAATTGTGTCCAAATTTGCGGCTAAATCTGAAATTGCCAACGTGTTCGTTGCATTCAAATTAGTAATGACATAATGAAATTTCGAGGCGATATTTTGTTTAAAAACGTCGCTGGCATTGCCATCTGATGGCACAATAAATGTGTGCAGAATAAAATTTTGATGAGTGAATTGTCCGGTTGTGTTGTTGTCACTGATGGCAAGTTCTGCACCTTCACTGCCTTTATTGGCAATAAAAGGATCAAGATTTGACAACATTTCCGTTGGCGGCACTTTATCTTGGCTAAGATAAGCAATATCAATGGTTTGAACGGCAGGGGCAGGTGGTAATTTTGGTTTGTCTTTTGTTGCAGCAAATAGCGGCAAACTTATCAACGTAATAAAACAGGTAAGAAGATAACGAGAAGAATTATTCATGGGATTTGTGAGGTTTTGTAAGAGCAGATTTTAAAACCCGCTCTTACAGAATTAAAGGATTAAATGCGATGTTATTTTAATTTCAAAGCCAAAAATACTGGATTGCCTTGACGTTGAATTAACACCGCAATTGAAACACCAGTCGGTAATTTTTTGACAATGCGATCAAAATCATTCAAGTCACGCACAATATTATTTTGAATGCGTAAAATCACATCACCACGTTGAATACCCGCTTCACGCGCTGCACCTTTGCTTACGTCTTGAACTAACACGCCATTATGCGGAATTTGTAACAATTGCCGTTGGTCTTGCGTGAGTTCAGATACCGTAATACCTAGCTGATTTTCAGGGGATTTATTTTGACTGTTTTTCGCAGCGGCTAATTTGTCTTCTTCGTCAGGCAATAAACCAACATTGAAATGCAACGTGCGCGATTCACCTTGGCGAATAATTTTTAACGTCGCAGAATTGTTAATAGGCGTAATACCTACCATTGGCGGCAAATCTGCCGAATGGTCGATTAGCTGACCATTAAATTCGGTAATAATGTCACCAATTTGCACGCCCGCTTGTTCAGCGGGGCCACCAGCAATTACTTTTGCAACTAACGCACCTTGTGGTTTTTTCATACCAAACGATTCGGCTAATTCACGGGTAACATCTTGAATTTGTACGCCTAACCAGCCGTGAGAGGCTTTACCTTTCGCTTTAATTTGTTCGACGATGTTCATGACTACATCCATCGGAATCGCAAATGATAAACCCATAAATCCACCCGTGCGGCTGTAAATTTGAGAGTTAATACCGACCACTTTGCCATCCATACTAAATAACGGACCACCAGAATTTCCTGGGTTAATGGCGACATCCGTTTGAATAAATGGCACATAATTTCCACCTGGCAAACTACGTCCTTTTGCACTCACAATCCCTGCGGTCACAGATTGGTCAAAACCAAAAGGTGAACCAATGGCAAGCACCCATTCGCCGACTTGTAATTTTTCCGGTGAACCGATTGTCACAACAGGTAAATCACGGGCTTCAATTTTTAAAACAGCGACATCGGTTCGTGCATCTGAACCAATCAATTTAGCCACTAATTCACGTCGGTCAGAAAGTTTTACCACAATCTCAGATGCGTCTTTGACAACGTGGTGATTGGTCAATACATAACCGTCGGCTGAGATAATAAAGCCGGAGCCTAACGAGCGTGTTTCTTTGGGCGCGTAACCACCACCGCCCCCTTGCTCATTAAAGCGACGAAATAATTCTTCTAATTCGGGCGGCAATGTACCTTCTGGAAATTGTGGTATTTCCGCACCATTTTCTGCTCCGACAGGTGTTTTTTGCATGGTACTGATGTTGACCACCGCGCCGCCATTTGCTTTTACCATTTCGGTAAAGTCAGGCAATTGCGCCCATGTCACTGAACTAAATAAACTTAATAAAAATAGACTAAAAAACCACACATGGACTTTGCGACGCATAACATCTCCATTTTTCTAAGGCGTTGAAAAACGCTATTATCGGTTTGCATTCCACAAATCTCAAGGTAAGTCATAAGTGAAAGTTTCAAGGTTTATGGTTCAAGATGAAATCTCGGCAGCATTAGCCCCTTTTTCAGAACGTAATCGTATTTATATCGGTTATAGCGGTGGTGTGGATTCACACGTTTTATTGCACGCTTGCGCGGCGATTCCTGAATTTAAAAAGAAAATAACAGCGGTTTATATTCATCACGGTTTACAAAAAGAAGCCGACGATTGGGCAATTCATTGTCAGCAGATTTCAGAAATATTAGGCGTTGATTTTTTAATAAAACACGTTGATGCCGTTGCAACGCAAGGTGAAAGTCCTGAAGAGGCGGCGCGTAATGTACGCTATAACGCCTTTGAACAGTTAATTGCTGCAAATGATGTTTTACTGATTGCTCAACATCGTGAAGACCAATTAGAAACGGTGTTATTGCAACTTTTTCGGGGCAGTGGTTTGAAAGGTTTGGCGGGAATGCCAGAGAAAATGCAATTTGGAAAAGGTTGGCTGTTACGTCCACTGCTCAATATCAGTAAAGAAATGATTAACGATTACGCCATACAAAATCGATTGCAATGGATTGAAGACCCCAGTAATCAAAGTAGCGTTTATGATCGAAATTTTTTGCGGCAAGAAATTATTCCCCATTTAAAACAACGCTGGTCATCGTTGGATAAAACCGTGGCGCGTGCGGCGAAACATTGTGCCGAAGCTCAAATATTGCAACACAAAATCGTGAAAACTGAATTTGAAACGGTTTTTAATACAGACGATGAAACGATAAATATTTCAAAATTATTAACCTATTCACTAATTGAACAACGCTTGATTTTGCGACAATGGTTTGAAAATTTAGATTTAAAAATGCCATCGCAAGATTTTGTGCAACGAATTTTAGATGACGTTATTGCGGCAAGAACAGACAGCTCGCCAATGTTAGCAGGGCAGAGTGTGACTATTCGTCGTTATCGCACTAAATTGTATGCGATGACGCACGCATTAACAGGTTTTGAAACCTGTTATTGGATGCCAGAAAACACGACGTTGACGCTTTCTAATCAGCAAACTTTAACCGTTGTTCTGTCGGATTGTGGCATCTCGCGCGAGTTTTGGCATAACGCAAAAATTACCGTGAGAATGCGTCAAGGGGGCGAAAAAATAGCCTTACCGAATCGAGCAGGGCATCATGATTTAAAAAAATTATTTCAAGAAGTTGGTATTCCGCCGTGGCAACGTGAAATAATACCGTTAATTTATTTAAACGATAAACTTGCTGCGGTTGGCAACTTATGGATGGCAAGTGAATTTTATGTCACACAAAACGGCGTAATCATCGGTAATTCATCACCTAGATGATTTATAATGCCTCACTTTCCTCAATCCTTCACACGACAAACAATTATCGCTTAATGATAAACGCATTTTTTCTTTTTATTCGATTAGCAACAGGAACATTTTCAAAACGCCCCGATTTTGATAAACCTAAAAACCGGTTTAAATTTTTTCTCAGAGGCTTATTAACGTTTCCTTATACTTTAAAGTGGCTTTATTTTTTAGATAACTTGCTAGAATATAAAGAATTTCTTTATGAAACTCCACGTCTTGCAACAAAATTACACCGCCCTTACATCTTTAGTTACAGCTCCTTAAAAGAACGGTTGCAAATACTGACATCTCATTATTTATTTCAGAGAAAAGTATTTTCGCCTGCACTTCAGCAGTTACTTTTAAGTCTAAAATCATTTGAATTAGTCAGTTTTATTGGAAAAAACGACAACGAATACAAAATTATTCTGAGGCAAAATCTAATTCTTGAGAAAGAAGGGGAACTTTATTTGCAATTAAACGTGGGTGAAAATAGTTTATGCACGATTAGTTTTTGTTTTTATGAAACCGCTCACGGTGTCGCTATTTTAATCGGTGGTTTACAAGGCTCTAAACATGAAGACTACAATTTAATCAAAGAGGCGACGAAATCGTGTTACGGTCTATTTCCTAAAAAAATTTTATTTGAAGCATTGATGACGTTTGGTGACGCATTAGGAATTAACGTCATACATGCCGTCAGCAATGAGGCTCATATTTTTAAACATTGGCGTTACAATGAAGAAATATTTGCGGATTACGATAGCTTTTGGCTTGAATTAGGGGCGCGTAAAATTGACAAACGACTTTTTGAATTTACAGAACCTGTTTATCACAAACCTGTAGAAATGATAGAAAGTAAAAAACGTTCTGAACATAAAAAACGGCAATTGTTATTAAGCGAAATAAAAGAACAGATTAAGTGTGTGATTGCTTCGCAAGTTTTGAATAAAAGTACCGGTGACATTGAAAGATGCTAGACTTGATTCGAAGCGTTTTCTGGCGGTATGATGCGAGTGTGCTAATCCGTCGTTAGTGTTGCGTTTCAAAATCGGATTCGCACTTTCAGTAATTATCACTAAGAGAGAATGATTATGAACAAAAATATTTATCGTAGTTTGGCTTTAGTTGCTTTATTAACCGGTGTTTCTGCACCTTTATTGGCGGAGGTTGCACCTGCTCCAGAGCATCCCGCAAATATCTCAGCCCCCGCCACATCTGCTCCTGAACACCAGCAAGCGGCAGAACTGCATAAACAACATGCAGAACATCACAAAGCTATGGCAAAGCACCATAAATCGATTGCAGCAGAATATAAAAAAGCAGGCAATCATAAGTTACATAAGCATCATGAAGCCTTAGCAAGTCATCACGAAGCACTCAGTAAAGAACATGCAAAAACAGCGGCAACGCATGAAAAAGCGGCAACAGCCAAATAATCACGCGATTAAATCAGGACAGTTTAAATAGCTGTCCTGATTTTTCATGCGAAAATCGCATTGATTTTGGCTAGACTGACAACTATCTAAAAAATAAAAAAGAGGTTTAGAATGTTAGGGAAAATGACAATTGCGGCAACAATCACATTACTTTCGGGTTGTGCAACGCTGATGGAAGGTTCGACACAAAATCTTACCGTCTCAACAATGAATGATGCGAAACCAGAAAAAACGTTGTGTAATATTACTAATGAAGAAGGCGAGTGGCAAACGACGGGCGGAAGTACCTCAACGGTTGTTCATCGTGATGGCAATACTATGACGGTGAGTTGTGAAAATGATTCACAGCGTGGTGTAACACACCTCGAGCCAAGTTTTAGCAGTTATTATTTTATCGTGGATACGTTAAGTTGTGGAGTAGGGTTGTTTGTTGATGCCACAACAAATGCGTTTTACACTTATCCGCCGACCGCAATCGTAGGGATGCACAATAAATTTAGTTCACAGATTGAATCACCTAAACCTGTAGTGTTTGACATACCAAAATTATCACCATCTAAATAGAGGATATAGCAATGAACGTATCTGCGGCAATGCCAACAATTTCTCAAATGCTTTTCACAATGAATAATCCTCAACCGACTAATCTTAATATAGGTACAGCAGATCTTGAGGCTAATGCGGCTAGTGCAGTCACTGTTGTAGGTGACGCAATCTCAAGCTCCGCTAATGTAGGGACATCGTGTGGCGAATCAATTGACACAACCGCCTAAAATATCATCGAATGACTTTAATATATTCGCCGCGAGCTTCGCGTGTTGAACCGACAACAAGACGTTGATTACCTTTAGCGTCTTGTTCGAGTTGCCCCGAAATTTCGATTGTTTCGCCAGCAATTGCTTGTCCGGTATAAGTAGCGGTAAAACAAACGACACTTTGAATTGTTGAATGTGAGAGTTTGAATTCGGCTGGGTAACTAAAAGCGAGCGTGTCATCTGTTACCATTGTGCATAATGTTGTCGTACCACATTTTTGATAAATTACGGCATCCGCCTGGCTCGGTACAATCAAACTTAAATCGAATTTTCGACCGTTAATCAATGCTTTATTTGCTTTGCGCTGTTCGTGCCAAATATAATTTTCCAAATTTAAATCACAATCTCGTCGTTCATAACTTTCAATCCAGTCGTCGTGCTTCAAATTGGACAATTTGTTTTGCTCAATCAAATCACGCAACACAGCACGACATTGATGAAACACAGTTGTGTCGTAGCAAACTAAATCAATGTCAGATGATGCTTTTTGTTGCCCGATAAGTAATGAACCCGTCACGCCAAACTGATTTAAATCAATGCCATTTTGCTTAAATAACAGACATAAATTTACACAATCGTTTTCAATATCATCATTTGGTGAACGTTCTAATATTTGAGTTAATCGACGTTGTGGATGATGATGTTTTATGATTTTTTCAACTGAAACGGCGTGTAAAAACGCATCTAATTCAGGCGAATGAAAACAATAATCAGGATAATATTGTGCGAGTAAAGCATTCGCTTCATCGGTTTGAACTTTACGCCAACGTCCATTTTCACCGCGAACATAACGCAAAAAGCAACGGATTTTCCCCGCTTCCAAACCTGCGACAACCACAGCAAAAAGCAAACCTTCTGCGGTTTCGATAAAATCTTTGGGTAAAAACATCACAGGCGATACAACGGTTGCAATGCGTCGGTTTTTGTTCGCGTTGTTAATTTTGCGCGGGCATTATTTTCACTAAAGGCTTTAAACAATTCTTTACCTTGCCAAGGTTGTGCATCTTTCGCATAAAGCGTTGTGTTGAGTTGTAAAATTTCATCACGCAAACGTGCCTCACAATGTGACGCAATTGCGCCTAAACTGATTTCATTAAATTGTAATTTTCCCCATTTTAGCAACGCCGTTTTTGCATCGTGTACATCGTCTGTCATACAAGCCTTTTTGAGTTGTCTTACGCAGGCTTTTAACGAAATTTCAGCAGGACTTTCTACAGGTTCACTGATTTTTTTGGATGCTGTTTTATGTTTGAAAAACAAAAAACCTAATGTGATAAACCAACCTAACGTTGAAAAAATAGCTATGAATTTCCAAAGTAAATAGGTCTGTTCATTTTCAATAACGGGACTGTCTTGTCTACGTTCTTCTAAAAGGGGAGCAGGAGGGATTTGTTTATTTTCAACGACAGTAGGTGTTGTTTGGACTTGTGGTGTATTTTCAGCAGCTATAACCGTTAAATTCATTTCAGGCAACATTGCCATTTCAATTTTTTGTGTTTGCGTGTTAAACCATGAAATTTGAATCGCAGGAAGTGTATAGTTGCCTGCTTTGGCTGGAATAAAAGCGATTTTTTCTTCATGACTTGCCACAATTCCGGCTGACGTTTTGTCCTCGTGCAAAACAGGTTGGTCGTTATAGGCTTTAAGTTGCGGGTCGATTTTTGAACCATTTAATTCTGGTAATTGTCCAACTGTCGAACCATGAGCCACCAATTTCACTGTGCGTGTCAACGGTTCGCCGACTTTCATTTGCGATGTATCACCCGACCAAGTTTGCGTTAATTCGAGACTTTCTGCCGTAAGCCAATGCGAATCCGTGAATGTTACAGGAATCGGTTGCACATTTAACGTTATCGGATTCGATTTCACGATGCGACGTTGTGTAATTTGAGAGTTAAAAAAGGAATTATTTTGCCGACCACGCGCGACAATGTCGGCGGTCAAAACCAACGGTTTGATTGTTGTCACGCCGCTTTTTTGTGGAAAAATCGCATATTTTCGTTCAATCACCACATACGTTACGCCACTCACTTGCGTGGTGTAATTTGTATCATCTGCCAATTTTTCAATTACTGCATCGGGCAATTCTGGTTCACTCAAATTCGCTTTGGCAAAATCAACGCGCCGATACAGTTTTACCGTATACAAAACTTGCGATTGAATAAACGGTTTTTCCGTATTCGCGCTAACTTCTAAAAATAAATCTTCATCATTTTGCGTCGATTTATTTGCAGAACTCGGCGATACCACAATTTTTAACGCAGGACTGGAATCGCTACCAAACTTAATTACAGGAATAATCAAATTCCCCGAATCATTTGCCATCACGGTCACAATCCATTGAATGATGCGATTTGATTTGCCATTAACCCATTCCATTCGACTGTTTTGGCTTTGACTTTGAATCGTAAAATCTTGTTCAAGCGGGCTGAAATCAGGTTCACCGTCGGGCGATTCCGAAACAGTAAAGAGAATTTGAAACGATTCATCGACGCTGACAGGACTACGGTCTAATGAAACCGTAATGTCGGTGGCAAAAACGTTGGTCGAAAAACCTGCTAACCAAAGCGAGAAAATTAGAATGAGGAGAGGCATTTTCTAAACGAATAATGAAGTGGCGCACAAACCGAGATTTGTACGCCGAATGAAATTAGAGGAAATCGCGGATTAACACTTCGGCAATTTGAATACTGTTTAATGCTGCGCCTTTGCGAATGTTGTCCGAAACTACCCACAAATCAATGCCGCGTGGATGCGAAATATCTTCACGAATACGGCTCACAAACGTTGCATCTTGACCCGCCGAATGTGTCACAGCGGTTGCATACCCACCAGTTTCACGTTCATCAATAACCGTTACACCTGGTGCTTTTGCTAACAATTTACGCACTTCATCAGCGGTAATTTTATCGCGCGTTTCAATGTGTACAGCTTCGGAATGTCCGTAAAAAACAGGCACACGAACCGCCGTGGCATTCACTAAAATGTTTTTATCACCCATAATTTTTTGCGTTTCCCACACCATTTTCATTTCTTCTTTGGTGTAGCCGTTGTCCATAAACACGTCGATTTGTGGCAAGACGTTGAACGCAATTTGGTGTGGATAAACGCTTGGTTCGACTTTTTTAGAATTAAAAATGCCTGCGGTTTGTTGCCCTAATTCTTCAATCGCTTCTTTGCCTGTCCCTGAAACCGCTTGATACGTCGCGACGTTGATGCGCGTAATACCAACTGCGTCATGAATCGGTTTTAACGCCACGAGCATTTGAATGGTCGAGCAATTTGGATTCGCGATAATGCCGTGATTTTTATAATCAGCAATCGCTTGTGGATTCACTTCAGGAACAACCAACGGAATGTCATCGACATAGCGAAATTGCGAGGTGTTATCAATCACCACACAACCTGCTGCCGCCGCGATAGGCGCGTAAATTTCTGAAACCGATGCACCTGGTGAAAACAAACCAATTTGCACTTTTGAAAAATCGAACGTTGCCAAATCTTGCACAACCAACGTGCCGCCTTTGAATTCAACACGTTTGCCCGCTGAATTTGCGCTCGCTAAGGCATAAACTTCACCGACGGGAAAATTGCGTTCAGCTAAAATTTCGAGCATGGTTTCGCCGACTGCGCCCGTTGCGCCAACGACGGCGACGTTATACGTTTTAGTCATTTTTAACTCCGATTTTTCAAAGCAGTCACCACCGCATCACCCATTTCTGAGCAACTCACTTTGGTCATGCCTTCTGAATAAATATCTACGGTACGAACGTTCGCATCGAGCGCGTCATTCACAGCTTGTTCAATGCGTGCCGCTGCCACTTCATTATTGAAGGTATAACGCAACATCATTGCCGCTGACAAAATTGTGGCTAATGGATTCGCAATGTTTTTGCCTGCAATATCAGGCGCAGAGCCGTGAATCGGTTCATACATGCCTTTCCCCGTTTCATTTAATGAAGCTGATGGCAACATACCAATTGAACCTGTGAGCATTGACGCACAATCTGATAACACGTCGCCGAACAAATTGCTGGTTAAAATCACATCAAATTGTTTTGGAGCACGAACGAGTTGCATTGCCGCGTTATCAACGTACATGTGAGAAAGCGCGACATCAGGATATTCTTTACCCACTTCGGTAACGATTTCACGCCAGAATTCGGTGCATTCCAACACGTTGGCTTTATCGACGGAGCATAATTTTTTATTACGTTTTTGCGCGATTTTGAATGCAGAATGAGCAATGCGGCGGATTTCAGATTCAGTGTAGGTTGCGGTGTTGAAGCCTTGACGTTCACCGTTTTCTAAAACACGAACACCGCGCGGTTGACCGAAATAAATGCCGCCTGTGAGTTCGCGCACAATCATTAAATCTAAACCTGAAACGATTTCAGGTTTTAAGGTCGAAGCCGCCGCAAGTTGTGGGTATAAAATCGCAGGACGCAAATTTGAAAATAAATTTAACGTCGAACGCAAACCGAGCAAACCTTTTTCAGGACGTACAGAAATATCGAGCGATTCCCATTTATAACCACCGACTGCACCTAATAAAATCGCATCAGCTGGTGTCACTAAATCGATAGTTTGTTGTGGAAACGGTGTGCCGTGAACGTCATACGCCGCGCCACCGATTAAGCCATTTTCAAACTCAAAACCCAATGCCATGTCGGCATTTAAAAATTCTAAAACTTTGATTGCTTCGGCAACGATTTCTGTCCCGATTCCGTCACCCGCTAAAACTGCAATTTTTTTTGTCATGTAACTAAAACCTTTTTCTTAATTTTTTAAATTGAAATTTCTCTAAACAACCACGGCGCACGTTTGGCGCGTTCGGTTTCATAAGCGTGAATTTTATCGGCGTGTTGCAAAGTCAAACCAATATCATCCAAACCATTAAGCAAACGGAATTTACAATTTTCATCTACATTGAACGCAATAGTTTTGCCGCTTGGTGTGCTGATGGTTTGTGCGGCTAAATCAATCGTCAGCGCATAATCATCGGTTAATTCTTTGAACAAACCGTCAACAATTTCAGCGTCTAAGGCAATCGGCAATAAGCCATTTTTGAAACAGTTATTGTAGAAAATATCGGCAAAACTCGGCGCGATAATCGCCCGAAAACCGTAATCTTCTAACGCCCAAGGTGCGTGTTCGCGTGACGAACCACAACCGAAGTTTTCGCGGGTCAATAGAATTTGTGCGTTTTTGTATTGTGGTTTGTTTAGCACGAAATCTTTGTTAATCGGACGATTGGTGCAATCCATATCGGGTTGCCCTTGGTCTAAATATCGCCATTCATCGAATAAATAAACGCCAAAACCTGTGCGGCGAATCGATTTTAAAAATTGTTTAGGAATAATCGCGTCAGTATCGACGTTTGCACGGTCTAGGGGCGCGACGATTGAAGTTAAAGTTGTAAAGGCTTTCATTCTCTTATTCTCCTGTCCATGAGCTAACATCAACAAACCGCCCCGCAATCCCAGCTGCCGCCGCCATTGCTGGACTCACTAAATGCGTACGTCCGCCATAACCTTGTCTTCCTTCAAAATTACGATTTGACGTTGACGCACAACGTTCACCTTCTTCCAAACGGTCAGCATTCATCGCCAAACACATTGAACAACCTGCGTCGCGCCATTCAAAACCCGCTTCGATGAAAATTTTGTCTAAGCCTTCGCTTTCGGCTTGTTGTTTGATTAAACCTGAACCAGGAACAATTAACGCTTGTTTGACGTTGGCGGCAACTTTTTTGCCTTCGACGACAATCGCCGCCGCGCGTAAATCTTCAATGCGCGAATTCGTGCAAGAACCAATAAACACTTTATCAATTTGAATGTCAGTGATTTTTTGACCCGCTTGCAAGCCCATGTAATCTAACGCGCGTTGCATACTTTGCGCTTTGACTACATCCGTTTCATCGGCTGGATTTGGTACAACCGCATCCACAGCAACGACTAATTCGGGCGATGTTCCCCACGTCACTTGCGGTTTGATTTTTGTGGCATCGATGTTAATGACTTTGTCGAAAACGGCATCTTTATCCGAATGCAGATTCTGCCAAACACGTTCAGCCATAAACCAATCGTCGCCTTTGGGTGAAAGTGGACAATTGCGGTAATAATCAATTGTTACCTCATCGACAGCCACTAAACCTGCGCGTGCGCCTGCTTCGATTGCCATGTTGCAAACCGTCATGCGACCTTCCATCGATAACGCCCGAATCGCAGAGCCACCGAATTCAATCGTATAACCTGTGCCGCCTGCTGTGCCGATTTCACCGATGATAGCTAAAACGATGTCTTTTGCGGTTACGCCTGCACGGACTTCGCCATTCACTGAAATCAATAAATTTTTGGCTTTTTTCTGAACTAAACATTGTGTGGCTAAGGTGTGTTCAACTTCGGATGTGCCAATACCAAACGCTAATGCACCAGATGCGCCATGTGTCGAAGTATGCGAATCACCGCAAACGACTGTCATACCTGGTAACGTTGCACCTTGTTCAGGGCCAATCACATGCACAATCCCTTGACGAATATCGCTCATGCCAAATTCAGTAATGCCAAATTCGGCGCAATTTTTATCGAGCGTTTCCACTTGCAAGCGCGAAACAGGGTCAGCAATGCCACGGTCACGATGATTGGTTGGCACGTTATGGTCAGCAACCGCTAAATTTCGCGTCACATTCCACGGTTTTCTTCCCGCCAAACGCAAGCCATCAAAGGCTTGTGGCGAAGTAACTTCGTGAACCAAATGTCTGTCGATATAAATTAAACACGAGCCATCGTCTTCTGTATGAACAACGTGGTCTTCCCAAAGTTTGTCGTATAACGTTTTGCCTACCATGTCTTTTATCCTAAAACGGCGAAAATTTTCGCGGTGATTTCGTCAACACTGCCCACACCGGCAATGGAATGGAATTTCACACCTTGTTCAGGCGCGGAGTAATAAGTAACGAGTGGTTTTGTTTGTTCATGATAAACGGCTAAACGTTTACGCACCGTTTCTTCTTTATCATCATCACGTTGAATCAAGGCTTCGCCTGTTTCGTTATCCAGTCCTTCATTTTTAGGTGGATTAAATTGTGTGTGATAACTACGACCAGAAGGCAAATGCACTCTGCGTCCCGCCATACGAGTTACGATATTTTCATCTGGCACATCGATTTCAATGACGGTATCAATCCTAACGCCCATATTTTTCAAGCCTTCTGCCTGCACAATCGTACGCGGAAAACCATCGAGTAAAAAACCTTTCGCACAATCATCATGGGCAATTCGGTCTTTAATCAAACCTAAAATAATGTCGTCTGACACCAAACCACCTGCGTCCATCACTTGTTTAGCTTCAATACCTAACGGCGTACCGGCTCGAACGGCAGCGCGTAACATATCGCCAGTCGAAATTTGGGGAATGGCGTACTTCTCGGTAATAAACTGCGCCTGTGTGCCTTTACCCGAACCCGGACTGCCTAACAAAATGATGTGCATGAATAACTCCAACGTCTGTACTGAAAAGAGAATTTAATAAAAATGATAATGTATTTTATCGCATATCTTAGCTAAACTCTTGTTAAAAATAGAGTGTATTAGCGTATTAACGAGTGTCAATGAGTAAAAAAAACAAAACCGCTTTTGTCTGTGAGCAATGTGGTGCAGATTACCCGCGTTGGAATGGTCAATGTGCCAGTTGCGGCGAATGGAACACAATTAAAGAAATTCGTTTAGCTCCTGCAAATGAAAAACGTCCCAGTTCCAATGGTTATGCCGGCAATCGTTCGGAAGTGAAACGTTTATCAGACGTAAATTTATCCGAAGCTGAACGCATTTCCAGCGGCATTTCTGAATTTGATCGCGTGCTGGGCGGCGGCATTGTGCGCGGCAGTGTGGTGTTAATTGGTGGCGCACCGGGGGCAGGAAAAAGCACTTTGTTACTTCAAGCCATTGCCAATATTGCGGCGCGAGCCATTTCTGTTTTATACGTTTCAGGCGAAGAATCGTTGCAACAAATCGCCGAACGCGCCAACCGTTTAAAATTGCCCGCTGAAAATATTTTGATGCTTGCCGAAACATCGGTGCAACGCATTTGCGATGTGTTGGATAAAATTCAACCGCAAATTCTGGTGATTGATTCGATTCAAGTGATGCATACGCAAACATCGGATTCGGCAGCGGGTTCAGTGTCTCAAGTGCGTGAATCGGCGAGTTATTTAACGCAATATGCCAAGCAGCATAATGTGTCGATTTTTATGGTGGGTCACGTTACAAAAGATCATTCTCTCGCAGGGCCGATGACACTCAGTCACATTGTCGATACGCAAGTGATGCTCGCGTCAACCGATGATGCGCGTTATCGCGTTTTACGCGCCGATAAAAATCGTTTTGGCAGTGTTGGCGAACTTGGTTTTTTTGCAATGGATAATTCGGGTTTAAAAGAAGTAAAAAATCCATCGGCGATGTTTTTAAATCGCGCCGAAAAACCCTCTTCGGGCAGTGTAGTGACGGTACTTTGGGAAGGGACACGCCCGTTACTTGTTGAAATTCAAGCTCTCGTTACCGATTGTCAATACGGAAATCCACGCCGTTTAGCGGTTGGTTTAGATCAAAATCGTTTAGCGATGTTATTAGCGGTTTTATCGCGTCACGGTGGCATTTCGACGGCAAGTGATGAAATTTACGCGAATGTCGTTGGCGGTATTAAAGTCACGGAAACCAGTTCCGATTTAGCGATTGTTGCCAGCATCGTATCGAGTTTGCGTGATAAAGTCGTTTCGCAAGAAGCGTTTTTCTTTGGTGAATTGGGCTTGAACGGTGAGATTCGTCCCGTTGCGAATGGTCATGCACGTTTAAATGACGCGGCAAAACATGGTTTCAAAAAAGCGGTTATTCCCAAAGCCAATGCACCTAAAAAAGCTATTGCCGGTTTAGAAATTCACGCTGTGTCAACGCTTTCAGAAGCCTTGGATATTTTGTTTGAAATTTAGTTTTAATGCTAAAGTCGCGCCTTTCACTTTTACTTGAATCAATAAAAATTTATGTCAATACAACCCAATCTACAATTTAGCTTTGAATTTTATCCGCCCAAAACGCCCGAAGGTGCTGTTAGTCTACAGAACGTGGAAAAACAATTGGCGCAATTAAATCCTGAATTTTTCTCTGTCACGTTTGGCGCAGGCGGTTCGACGCGCGATAAAACGTTTGAAACGGTTATCGATATTCAAAATCGTGGCATTGCGGCTGCCCCGCATTTATCTTGCGTTGCATCGACGAAAGAAAATATTTCGTCAATTCTCAACGATTACCGAGAACATGGCATTTCTAAAATTGTCGCCTTACGCGGTGATTTACCATCAGGCACAATGTCGGCGGGCGAATTTCGTCATGCGAACGAATTGGTCGAATTTATTCGTCAAGAAACAGGCGAACACTTTGAAATTCATGTTGCCGCGTATCCGGAAGTGCATCCACAAGCCGCCAATGGCAACGACGATTTTAAAAATTTCAAACGTAAAGTCGATGCGGGGGCAAATTCTGTCATCACGCAATATTTTTACAATGCCGAAGCGTATTTTCATTTTGTTGACCGCTGCGAAAAAAACGGCATTACTGTTCCCATCGTGCCAGGTATTATGCCGATTACGCAATATTCGCAATTATTTCGTTTTTCTGAAATGTGTGGCGCAGATATTCCACGCTGGTTACGCAAACAATTTGAAAGTTTTGGTGATGACCGCGAAGCAGTGCAAGCGTTTGGTTTGGAAGTGGTTAGTCGTTTGTGTCAGCAATTACTAGACGGTGGCGCACCGAGTTTGCATTTTTACACCATGAATCAAGCTGCACCGACTTTGGCAATTTTAAAAAATTTAAACGTTACCGCTTAAAACAACCAATTTAAAAACAATGACTTCGTTATCCGCCCTACGACATAAAAATTTTACTCTTTTCGTGACCGCGCGTTTTTTGGCTACAGTTGCAGTGCAGATTCAAGGCGTTGCCGTTGGCTGGCAAATTTATCAGCAAACGGGTAGCGCATTGGATTTAGGATTGATTGGTTTGGCGCAATTTCTTCCGTTTGCGTTATTGATATTGATTGCGGGGCATTTTGCTGACCAATGGAATCGACGTTGGATTGTATTGAGTTGTTTTTTTGTGGAATTGGTTTGTGGATTATTACTGCTATTTTTTGCACGCCACGGTTTATCATCGGCATTGCCAGTATTTGGCGTAATGGCGTTATTCGGTACGGCGCGGGCGTTTATGATGCCCGCGAGTCAGGCGATTTTGGTAAATTTAGTGCCGAGTGAAAGTTTAGCCAACGCGGTGGCGTTAAATTCGTCGTTATTTCATATCGCGGTCATCGCCGCGCCACCGTTGGGCGGCGCGTTATATTTATTCGGAACGGAGACGGTTTATAGCGTCGTCACCGTTTTATTATCATTTGCCGTATTGTTGATGTTGCCGATTCGCGTGAATTTAACGCCAAATAAACGCACCCCCATTTCGTGGCATGGCGTATTGGAAGGGCTACGTTTTGTGCGTTCACGCCCGATTATTTTTGGTGCATTGACGCTGGATTTATTAGCCGTATTATTCGGTGGCGCGACGGCATTATTACCGGCTTATGCGAGCGATGTATTGCACGTTGATTCGGTTGGTTTGGGATTATTACGCGGCGCACCAGCTCTTGGCGCGACGATTACGGCAATTGTGTTGAGTTTTTTCCCGATTACTCGCCGTGTTGGCGCGTGGATGTTTGTAGGGGTTTTACTTTTTGGTGGCGCGACGATGTTGTTTGGGGTGTCAGAACAATTTTATATTTCGTTAGCGGCTTTGTTTTTCGTCGGTATGGGCGATATGGTGAGTGTTTATATTCGACATATTCTGGTGCAATTAGAAACACCGGACGATATTCGTGGTCGGGTGAGTGCGGTGAATTCGGTGTTTATTGGCGCATCGAATGAATTGGGTGAATTTGAATCGGGCATTACGGCTGCATTGTGGGGTATCGTTCCAGCGGTGGTAGTTGGAGGCTGTGTGACGATTGGCGTGACGGTGATGTGTATTTTTGCGTTTCCAGTGTTACGCAAAATGGATAGGTTTCCGAAGGTAATTGTTTCGTGATAGGTATTATCGAATTTATCAAAACGAGCGAAAAACCCCGCCGTTCAGGACGGGGATGTAAGCGGCTCAATTCGACCGCCTTTACAGTGGCGATATTCTTCGTATTTGTGCTAATATCGCTACCAGTTAGTAGAGACTTCAAATCTATATCAGCGAAAACCAAGCGGTAATAGTGAAGTCTTGAATATGTTAGT
>CAILJB010000031.1 GCA_903834465.1 uncultured Pseudomonadota bacterium | reverse complement strand
TTTTCTTTTCGTTGTAAAACTTTTTTAACTGCTTGCTCTTTAAATTCGGTACTAAATTTTTTGCTCATAACGCTTCCTAAAGGAAGCGACAACTATGCTGACATATAGGGATGGTAGTAATTGCTAATGACCCCGTTCCATTTGTGCCAATAGTCAACAATCCAGGACTGATATAATCTGCGCCATTCGTCGCTGTACCCGTTAACGTATAAGCTATCGTTCCAGCTGGAACGTTTGTAGTTGCAACATTGAATGTGGCTGTCCCACCTTCGTTCACAGACGTGGTAACTGGCGTAATAGTATAAGTTGATGTAGGAGCAGTAACTAATGCGGTTGCACCACTGGTTACACTTTCAGCAGTACCTTGTAAATCGGTGTAACTGGCTTTCACAGTAATCGACTTCCCAACATCACTGGCTGTTAAAATATAAATGGGTTGCGTAGCACCAGAAATAACATTACCTCCACTCAACCATTGGTAGCTAATTGTTCCTAAACCATCGGCATCAGCGAGTGTATTTGAAGCGGTTAAGGTTTGTCCTTGGCTGTTTGTACCAGCAATTGAAACTATTCCTGTTGGTGGAGAATTAGTATGGTTAACAGCTGGGAAATAGGTCGTTAAATCAATAGAAGATCTTCCCGAATCGTATTTGAGTATTTCTATATTTTTTAAAACGATATGGCTACTAGGTGTTCCACTTGCCCCAGATACAGTATCGATGGTTATACTACCATCCACGTTTTGAGCAAGTGTAAAACCAGATCTTTTTAGCGTACCAAGTCCAAGCGTATCAACGCCCCCCAATCCATCCAATATTCCAGAATAATACCCAGTTAAGTTCCAAGAATCGTTGCCATTTGTACCTGTGGTAGTGTTTGTCATATTTATGAGACCTTATTTTTAAATGAGATTGTTGCCAACTAAGATAATCGTAATTGATAAAAAATATTTAGTTAAAAATAACCCGTCCAGCCACTTGTGGCGGAGAATTAACCTGCTTAAGATTAAAAATTGTTTTGATTTAGAACGGAAATCATTTTGTCAGTTGCTTGATAATCTGTACCTGACCATAAAACACTGCCGTCTGCTTTTATAATCGCAAAATAGGGTAAGCCAATTTTTAACTGACGATGAGCTGGATTTTCACGAAATTTTTCAAATTCGGATTCTTTATCGACCAGTTTCACGGCAATCGCTTTAGTGCGTAAAGCTTCGTTTAATGCAGCGTTCGTTGCAGTAGATTTCTTAAATTCCACACAATTTGCACACCAGCTTGCGTAAAAATCGATAAAAATGGATTTGCCTGTTTGTTGTGCGATTTTTTGAGCAGCATCAAAGCTGCGATACCATGAAATACCTGCTTCTGTTTCAATCACCTCTTCTGCACTGACTGATTCAATGGCGCAGTCCGATTTCGATTTGTTTTCAGCTTTCAAAATCGGTAAATGTCCAAAGCTATTCACAATTAACCAAGCACCAATTAGCAATGTAATCACACCCATAAAATGTCTGAATTTATGATTAGGTTGTGCGTCATGCGGCATTAAACTCAATACATTGCAATGCACCACCGCAATCCATAAGCTCATTACCCCTAAAGCTAAAACCAATGTGGTATCTGAATCAACGCCAAATACGCCCATTGCTTTGTTCAAATAACTGTAAGCGAAATACAAAATCAGAAAGCCAAAGGCGTATTTAATTTTGTTCATCCAATAACCCGCACGCGGCAGTTTTTTGAATTTCACAACGCTAACTAAAAAGAATGGCAATCCAACGCCTAAACCAAACCCTGCCATCATGAAACTACCTTGCAATGAAATGGTAAATTTATCAATGAATGTGAGTGTTTGACTTAGCAATGCAAGGGATGCAGCCTTATCAGCGATGTTGTCAGCGACTTGTAAAAGTAAGGCAAAAACAATGGGTCCTACGCAAGGAGAAATCACTAATCCCGCAACAGTTCCCATTAAAAACGTGCCTGTCAAACCGCCTACATTTGAGGATTTTTGGTCTAAATGATGAATTTCGCTTTGCATAAAACCGAGTTCATAAAAACCGAGTAACGAAATCGCAAAAAAGGTAAAAAATAACGCAAATGCTAAGTTTACCCAGCCCGATTGCATAAACGTGTTAAACGCGCCACCTGTCATGCCTGCCATCAAACCAAGCAACATATAAGTACAGACAATGCCAACCACATAAATCAGAGCGTGTTGTTTTTCTTTTGTCGCAATGCCGTTAGCACGACCAACGATAAACATAAGTAGATGAGCATAAGTCTTTTAACATTTTTCAGCTGAAATTGATGGTGTATTTTTTACCGACATTGGCAAGAATATCGTACAAATTATCATCAAGTGCTTTAAATGAGTCATAAGCAGAAAATGGAATCCATTCGTAT
>CAILJB010000030.1 GCA_903834465.1 uncultured Pseudomonadota bacterium | reverse complement strand
TGTTCATTCATCGGCACGCTTCCAGGTAATAGTGTCAACGGATTAGCGTGTTTTGCATTATCAATTTGTTGTTGCGTGATTTTTTCTAACAAAGCCAAAATGGTCGCAACACCTGCATATTTATTTTCACGAGTAATGATAAAGGCTTGTTCATGGCGCATGGTTGAGGTTAATTTCTGACTTACTAATTCAATCGGCGTACTGCAATCAATACTTAATGGAATTTGATCAATAAAGGTTTTAATCGGTTTTCGACCGTGTAATTCCATACCGTAACGGCTTGAAAATAATTGCGATAAAAAACTGTCTCGAAAAATAATGCCAGACGCAACATCGTAATCAACTAACGGCAAAAGCGTTAAATCACTTTGTTTTTGAAATAAATTCATTACGTCGCTAATAGGCGTTTCAGCGGAAATGGGCGGAATAAATTGGCTAATACTTTCAACGGAAGTTGAATTCGACCATGCCGTTTTATGTTCACCTGCATTACCTTTTAAAAATAATCCCGCATCGATTACCGTTATGGGAGAAGCCGCTGGACGTGCGAGGTAATAACCTTGCGCGTGTGAAATACCTAATGATTCAACCAGTTTAAATTCGGCTTCCGTTTCAATTCCTTCCGCAATCACGTTGCAATTCAGTGAACTAGCAATACCTTGGATGGAACGAACAAAGTTTAGTTTAACGGGATCATTTTGTAATTCTTGAATGAAATGCTGGTCAATTTTGACGTATTCGGGCAGCAATTCTGACCATAATCGTAAACTTGAATAGCCCGCACCTAAATCGTCTAACGCAATTTCAAACCCCATTCCACGATAATGATCAACCGCTTCGCGCATCAGTTCATAATTGTCAGTTGGTTTATGTTCCGTTAATTCAATCACTACGTTGTGCGGACTTACGCCAAATTGTTCTAAATAGCGCAACGTTTCGCCCGTTTTAAATTCGGGTTTCAATAACACAGACGGACTAACATTTAAAAATAACTTGGCATCTAAATTAAGATTCGCATACTGTTTAATACTCAATTCACGACAGACAAATTCTAATTGTGGACTTAATTCGTAGCGATCCGCAATATCAAATAAATTAAGCGGACTGTGTAATGGGCTGTTTGACGGTCCTCGAATAAGTGCTTCATAAGCGACGATTTTTTGTTGGGTGTATGAAACGATAGGTTGAAAGTGAGGTGTCAATTTTTTGTGTTCGATAATAGATAATAATTCTTGTTTTAATGACGACACGAGGGGATACCTATGCAGATAAAGAGTTGCTTATGAGAATAAGTTATTTTTATGACAAATCTATGACGATTAAAACGCGGCTCGAAACTCGCCGTTTAATTGAATTCGCCCGTGTGTTAAAGTTTGCCACTAACGAAATCGAGCGAAACACGTTGCGCGAATTGTTAATCTAAAAATAAAAATTATGTTTGGTCAAAATTAGGAGAATACAAATGTTTAAACTTCGTTCATTAGTTACCGCTTTGGCGTTAATCGGTTCAATGTCAGTTGCCAATGCGTGGGAAAAATTACCAACCCAAGCCCCCGAACCTGCGGATAATCCAAGTTCACCCGAAAAAATTGAATTGGGCAAACAACTTTTTCATGATCCACGCTTATCTTCGACAGGTACGGTATCTTGTGCGTCTTGCCATAACACAATGCTTGGCGGTGAAGACAATCGCTCGCATTCAATGGGTGTTCAAGCGCAACTCGGTGGTCGTAGTGCGCCAACCGTTTGGAATTCAGCGTTTAATAAAGTGCAATTCTGGGATGGACGTGCGGCAAGTTTAGAAGAACAAGCCGCAGGACCTGTTACAAGTCCTGTCGAAATGGGCATGAAAGATTGGGATGAAGTGACCACTCGCTTAAAAGGCATTGCAGGTTATCAAGTCGCATTTAAAGAAGCATTTGGCGAAAATTCAATTTCAAAAGATAATGCCACGAAAGCGATTGCGGCTTACGAACGTACGTTAATTACACCAAATAGCCCTTACGACAAATTTGTTGGCGGCGATAAATCCGCGTTATCAGTACAACAAATTCGCGGCATGGAAAAAGTTGCAGAACTCGGTTGCGGCAGTTGTCACAGTGGCGCGGCGTTTAACGGTGCAGGTACATTCCAAAAATTCCCTGTAAATTCGGACGGTTTCTTAGAAGCAAAATACCATTTCACGAAAGA
>CAILJB010000029.1 GCA_903834465.1 uncultured Pseudomonadota bacterium | reverse complement strand
GATTACATTTTATCCAGAGGAATACACATGAAAAGAAAAAATATAGCACTCTTATTATTTAGTACGTTGTTTTTAGTGTGTTTGCCAACGCTTTCACAGGCGGATTATTGTGCCGAAATAAAAGAACAGTATTGGAATTGTGTTCGTGCATCCATGACCAATGATTCATGCAGTAGCAATGTTTCAATTCCACCTGAATGTTTAAAAGCAGGATCGGACACAACCCAAAATTACAATTCGTCGTCTGAATCTACGTCAAGTTTTTTGGGTACACAAAAAGAGTCAAAGCCATTTGTTTATCAAGCCGACCTTCCACCTAAAAAAACCGTTAAAATCATAAATATCAAGCCGACTGGCAAAGTCTATCTTGAAACGGAAGATGATGTAAATCAGTACACAATTAAAATCAGAGACGAGTTATCTGAAGCTATCAAAGAAGGCAAAAGAGTTCGTCTACAATTTCAATGAAAAATTAAGAGATTGCGTCCTGTTTGATACTGAAATTACCCAAAATACCATTGGTTCAAACTGTTTCCCCACAGTAACGCAATCCATCCTGCAATTGCCAAATAAGGACCAAACGGAATGGGGACATCCCGATTTTGTTTGTTTAACGAAATTAACGTTATGCCAATAAACGCGCCAACAACGGAAGAAAGTAAAATAATCAATCCCAAATACTGCCAACCAAGCCACGCGCCCAACATTGCCAATAATTTAAAATCACCGTGTCCCATGCCTTCTTTACCCGTGAATAATTTAAAGCCATGATATACCGACCACAACGCTAAATAACCACTCACCGCTCCGATAATACTGGTTGAGCTATTAGCAAAAATGGTAAATAAACTGGCAATTAAACCGAGCCATAACATCGGCAACACAATCACATCGGGTAATAATTGATGGTCTAAATCAATTAAACTCAACGCAATTAAAACCCACGTTAATAATAATCCCGCCGCCGCTTGTTCACCGTAACCAAAATGCCACGCCACAATCATCGACAGAAAAGCGGTTAGAAATTCAACGGCAGGATAACGCCTAGAAATTGGTTCGCGGCAATTTGCACATTTTCCTCGCAACCATAAATAACTCAAAACGGGAACATTATGTCTTGCCAAAATCTGCGTTTGGCAATGTGGACAACGGGAAGCGGGCAATGCGAGATTAAAAATATCCGTCGGCGCATCATTTTCAAGTTCTAAATACTCTAAACAATCGTTACGCCATTGCCGTTTCATCATAATTGGCAGGCGGTAAATGACGACATTTAAAAAACTGCCAATCAATAATCCCACCACGCCCATCAACGCCGTAAAAGCATAAGGCGTAGTTAATAAAGTTAATTCGTTAAAAAATTGCATCAATGTATTACCGAGCCAAGTTTGAAAATCGGCAAATACATTGCCACGATTAAACCACCTACCAAAATACCTAGAATCATCATAATCATGGGTTCCATTAAACTGCTTAAATTATCGACTAAGTTATCGACTTCTTCTTCATAAAAATCAGCCACTTTAGATAATAATTCATCTAATGCGCCTGATTCTTCACCGATAGAGACCATTTGAATCACCATGTGCGGAAATAAACCCGATTCTGGAAGCGCGTATTGTAAGCGTTGCCCCGTCATCACTTCATCGCGAACTTTCAAAACAGCATCTCGAAAAAGTCGATTTCCACACGTTCCAGCGGCGGACTCTAACGCTTCGACTAACGGAACACCCGCTGCTGACATAGTGGCTAATGTGCGCGAAAATCGTGCGATGGCAGATTTTCTGATAATTGTCCCAATT
>CAILJB010000028.1 GCA_903834465.1 uncultured Pseudomonadota bacterium | reverse complement strand
ATGGCGTGGTGTGTGTACAAAAAATAAATTTAGAAATCAAAGCGGGCGAACGCATTTTAATCGCGGGCAATGCGTTTACAGGTTCAAAATTATTCAAGGCAATTGTCGGTTTTTGGCCATGGGGCGAAGGACAAATTGAATTGCCTGTTGACGAAGTGGTTTTTGTACCACCGCGTCCGTATTTGCCAATTGGCACGTTACGCACTGCTATTTGTTACCCATTAACTGTTTCAGATGTAAACCAAGCCGAATTAGAAGAGAAATTAGCGACGGTGGGGTTGGCGGATATGTGTAAACATTTAGACGACGACGTAGATAGTTGGGATGCGACGTTGTCACGCGAGCAACAACAACGATTAGGTGCTGTGCGTTTATTGTTACAAAATCCAAAATGGATTTTGTTACAGCAAGCGTTTGATTCGCTCGATTCGGACGACGAAATTGCAATGTTACGGTTAATTTGCCAAGAATTACCGAAATCGGCGATTCTTACGATTACTCACGAATCCCGCGCTGAAGCCTTTCATCAGCGTAAAATAGTTTTATAACGAGGCATTTGCAATGACACAAAAAATAGAACAAGTACGCGATAAAAAATTGCGCGGCGTAAATCTAGGCGGTTGGTTGGTGTTAGAAAAATGGATGACACCAAGTATTTTTGAAGGTTTGAATGCAACCGATGAAACCACATTTTGTGCTGAATTAGGTGATAAAGCCGATACGATTTTAAAAGCACATTGGAATAGTTTTGTTGCTCGTGACGATTTTCAATGGTTGGCAGAATGCGGCATTAACGCCGTGCGTATTCCCGTTGGACATTGGATTTTTGGTGCAGATTATCCGTATCACCGCAGTTACGGCGAAAATCAATATCCATTTGTCATCGGTGGGATTGAGATTTTAGATAAAGCGTTTAAGTGGGCGGAAGAATTCGGTTTAAACATCGTCATCGATTTACACGCAGCGGCAGGTTGTCAAAATGGCTTTGATAATGGCGGCATTAAAGATGTGTGCGAATGGCACACGCAAGAAGCATATTTAGAACATTCGTTGAGTGTGTTGGAACGTCTCGCCGAACGTTATTCAAATCGTCCAGCGTTGCACGCAATTGAAGTTTTAAATGAACCGCGTTGGGATGTCCCGACTGATTATTTAAAAAATTACAACACGTTGGCGTATCAACGGATTCGTCGCCATTGTTCACCCGATAAAGTCGCGGTTATTTTTCACGATGGTTTTCGTGCATATCAAGAGTATTTAGGTTTTGGTGGCGAACCAGAATTTGAAAATATCATTTTTGATATTCACCGTTATCAATGTTTTGACCGTACGGATATTGATTCGGATATTTACACGCATATCCACAAAGCGAGTGGCGAATGGAAACAAGAAGCTGACGGCATTATCAATGAATTGAAATTGCCCGCAATGGTCGGCGAATGGAGTTTGGGGTTAGATTTGAAAGTGGTGTCACTTTGGGCGGCAGGTCCTTTTAATCACGCGCTCGAAACGATGGATGATTTTCAAATGAACGTCGCTTATCGAGGTTATGCGGCAGCGCAATTGGTGACTTTTGAAAAATATCAGGGTTGGTTTTTCTGGAGTTATAAAACCGAAACGACACCCGCGTGGTGTTTTCGAGATTGTGTGAATAACGGTTGGTTGCCGAGTAAATTTGACTAATTCAACACGCCGTCCACATAAAACCAACGTCCGGCGATTTTTTTGAAGCGGCTGATTTCGTGCATCGTCAGCCGCGTTTCACCATCCAGCATATACGCATTGAATTCCACCCGTCCTTTGTCATCTTTCGCGCCGCCTTTTTTGGTGTGCAGAATTTCTAGTTTTTGCCACGTCGTATTGTCTTCTGAAAAATCGAGTTGTATCGGGCGAGTTGTTTTATGCCACGTCGCCAGCAAATAATCCGAGTTTTGCAACACATACGCGCTATAACGTGAACGCATTAAGGCTTCGGCGGTGATGGGAAAATGTGTGCCGTCGTGAAAGAGTTGGCAGCATTCGGTATAATTTTGGATTGAACCGCAAGCACAACGTGTTGAGTTGGTCATAATTTTTAACCTAACAATTCAGAAATAGCGAATGCAGAACTAATCGCTCCTTCATGTAAACCCTCACCCAAATATGCACCTGCGTGATAAGTGTGATTTTCACCATTGTTCGCAATCACTT
>CAILJB010000027.1 GCA_903834465.1 uncultured Pseudomonadota bacterium | reverse complement strand
CAATTGGAATCCACGGTGAATCAATCAGGTTGAAATGGTTTTCTAGCATCAAATTTCCTCTATTGTCTTGCGGAAGAAAATGGCAGAAAAATTAAACATGTTTCTGCCACGTTATGAAAACACCCCCACGCATGTGGGGAAAATAGAACCTATTAAGATTCAACTAATCAACTTAGTGAAACACCTCCACACATGTGAAGAAAAACATCTTTATGAATTGTCCAGCGTATGACTGAAATCTATTTTTCGTACTACGTCAGTCGAATAGGGAAATTTATTCCTCGCGTACCCTTATGCGAGTGATTTTGATGAAATCAGTCGAACAGTTAAAAAAGATGCTGGCAATATTTTAACTAATCAACTTAGATTCGTAAAGTTTATTCTCAACCCGATAACCAAGCCGCTCATCGTAACGCAACTGATATTTGTCAGAAGCCGCGCTCCCTGTCAGACTTCTAATTTCGCCACTCTTATCAACAATTGCCACTCGTAAAAAACTGTTTTCATCGCTACGACTTCCCAAATACATAAATTCTTTTAACCAATCTAATTCGTTTGTTGAAACCGCTTGCGGAGCTTGATGAATTGCAACATAAAGTGTATTTTTCAAAAGTTGTGCGGCTAATTCGCGCCACAACAGATTATTTCGTTGTTTTTTGATATGACGAGGCAAGGTTAATTTTTCATCACTCAACAACGTAATTTCTGTGGAATCTGTACCAATTTGATAATCGCGCAGCAACAAAACTGGCACGGTGTCTTGTTCGCTGTAACGGGTGCTAAAACTTTCTGGCAACGTTGTCCCGCCTTTAGACACACCATATAACGCCTCTTGTTTTAATTTCTTACATTTATCATCTAACGTAGTTTTATACGCTTGCATTTCGCCTTGTTCATCACGTTCTGCGTAAGTCGCTTCGATTAAGATGCGAATTTGTGACGGCAAATCAACGCTTTTCAAATCATGCCAAACTTTCAGACTGCGACATAAAACGTAAGGCGCGTAGACTTTTGCGCTGTTACCAAATTGTGTGTTAGCGTCTTGAATGGCGGCATCTAATTCTGGCGTTAATAGCCACGTCTCACGTTTTGCCGAATCTGGACGTATCGAATTTTCATGTCGCCACAATCGCCCCATTCGTTGCAATAGCATATCGGTTGGTGCAAAACGAGAAACTAAAAAGTCGGCATCTAAATCTAAACTTTGTTCTAACACTTGCGTGCCAACCAAAATGCGACCTGTCGTTTGTCGTGTTAGGCGATTGTCTTTACCATATAAATCAACCCATTTGTTTTCGTTTTTTTCTCTATCAATTTTCAAAAAACGCGAATGCAATAAACCGCATTCAATTGGTAAATCCATCGCAGACAATTTTGTGAAAATGCCTTGTGCCTCCGCTACAGTGTTTTCAATCCATAAAACTTGTTGACCTTGTTCGGCACGTTTCAAGGCTTCGTCGAAAGCCTCATCATTGTTTTGGCAACAACGGATTTCGACATTTTTATTTTCTAATGGTTCAACAGGGAATTCTTTTAATTCGCAATCATTGGGTTCTGCTGAAATGAGCGGATAGCTCGTTTGCATAACGGTTTTTGCTAACAATTTTTCACGACGTTCTTTTGTCAATGTCGCGCTCAAAATAATGACGGTGCAATGTAATTTACGCAGAGCTTTAACCAGCTCATCTAAAATTGTTCCCGTATAAGAATCATAGCTATGCACTTCGTCTAAAATCACCACTTTTCCAGCAAGTCCGAATGTTCTGACAAAACCATGTTTAACATTCATCACAGCCATTAGAGCTTGGTCGATTGTGCCAACAGCAAACGGTGCAAGTAATTTGCGTTTTCGTTCATCGAACCATACGCCATCAGGATTTGCATTTTCACCGAGATTCGTCTGTTTGAGCCAAGCGTTACCATGTGCAAGAAATGCCTCACGATGTGGACTGTCGGGCGACAGAATTTTATTTAAGAAGATGTCATTAACGCGGTCGTAAATTTTGTCCGAAGTCAGTTGTGTTGGCAGCGCAAAATAAATCCCTGTCGCTTTATTTGTGACAAGTAATTGATAAGCGGCATAAAGCGCGGCTTCGGTTTTTCCCAAACCCATCGGGGCTTCTAAAATATAAACACCAGCTTGCGTGGTACTTTCAAAAAGTTTGGTTTGGCTGTCGCGTGGTTCAAACTCAAAAATATCAAAAAAGGTTAAATCAGGCGTAATTTGAGGCTGAACAAAACCCGCTTCATCTACGGCTTTTTGAATAAAACCTTGTTGTTTCCAATCATCATTTGGATTATCAAAAAGTTCTTGCGACCCAATCCAATCTGAAACGCTGGTCAAACCCGCTAAAACAAGGGAATGTTCTTGGTTTTTTATTTCAGGAAAGTCGTCACAATCTAAACGTTTTTTGAGTTCGTCAATTAACTCTTCACGGCGTTGTTGCCATGCTTTTCCGCCAAGAGCGGGATCGTTAGCTAAATTTTGAATTTTGGGCGAATAACCATGATGTTGTCCGACAATTTCTGGAATGAATTTGCTAATTTTCAACTCTTTAGTAGTTATAAAACTAACAGCGGCATGACCGCCGGCTGTCTCTAATTTAGGGTCAGCTGTTTTTAATTCTGAAAGGGAATTCCATTTATAACCTGCAATACTACGATAAATTTTTTCTTGAAAGGGCGGATTTATTTTCCCCACGTCGTGTGTTGCAACAACAAGTATTGAACCTTCGGGAAATAACGCCTCGCGCAACCAATCAGGCATTCGCGCAATTAGTTCACGCGCGACTTCACCCACGATTTGGCAATGCGTTAAAACGTCACGTCCTTTTTGTTTATTTTCTTTTTCACCGTAGGTTTTGGCGAGGCATTCGGATAATGGAAGCGCGTTATTTATGGTGGATTCTTTTAGAGTAGCGGATTTAGGTCGAATCATGGTTTTTCGCTCGAACTTTAGATTATTAAGAATCTAAAGCGTAATCCTAACTAATACTAAAAGCCAATAAAAAAGGCGGGATTGCGCCAGCCTTTTTAATCAATATCCAAACGAAATTGCCTTCTCTACGGTGTTAGCACTTTAAACGCATTTTTCTTTTTCAGTTTGATGCAAAAACCGTTGCCGCGCTGTATTGGCATAACTGAATAATTCAAAAAGTTGCGTGTAATTATCTGTTTCAAGCAACTGTTCAATTTTCGTAAGTTCGTCTTTGAATTGGTCGAGCAATGGCAAAAGTTCTGATTTATTTGCGGCACAAATTGCTTGCCACATAGTTGGGTCGCTCGATGCAATGCGGGTGAAATCTCGAAATCCCCCCGCTGCATATTTGAATATATCTTCCTGCTCATCACGTTGTCCCAACATATCCACTAACGCAAACGCTAACAAATGCGGCAAATGACTGGTTGCCGCTAACACACTGTCATGCTGTCGCACGTCCATTATTGAAACAATCGCGCCGATTTTTTCCCAAAACAGTTTGGTTTTATGTAATGCGGCGGCATTGGTATTTTCAACGGGCGTAATAATCAAGCGTTTATTCACAAACAAATCGACTAACGCTGCGCCAACACCACTATTTTCTGCACCGGCAATGGGATGAGCGGGAATAAAATTATTTGGCACAAAACCAAAAACCGCTTTTGCCGCATCAATTACGTTACCTTTTGTACTGCCAACATCAAAATAAATCGTATTGTCTGACCAAAACGGTTTGAGCAAACGCAAAATGCTTTCCGTTGCTACAACGGGCGTGGCAATAATCACGCAATCTGCCGCTTTCACTGCCGTTTCAATATCGGTGTAAAACTCGTCAATAACATTTAAATCTTTAGCAAGTTGCAAATTTTCAACGTCATCAATTCGACCAAAACCCACAAAGGTTCCCACCAATTCATTAACTCGTGCGGCTTTTGCAATTGAACCACCAATTAACCCCACGCCAATGACGCATACTCGCTTAAACATTCGTCAAAACTTCCTTCAATGCGTTTAAAAACTTTTCATTTTCAGCAGGTGTACCAATGCTGATGCGTAAAAAGGTCGGCATTTCATAAACCCCCACCGGACGTACAATCACGCCTTTTCGCAATAAGGCTTCGTAAATTGCCTGCCCGTCTTGTCTTAATTCGACCGAAACGAAATTCCCCGCCGAGGGAATCCATGTCAGACCCAATTCTTTAAAACCTTCGGTAAGCTGTGCCATGCCGAGCGTATTATTTTCAACTGTTGCGCGAACATGTTTGACATCATTCAATGCGGCTTCTGCGGCTACTAAAGCAAGAGAGTTATTATTGAACGGTTGACGCACGCGGTTTAATAAATCGGCAATTCCAACACTCGACAAACTATAACCCACACGCAACCCGGCTAAACCGTAGGCTTTCGAGAAAGTGCGCGTAATAATTAAATTCGGAAATTTTCGTAACCATGAAACAGAATCAACCGCTTCAGTTTGACTGACAAATTCAAAATAGGCTTCGTCCAACACACAAATAACGTGTGCGGGTAATAAACCAATAAAATGTTCGAGAGCTTCTTGTGTTAATAATGTCCCCGTTGGATTATTTGGATTGGCAATAAACACGAGGCGCGTTTTAGCGGTGACGCGCTCAAGCATTCCCAGTAAATCATGTCCGTAATTGATAGCTGGCGTAACAACCGCTTTTGCACCCACGGCTTGCGTGACAATCGGATAAACGGCAAACGCATGTTGTGAAAAAATCACTTCATTTTCTGGCGTTAAAAACGCACGCGCGACTAATTCTAAAATTTCATTTGAACCGTTACCGAGCGTGATTTGTTCTGATGTGACAGCGTATTTTTTGGCTAACGCATTTTTCAAATTAAAGCCGCTGCCGTCAGGATATAACGCCAAATCAGCGATTGCATTTTGAATGGCAACACGCGCTTTTTCACCAATGCCTAACGGATTTTCGTTAGACGCTAATTTAATAATGTTGGAAATTCCTAATTCGCGTTCCAATTCTTCAATCGGTTTGCCAGCTTTGTAGGGAATCAATTTTTGTACGCCTTCAACAGCGAGTTTATAAATATCAGTCATAAAAATTTAAAAATATTAAGGCTAAAAATGCGAAAAGTTTGACACATTTTACAATATCGCAACAATGCTATTTTGTTTTATACCTTTCACCTTGAACCTTTGACCTCCCAAAAATGACACCACTCTATTATCAAGGCGTAAAAAAAACTATCACGCAGCGTCCCATCTTGGAACAAGAAGACGATTTAGGCGCATTGCCTCCGATTTTAAAACGCATTTTTCTAGCACGCGGTTTAACGTCGAGTGAACAATTAGACCGCAGCTTAACGAAATTACCCTCACCGTGGTTATTTTCAAATATGGAAACGATGGTGGCGCATTTAATAACCGCCTTAGAACAACAACAAAGAATTTGCATCGTTGCCGATATTGATGCCGATGGCGCGACCAGTTGTGCGGTTGCGATGAAAGGATTTCGTTTATTGGGTGCAAAAAACATCGATTTTGTTGTGCCAAATCGTTTTGAACATGCGTATGGCTTGACTCCCGAAATCGTTGAACTCGCCGCACAAAAAAACGCGCAAGTCATTATCACGGTCGATAACGGAATCAGTAGTCACGAAGGTGTGATTGCCGCAAAAGAGCGTGACATAATTGTGTTAATTACCGACCACCATTTGCCTGCGAAAACGTTGCCTATTGCCGATGCGATTGTGAATCCGAATTTGCTTTTTGATGGTTTTCCAAGCAAAGCAGTGGCGGGCGTGGGCGTTATTTTTTATGTGTTATCTGCATTACGCAGTCGATTACGCGAACGGCATTGGTTTGAACAGCAAGCTATTCTTGAACCGAATTTAGCGCAATTACTCGATTTCGTTGCGCTTGGAACAGTTGCCGACGTGGTAGCCTTAGATAAAGTGAATCGAACGCTGGTGCATCAAGGTTTATTGCGGATTCGCAATGGTCAAGGTCACGCGGGAATTTTGGCGTTAATCGAAGTCGCAGGAAAAAATGCACCGACGTTGCAAGCCAGTGATTTTGGTTTTAGCGTCGCGCCACGACTGAATGCTGCCGGACGCATTCAAGATATGTCGCTCGGTATCAACTGTTTGCTCGAAGACGATTTTGCAACGGCGCGACAAATGGCAGCGCATTTGGATTCGCTTAATACAGAACGGCGTGAAATCGAACATACCATGAAACAAGAAGCGATGAATCTGCTTGCGGACACGTTTGCACTCAATAAACCGCATGAAAAATGGGGAGTGTGTTTATTTGATGAAAATTGGCATCAAGGCGTAATCGGCATTTTAGCTGCACGAATTAAAGACCGTTTGCATCGTCCCGTTATTACGTTTGCCGCCGCTGGACACGATTTATTAAAAGGGTCAGGACGTTCGATTGAAGGCGTGCATTTACGCGATGTGTTAAGCGATATTGCGACGGAACAACCGCATTTAATTTTGCAATTCGGTGGTCATGCAATGGCGGCGGGCTTGAGTTTACACACGCATAATCTGCCTTTATTTACGATAGCCTTTGACGAAATGGTTGGGCGACGATTATCGCAACTCGATTTACAGCAAAAAATTCTATCCGATGGCGAACTCTCCGAAGCGGAATTGAACTTGGAATTTGCCGATTTATTGCAAAACGTCACGACGTGGGGTCAGCATTTTCCTGAGCCAATTTTTCACGGCACGTTTGAAGTTGTGCAGGTGCGGATTTTAAAAGACTCGCATTTGAAATTGCTGGTGCGAACGAATGCCGCAGGTAACGAGTTAGAAGCGATTGCGTTTAATGTGGATAAACCAGAAATGTGGCAAGGGATGCGCCGCGTGTGTTTGGCGTATAAATTAGACATCAATCAATATCGCGGTAATCGCAACGTACAACTGATGGTGCAATACTTGGAGAAAGTGTTGTAACACGAGTTCACAATGGTTGTCATTGTGAACTCATGTAAAAAACTTATTTTGCGGTTTCTTTCGCAGGTTCAGCCGCAGGAGCTGGTGTTGCCGCTGGTTCAGCAGGTTTTGCTTCCACTGGCGCAGCTTCCACAGCAGGTGCTGGAGCAGCAGTTGGCTGTACGGATTCAACCGTTGCAGGAGCTTCTGTTTTAGGTTTTTCTTCTGTTAATGGAATTAAAACTTCAACTTTTGCTGCTTTACGCAAACCTTCTAACATCGTTTGTACTTTTTGACGTTGCAAGAACGGTGTTAATTGATCTTTCACTGCGTCTAAAGGTGGAGGCGTTTGTGGACGTGAATCTTCACGCAAAATCACATGATAACCAAATTGTGTTTGCACAGGCGTTTTGGTGTATTTGCCATTTTCTAACGCGGCAACCGCGTCCGAGAACGGCGCAACCATTTGCGCGGCTAAGAACCAACCTAAATCACCACCGTTTTGTGCTTCTTTACCATCTAACGAAAGTTTGTTCGCCAATTTAGTGAAATCGCCGCCTTTATCTAAATCAGCAATAATTTTTTTCGCTTCCGCTTCGGTTTTTACCAAAATGTGACGTGCTTTGTATTCCACACCTTTTTCAGCCGCGACTTTACTGTCATATTCGGCTTTAACTTCCGCATCGGTCACAGGATTTGTTGCAATAAAGTTTTGTAAATCTGTTTGCGATAATAAGGCTTTTCTCGCATCGGTTAAACGCGCCACAAATTCAGGAGTTTGATCCAAATTCTTTTTGGTCGCATCTTGAATTAACAATTCACGTTGAATTAACTCTTCAACTAACTTTTCTTTAGGGAAAGATTGACCATGACTACGCATAGCGATTTCTTTTTCTAATTCTTCTAATGCGGATTTAGCGATGTATTGACCATTTACCACAGCAACAGCATCGTCTTTTCCAACAGTGGGTGTTGCCGCAGTCGGTGCAGAAACTGGCGTTGCAGCCGTTGTGTTAGCTGGTTTTTGATCACAGCCAGTCATTGCTAAACCGGCGACGAGTAAAGAGAGTAATTTGAGCTTCATTTATAATTTTCCTTTTGATTCTTCAGTGGGAGTGAGCGCATTGATGCCTAAGGCATGAATTTCGTGTTTCATCATATCACCCAACGCCGCATAAATCAGTTGATGACGTTGAACGAGGGTCTTCTTTTCAAACGCGGCACTTACAATCGTGATGTTGTAATGTCCACCACCTTGTGCTGCCCCCGCATGACCTGCGTGTGCGGCACTGTTATCAATAATTTCTAACAGCGAGGGTTTTAATGCAGTGGTTAAGTTATGGCGAATTAAATCTATCGTTTCTTTCATGAGGGAAAAACTTGTTTAAAAGGTTTAACAGTCACACGCGCATAAACGCCTGCGTCAAAATAAGGATCAGCATTTGCCCAAACTTGCGCGTCAGAAAGTGAGGCAAATTCTGCCACAATCAAACTGCCAATAAAACCAGCTTCTGCTGGATTTTCAGAGTCAATTGCCGGATGAGGCCCTGCAAGAATTAAACGCCCCTCATCTTGCAGAGCTTGCAATCGTATTAAATGTGCCGGACGCGCCACTTGACGTTTAGGCAAACTGTCCGCGACATCTTCGCAAATAATGGCATAAAGCATCGTTTAAGCCTCGCTATCAGGTAAATATTTGTAGAGAAAAATCATTTGTAGCACGATAAAAACCGCCATCAAACTCGGCACAACGAAGGTTTTAAACGTGACCCAATCGTTAGTATCGTAATGGAACATGACATAAACGTTTAAAAAGCCCACGCCAATAAAAAAACCTGCCCAACACAAATTTAAATATTTCCAAATCGTCGCAGGTAAGGTCAATTGGCTTGACATCATGCGTTCAATAAACGGTTTTTTGCCAATAAATTGGCTGCCCAAAAATGCGCCACCAAATAGCCATTCGATAATCGATAATTTCCATTTTACAAATTGGTCATCATGCAAAACCAACGTCAAGCCGCCCATTACCACGACTAAGACAAGCGTAATCCATTGCATCGTTTCCACTTTGCGATATTTAAACCACGCATAAGCCACTTGCACAATCGTAGCGACAATAACTACTGCCGTAGCGACATAAACATCGTAAAGTTTGAACACGATAAAAAAAAGTACGATGGGGAAAAATTCAACAAGTTGTTTAATCATGAAATCGCGCGGTAAGTGTGAGATAAAAACGTGAATGGTCAAGGCTAAAACCCTAACTCGGCGTTATTGTAAAATCTTTGCCGTGCAATGTATAGGCAGAATAATTCTGCTAGAATGCCCCGAAATGCTCAATTGAATAATATAGGGAAACATCATGACACCAACGCAACAGACTGAATTAGAAGCCGCCGCCTTTCGTCGCTTAGTTTTACATTTACAATCACACACCGAAGTTCAAAATATCGAGCTGATGGTTTTAGCGGATTTTTGCCGAAATTGTTTAGCTAAATGGTATGTCGCCGCCGCCGAAGAACAAGGCGTGGAATTGAATTACGAACAAGCGCGTGAAGTCGTTTATGGCATGCCCTATAACGAATGGAAAGATAAATTTCAAACTGAAGCTACGCCCGAACAACTCGCTGCTTATGAAGCCAAAAAACTGCGGAATTAAAAAATGAGTAAAGAATACGATGCGATATTTTCCGGTGTGATTGGGCAAGATTACGACATGCTAAATTTGATTTGTCCCTTGGCGACCCAAATGAGTCACTTAGTTGGCGAAACGTTAAAAAATTATGCCGAAAATAAAACGGAAAAATTAACAGTTGTTGAATTAGGTGGTGGCACGGGAATTACCACGTTAGCGTTGCTAAGTGCTGGCGATAATACGCAAATTTTAAGTATCGACAACGAACCCGTCATGCAAAATCAAGCCAAAGTACATCTACACGCTTGGGTTGAATCTGGGCAACTGACATTTTCACAAGATGATGCGTTGACGGCATTGCAAAAATTACCCGATGCCAGCGTTGATGTGATTGCCTCTGCGTACACGCTGCACAATTTTTTAAATACTTACCGCGCTGAAGTAGTCAGCGAAATTTTCCGCGTTTTAAAATCGGGCGGCTTATTTATTAACGGCGATCGTTACGCACTTGACGATATTTCGCAACACACACGCGCCACGCAAGAAGAAGTTGCCGGTTATTTTCGCGTGTTAATTGCAGAGAAAAAACTGGATGTACTCGAACATTGGATTATTCATTTGTTTAACGACGAATCCGAAAATCACGTTATGCGCCAAAGTGTCGCATTGCAACAATTACAAACTGCCGGTTTTATCAATGTCAATTTAGCGCATCGCGTGGCAGTGAATGCGTTAGTAATGGCAATTAAACCCTAATGAAACGCCTCATTTTAGTAAGCGCGTTAGTGTTGGCGGGGTGTTCTAGTTTAAGCAAAGGCATCGCTGAAGCCGTTATGGAAAAACAGGAAACCGTCGATACGCGCGTTTGTCAAGTATGGGGTAAACCGTTCAGTGGTCTTGCCCCGCATTTGAACGTACAACCTGGACGCATGAAAGTGTTAATGGTTCATGGCGTTGGCGATCATTTAGCCGGTTATTCCACACAGTTTGCAGAAAAATTAGCACGCGAATTAAATCTCCCCGTTCGCGCTTCGCAATACAAAGACATCGCTTTAACCAGTCGGCGCGATACCAACAAAAATTTAGGCAATTTACGCATCAGTCGTCTGCTCAGTCAAAATCGCCAACAAGAATTGTTGTTTTATGAATTAACGTGGTCGCCCATCACTGCCAAACAAAAAGAAATTCTCGCTTACGATAATTCGGGCGAATATGCTTTTCGACGCGCTGAAGCCAATGATTTGCTGAAAAAATTTTCCAACGATACCGCGCCAGACCCGATTATTTATTTAGGCGACAGTCGGGATGACATTTTAACGTCGTTTGCTCAGGCTTTTTGTTGGATGACAAAAAGTAGCTGGCAAGATTTACCCACTGGCAAACCTGCGCCCTGCTCGTTTAATGACGATACGATAGCTACAAATATTGCCACTGACCATTACGCAGTGGTCTCGCACAGTTTAGGCAGTCGCATAACCATTGACGGTATGCAACGTATTGCTTCCATTGCAAAAGATAGAGATGCCGATTTTCGCGCCGCCTTGCAACACAAAGAAATTCCCATTTACATGATGTCGAACCAATTACCGATGTTGCAATTAGGTCGAAAATTGCCCGAAATCAGTAATCAAAAAGCGTTGTATTGTGACGCGAAAGGCGAAAAATATGGCGAACGACTATTAGCGAAAACGCCGATTATTGCGTTTAGTGACCCGAATGATTTGCTGAGTTACGCGATTCCTCAAGGTTTTGTGGAAACGTATTTAGATTCACGTTTGTGTTTGGAAGTGACCAATATCAACATCAATATTGCCAACGTTTTTGATGCGTTTGGTTTTGGAAAAATTGCTAATCCAATGCAGGCACATATTAGTTATGACACAGACGATAGAGTGATTGCGCTAATTGCCAAAGGGATTGGAAACAAACACACCAGCGATTTGATTAAAAACCGGTGTGTGTGGACAGAAACCATTGATTAGCGAAGTAAGCCATCATGTTAAAAAATCTCTGGCATTTCGTTTTACTCAGTATTTTTAGTTGCAATGTCTCTTCACTGACATTACAAGGCACTGTCACAACAACTGACGGTGAACCCGTTTTTGAAGCCGTCATCACAGCCGTTGGAACAGCGAAAAATAAACCTTCTTTAACCACATCGCTCCGAACGATAGACCAACGAAACCGTGAATTTGTGTCGCACATTTTAGCCATACACGCCGGCGAATCGGTGATATTTCCAAACAGTGACAACATTCAGCATCACGTTTATTCATTTTCACCCACCAATTCGTTTGAAATTCAACTCTACAAAGGGATGCCAGCCAAGCCTATTTCTTTCGACAAAGCAGGCATTGTGGTTTTAGGCTGCAATATTCACGATTGGATGGTCGGTTATGTGTACGTCACCGATGCGCCCTATTTCACACAAACCGATGCAAAAGGTGCATGGACATTGAATTTACCAGCGGATGATTACACATTGACGCTGTGGCATCCGAATTTAGACAGTACAAATAATGTGCAAATCCAACAAATCAAATTGAATGCCGAAAAAACTGCGCCGCTTGAACAAAAAGTGACCTTAAAAACAACATCGCGTACCGGTAAACCGCCTGCCGAAGACAGTCAAAATCCAGTTTATTAGCGATGAAAACGAAAATTTGGTTCGTAATCGTTACAAGCGCAATATTTTTTGCAAGTGCATTACACGCGGACGATTTTCACAATATTCAAGTACATGGCGAGGCAGATTTTCGCTACATTCATACCAATAGCGACAGCCAAAACAATACGGACTTTAGTAAATTTTGGGATGGTGGCGCGAATCAGGATTTATTTCACGTTAATGAAGCCGCGTTGACGTTGCAAGGGCGACTCAATTGGTCGTGGACAGGTTCAATTACGGCAAAATATGGATATGACGCGAAAAATCCGGTTGATATTAGCGAAGCCGTTTTATTCTTTAAACCAGTAAGTACCTCACCGTGGCGTATCAATGCGCGATTGGGTTCATTTTTTGCGCCCATTTCGCTGGAAAATACCGGCACAGCATGGACTAGCCCCTATACGCTCACTTCGTCAGCCATCAATTCGTGGGTGGGCGAAGAATTAAAAACGTTTGGAGGCGAAGCAACTGTCGGTTATCACCTTGAAAATGGCGACCACGTTGATTTTTTTGGCGCAGGTTTTGGCAATAATGATACGGCGGGAACACTGCTCGCCTTTCGTGGTTGGCGGCTGCACGATTATGAAGCGACCATTTCAGATGGTTTTAAATTACCGAATCCGACACACATTCAAAATATTTTTCCCAAGCAAGCCTTAACTACGCAGCCATTTACGGAAGTTGATGGACGTGCCGGTTATTACGCGGGGTTTAATATGGAACGCCCCGACGTGTTGAAATTTCGTGTTTTGTATTATGACAACAGGGCAAATCCCACGATTGTTGAAAATGGTCAATATGGTTGGCACACACGTTTTGGCAGTGCCGGATTGAAATTCGTTTTGCCGTTTGAATTGACCTTTATCGAACAAAGCATGTTGGGAAATACGCAAATGGGCGGTTTAGTGGGAACGCATGCGGCGGTGGATGTTAATTTTTGGGCGCATTCGTTTTTACTCAGTAAAAAAATTATCGAGGGACATCGTTTCAGTGTGCGATACGATATTTTTGGCACGCATAAAAATGACGAACTCGTGCAAAATCCCAATGAAGAAAACGGCAGCGCGTGGACGGTGAATTACAATTGGTTTTTTTTAAAACATCATCAATTAAATTTTGAAGTGACGACGACCAACAGCAATGTCACCATGCGAAGTTTGCAAAATATCAACCCAACGCAAAATGAAACGCTTTGGCAAATTGGTTATCGGGTGTTTTTTTAAAATCAAAAAAACGGCAAAGTCGTTACACTAATTAGTAAAATCATTCAAACTGGACTTTTCATCATGAACAAAAATACCGTTTTAAAACACCTCGAAGAGAAATTATCCCCCATAGTAAAAACGCTAGAAAACGGCAACGCCACTGAACACGATATATTTCCAGCGTTATTGTGGTTGTTACTTGAAAACAGTAAAGAACTTGAAAAATCAGGAGGGATTACAAAAACTGAATTGTTAGAACGTATTGGAAATTTAAAACAAGTTTCGGCAGAAGAAGTTGAAGCTCTTTTGAAAAAATCGATTTTGTCGTTATTAGAAAACAATAAGAATATCGAAAAATCTTTAAGTGCTACGAAAGACTTATTACTCGAACGCATTGAAAATTTAAAACAAGTTTCGGCAGAAGATGTACAAACAATTGTTTCTCAAGAAAACCAGAAAACGCTTTCTTATTTGTTAGAAGGCAACAAATACATTGAAAAACTATTTACTGCCTCTGCGGACTCGTTGCAAGAACGCATTGATAATTTGAAACAAATATCTCCCTCTGAAGTAGAAGCTATTCTTGTGAAAGAAAATCAAAAAACTCTTTCATACTTAGTGGAAACAAGCCGACGCATGGAAAAATCCATAGGAGCTTTAGATGCAACTATTATCGAACATACCAAAAATCTAATTGTGCAAGAAAATCAGAAAACATATTCCCTTTTAAAATGGCTAATTGGATTATGCGTTGTTCAATTCATTGGCTTAGGTGCTTTAGCCGCAATTATTTTGACGAGATAATTTGATGAATGCCGCCGACATTTTAAAAAATCATCGCCAGCATTATGTAACTCGTCTTATTTCACGAAATCCGTTGTTGAAATTTACACCAACTGCTTACCGTGAAGATATTACAAACCTTGTTAAATCCGAAGTTTTGGAACTTACAAAACAGATTCAACCCGTTGAAATTTTAAAAACGTTGCTAGGTGAATCACCAAAATCCGTAAAAATTCAAAATGCGTTAAAGAAAAATTTAGCAAAATGTACCAAAATCAAAAACGAATCTGACGATTATTTTCATGCGACAGGGCAATTAAGTTTTTATTTGGGCTTTCCTTTTGTTCACGTCACAGAAGCGAGCCGTTATCAATTTGCCCCGTTATTTTTGTGGGCAATAACCTGCAAAATCACGGCAGATTCAATTATTTTTGAACGAGCTATCGACGAAGATGGTAATCCTTTAGAACCACAATTAAATCGTATTTTTCAAACATGGCTGAATTATGAAACAGGCGTACATTTAAATTGGGACAACGGCGAAAATTTAACATTCGACACAATTGAAGAAGAAACAAAGCAAGCCTTATCCGCTTGGCGAAATTGCAACAGCTCGGTTGATATTCAGAAAATTCAACCCATTCCTGATAAAGAAACATTAAAAGAACCGTTACAAAAAGCTAGAGTTTTACCCTGTGCAGTTTTGGGTTATGTTCCGTTTAAAGGTCAGGCATTACTTGATGATTTGGATAAACTTGCCGAACAACTACAAAATGGTGGAAGTAATCGTGTTTTGGATTATTTTTTGAAACCTGTTAATTGGTCTAGTGTTCAAGAAAATGCGTCAAAACCTAGCGATAATGAAAAATGGCTAGTAACCGATTCCGACCATAGCCAAGAATCAGTTATTTGGAATACTCGCAAATTTGATTTGATGGTGTTGCAAGGGCCACCAGGCACAGGAAAATCACAGGTTATCGTAAATCTAATTGCCGATGCGGTAGCAAATAAAAAGAAAGTGCTGGTTGTTTGTCAAAAAAAGGCAGCTTTAGAAGTTATTCGCAAAAGATTAGACGCAAATGGTTTAGGTGATTTGGTTCAGTTAATCGAAGAGCCGCAAAATGACAGAATGCGAATTATCAAAAGTATTCGCGCAATAGAAAATAATTTTTCAGATAGTTCAGAACTTACCCACGAACGCAATAAAACCAGTGATATTTTAATCGAATACGAAATATTTTTAGATAAAACAAACGCGCTATTCAGTGAAAATAAAAATGGCAAACATCCTAATTACGGCAATTTAAAAGCCCGCTTGCATCAATTAGCTCAAGATAGCATTGATGCTTATGGAAAATTGAATGTGTTGTATCAAAAAATGTTGCAATCACCAGAATGGTTGCCTGATACACAAAAGGAATTACAGGCATTATTGCAAGAAGCAAATGAATTCTTACTCCAATATCAAAGTTGTAATTATGTCGAAAACCCTTATCGAAACCTTGAAAAATTCCCTGAAAATTCTGCCGAATTACGCGGTATCATCAATCAACTAAATGGTTTGGCTCAATCTTTAGAAAATAGCGACAGTGATTTTTATGCGTCGCAAAATGCGTGGTTGGCTGAACACGATTGGGCGATTCAGAGTTATGCGAGTTTTCTTTCACACAAAAATAAGCAAACGTATGAAAGTTTTCGTTATTTAGCACGCAACACACACAAATTAAATAAATGGTTTCCCCAAAATTATACCGATGCGTTACTGGCTGAGCTTCGTAATAATAAAAAAATTAACGAATATTCACGCTTAAAAAAGTTGAGCGGCTCAATCGGGCAAATTTTATTTATTAAAACTAAACTCAACGAACAATCGGCGTTAAATTTTCTGTTTCAAAACGCTCCTAAACAAATTGAACATTGGCAAAAAATCATTGAATGTTTCTGTTTTCAATCGTGGCTTGATGATTTAACTAAACAAGGCGACATTTCAAAGTTTGCTTTTGAAGATAAAAAGAACAAATTGCAGCAAGCGTTACACGAAAAACGAAATCAAGATGTTAAAGACATTCTCGCAAAATATTCACAACGCATTCATGCACGAAATGATTTGCTGGATTCAAATTTATTACGTCTAAAAAAATCCAGTAATGCACCTAAAACAACACTTCGGAAACTTTATACCGCTGGTTTTGAATCAGTTCACCAGTTACAACCTGTTTTACTGACAAACCCTGAAGGCGTGAGTGCAATTTTAGAATTAACGCCAAATCTTTATGATTTGGTCGTGATTGATGAAGCCTCGCAAATGTTCATGGCAGATGCGTTGCCGATTTTGTATCGCGCAAAAACGGCTTTTTTATCAGGCGATAGCCAACAAATGCCACCGTCTGATTTTTTTGCTAGCGCAAATGGTCTCAATTCAGACGGTGATTCACAACAAGATGATGATACCGATGACGAAGAATATAGCGTCGATAAAAATCGTTTGATTCCAGCTGATGGTGAGTATTGTTTATTGGATGCCGCCGAATATGCTGTCAAAAAAGGCAATCCAAATCACGCAATGCTATCTGTGCATTACCGCTCAGAATTTAAAGAACTGATTGATTTTTCTAATCACGCTTTTTACGACGGTAAATTGATTGCTGCCGTGAGCAATAGAATTTGTCCGAGTGTTATTAAATCCCCAATTGAATTAAATATTGTAGACAATGCAACGGCTAAATCAGGTGTTAATTCCTCAGAGGCATTAGCCGTAGTCGAACGTCTTGCCGAACTTTGGAAACAACAAGATACATTTTCCATTGGCGTTATCACGCTTAATGTGAAACAAAAAGACCAAATTGATGATTTACTTTTTGAACGAGGGCAACAAGACAATGAGTTTTTAGCAAGACTTGAATATGAACGGAATCGAACAAAAAACGGCGAAGATGTTGGTTTTTTCGTGCGAAGTGTTGAACACGTTCAAGGTGATGAACGCGATTTGATTATTTTTTCGACCGTTTATGATGGCATTAAAAGAACTTTTGGCGCGATTTCAAGAAAAGAAAAAGGTAGAAAACGCTTAAATGTGGCGGTTACTCGCGCTAAATTAGGCATGATTATTTACTCGTCGCTCAATATCGATGCAATTTCAAACGAAAGCCAACGTGATGTAACTGAAAGTTATTGGTTTTGGCAATATATGCGTTACGCTCGTGCTGTTAGCAATAATGATAAAAAAATGACCGAAATAATTTTAAACAGTTTGAACGGAAAAACATCACAAACAACCAACATTGAACCAGACTCTTTTTTCGAAGAAGATGTTGCTAATTTCTTAAGAGAACAAAATTATCATGTTGATTATCAAATCGGCGAAAGCGGTTTTAAGATTGATTTGGGTGTCAAACGCAACACTGAAGACGCTGTTTATTTGTGTGGAATTGAATGCGACGGGCGGCAATATCATAGTAGTTGGTCAGCACGTTTAAATGATATTTGGCGACAAAATATTTTGGAAAGTAAAGGTTGGCAAATTGTCCGTATTTGGAGCAACGACTGGTTTGATAATAGAGAAGAAACACAGAAAAAATTATTAGCCCATTTGAAAATACGTTGAAAATATAAATTCTGTCTTATCATTTGAGAAACTAGGAAATGAATATGCGTATTGGTTATCGGGTGTTTTTCTAATGCAAAATCGGCTGCACTTCAAACGGTTTCGCAGTCGCCTGTTGTTTTACGTTATAGGTTTATTTTTACTGACATTGGGCGGCGTATTTGGTGTAGTCAATTATGTGTTTCATCAAAATACGGAAGAGTCTATTCGTCTTGAATTGATTGTGACCGAACGTATTTTTTTACGTTTAGTGCATGAACGTATTATGCAATTAACACAACAAGCCACAGCACTCGCTAGCGATTTTGCTTTTAAACGGGTGATGGCAACGCAAGATAACGCAACCATTTCTTCGGCATTGACCAATTTGAGTACGCGCGTCAAAGCAGATGTGGCATTTTTGGTCGCCACGGATTACAACGTTATGGTTGATAATTTTGATAAACAAAAAATCGGGCAACCTTTTTTCGCGTCAGAATTGATTAAACAAGCCGAAGTCAAAGGTAAAGCTACAAAACTGGTGTTATTTAACCAAATGCCCTATCAATTGATAGTCGTCCCTGTTTTAGCTCCCGAACCGATTGCGTGGTTATGTTTAGGTTTTTCCGTCGATAACACGGTACTAACGCAACTTAAACAACTTACTCAAGTTGAAATTAGTTTGCTTAGTGAACAAAACGAAATGCTGCAATTACACGCTTCCACGTTAAATTTACCTGAACAAAAAAATTTGCCGTTATATGAAACAAATGCGGACGGATTTTTCTGGCACACAAATAACGAATTGTATTTAAGTCGGCTGGTGATTTTAGAGCAAGATTCGAACAATAAAATTGTCGCCATCATTGAACGTTCGTGGCAAAAAGCCTTAGAGAATTTTTATCATTTACAGTGGCTTTTGGGCATAATTGCGCTGATTATTATTGTGCCAGTTAGTTTAGCCGCGTTGTGGCTCGCAAAAACGGTGAGTAAACCCGTGCAAATTTTAGAACAAGCGGTGCAAGCCATTGGGCAAGGCGATTACAGCTATCAAGTTCCCATTAACAGTCAAGATGAAATCGGTAAACTCGGCGTAGCGTTTAACAATATGGGTGTGCAATTACTTGAAAAAGAAAAAATTCGCACGTTACTTGGTAAAATGGTCTCGCCTGCCGTGGCAAATGAGTTGATGAATCATGATGTTGTTTTGGGTGGTGAAGCGCGAGAAATTACCGCCCTATTTTCTGATTTAGCGGGTTTTACTCAGATTGCCGAACAAATGTCCCCGCAAGAGTTAGTAGCGTTATTAAATGATTATCTCACGCACATGAGCGGTGAAATTAGTCATCATGCCGGCGTTTTAGATAAATTTATCGGTGATGCGATTGTGGCATTTTGGGGTGCGCCCGTCGATGATGATTTGCACGCGCAGCACGCGGTTTATTGTGCGTTAGCGATGCAAAAAACATTGAAACAATTACGCGAACTGTGGCAACAACGCGGTTTGCCTGAATTGACGATGCGAATTGGCATTAACACGGGTTATGCTGTTGTCGGGAATGTCGGTTCGATAGATCGCTTGGATTACACCATGATTGGTGATACGGTGAATTTAGCCGCACGTTTAGAAGGTGCAAATAAATATTACGGCAGTGAAATTTTAATTTCTGAATTTACTTATGAACGGATTAAAAACATTTTTGTCTGCCGCGAATTAGATTATGTGCGAGTGCAAGGCAAACAACAACCGGTAGCCATTTACGAAGTTGTTGTCGAGAAAGTGAATTTAACGCCTGAACAAAACACGCTTTGTCTTAATTTCGCCGAAGCGTTAGCCGCGTTTCGCAATCAGCAATTTACGCAAGCGAAAGTATTATTTAATGAATTAGCGGAAAAGTACCACGACGGCGCAAGCGCGTTATATTTACAACGTTTGATAACCCTTGAAAAAAATGCAAAATTGACAAATTTTGAGACTATTTACGATTTATCTAAATAAATCTAACCTAATTGAATTTTTAAACATGACAACAAACTCACTTACCCATTTCAACGCCGCCGGTGACGCGCACATGGTCGATGTTGGCGATAAAGCCTTCACAACGCGCATGGCAATCACAGAAGGGTTTGTTCGGTTACAACCGGCAACGTTGGAACTCATTTTGCGCGGCGAACATAAAAAAGGTGATGTATTGGGTATTGCGCGAATTGCTGGCATCATGGCGAGCAAACGCACCGCTGATTTAATTCCTTTATGTCATCCGTTGCCTTTAACGCATGTTGAAATTATTTTAACGCCTGAATCTGAAAATCAGCGCATTCGTTGTCAAACCACGGCAAAAACGCATGGTCAAACCGGTGTTGAAATGGAAGCCTTAACCGCTACACAAATCGCCTTACTCACCATTTATGATATGTGTAAAGCCGTTGATCGCAGCATGGTGATTGATGGGGTACGATTGCTTGAAAAAGCCGGTGGTAAATCGGGACATTGGCACGCAGATAACGACATTTAATAAAACCAAAACGACGAGAATAAAAACATGGCAATGACGATTAACGAACTCGCAAGTGCGTGTGGAGCAACGATTGAAGGCGGTAATGCCGACCAACTCATTAACGCTGCAAACGATATTACGGCCGCACAAGTCGGACAAGTGACGCAATTAACCCAAGCGCGTTATCGCCATTATTTGCACACCTCACAGGCTTCAGCGTGTTTTGTTGCTACCGATTTTGATGTGCAAGATGTTCCGACATCACTCATCTTATTGCGTTGTACTGATCCTGAAATGGCATTTGTAAAAGCCGTTGAAATTTTGCATCCGTCAGCAGATTATTCGGCAACGATTGCCCCGCAAGCCGTCATTGCAAACAGTGCGGTATTGCCTGAAAACTGCCATGTTGGCGCGTTTGCCGTGGTTAATGACGGCGTTGAAATTGGCGAAAATAGCGAAATTTTAACCGGCGTTTATTTAGGCAAAAATGTCAAAATCGGCAAAAACTGTCGGCTTTATCCGTATGTAGTAGTTTATGACGATGTGGAAATTGGCGATAACGTGATTATTCATTCTGGTGCAATCATTGGCGCAGACGGATTTGGTTATAAATTCCGCAACGGTCAACATGTTAAGGTGCCACAAATTGGCAATGTAGTGATTGGTAATAATGTCGAAATCGGTGCAAATACTTGTGTCGATCGTGGCGCGTTAGGCAGTACCGTCATTGGCGCAGGTAGCAAAATCGACAATTTAGTGCAAATTGGGCATAACAACAAAATTGGTCAACACGTTATTGTTTGCGGACAAACGGGGATTTCTGGTTCATGTACGATTGAAAATTATGCAATTTTAGCGGGCAGCGCGGGCATTGCCGATCACGTCAAAATCGGACAAGGAGCTGTGGTGATGGCGCGTGCGGGTGTGGCAAATGATGTCGCGCCGAAAACGCAAGTTTTTGGCAGTCCTGCGAAAGAAAAACGGGTGGCTTATCGTGAACAGGTGGCAATTAGTCAATTGCCTGATTTGTTAAAAACGATTAAGGAATTGGAAGTACGGTTAGCGCAATTGGAAAAAAATTGAATCCCTAAAACAACTTAGCCCGACTTTTGAGTTAATCAAAAGTCGGGCTAAGTCACAACAGAACATTTTTTAATTATTTCAACTTCAACAAAGAAATAAAAAATTAGTTCTGGTTGTTGCGGTGTTTGTTTTCAATTTTTTGGAAAACTTCCGCTTGGCTTTGCGCTACTGCGCCGCTTTGCAAATGTTTAGTTTCATCGGCTTTTAACATGAATACTAAAACAATAGTCGCGCCAATTAAACCAGCGATGTAGAACCAGAAATAATCTTTTTCTTGTGTATCAGACATCTTTAAATCCTCATAGTTATTATAATAATTTTTATGTCTCTTTCTTCGAAGAGGTCGCCTCAAACGACGGACATATTTTTATCATGAATTTAGGTGTCGTGTCAAAACCATAAATTAAAAATTGACTTAAAAATATAAAAATTGCCGTAAACGTCTTTATGAATTCTCAATGAATTAAATTAACATACCGCTCAATTCAACTTTTTAATTCGAACACTTCATGCCCCAAATTATCCTTGCTTCCGCCTCACCTCGCCGTCGAGAACTACTTAATCAAATCAATGTTCGGCATCTTGTTCAAACCGTCGATATAGACGAAACCCCTTTGCAATTTGAATCACCTTCGGTTTATGTACAACGTTTAGCAACAGAAAAAGCCGCCGCGTGTGCCAGACAATTTAATCCAAAATTACCTATTCTCGCCGCTGACACCGCTGTCGTTTTAAATGAAAAAATTATGGGTAAACCAATCGATGAAAATGATGCACTGAATATGTTGCGGCAATTATCGGGCAAAACACATCAGGTTTTTACCGCAATTGCTCTGCACGGACGCGAACATCATGTAGCGATTAGTATTACTGACGTAACGTTTAAAACCCTGTCTGAAGCCGAAATACACGCTTATTGGCAAAGTGGAGAACCACTCGACAAAGCAGGAAGTTACGCCATCCAAGGACAAGGCAGTTTATTTATCGAACACATTAACGGCAGTTTTTCTGGCGTAATGGGTTTGCCACTTTTTGAAACCGCACAATTATTAGCCCGCGAAGGCATTGAGTTACTGGCATGAGTGAAGAAATTTTAATTAACGTCACGCCTCCCGAAACGCGCGTCGCCGTGATTGAAAATGGCGTATTACAAGAATTGATTATTGAGCGCAGTTGCAAAGTAGGTCTTGTCGGCAATATTTACAAAGGTGAAGTGTGCCGCGTATTACCTGGCATGCAAGCCGCTTTTGTCGATATTGGTTTACCACGTTCGGCATTTTTGCATTTGTCGGATTTATGTTCTAAAGAATTGGAAAAAAAAGGTTCAGCCAATATCGAACACTATTTGCACGAAGGACAATACATTATTGTCCAAGTATTTAAAGACCCACTCGGCAGCAAAGGCGCACGTTTAACAACCGATATTTCTATCCCATCACGTTTTCAAGTTTATATGCCTTATTCAAATAATACGGGTATTTCACAACGTATTGAATGTGCCGAAGAACGTAGTCGTTTAAAAAACTGTTTAGAACAATTCAGACAAGAACATAATTGTGGCGGTTTTATTGCTCGAACAGCAGCGGAATGTGTCGAAGAATCCGTATTGATTGCGGACATGGAATTTTTGTTGAAATTGTGGGAATCGATAAGCGCGAAAATCGCCTCCGCTGCCCCAAAACAATTTATTCATAAAGATTTACCGCTCAGTATTCGCACATTACGGGACTTATATCGTGAAGGCATTGAGCGTATTCGGGTTGATTCAAAAGAAACCTTTCAACGCTTAGTCGAATTCGCTGAAATCTTTGTGCCGGAAATTGTCCCCGTTATTGAACATTACACCGGTGAATGTCCTGTTTTTGATATTTACAGCGTCGAAGATGAAATTGAAAAAGCCTTAGCTCGAAAAGTAAAACTCAAATCTGGCGGGCATTTAGTTTTTGACCAAACCGAATCCATGACAACGGTTGATGTAAATACCGGTGGTTATGTTGGCGGACGAAATTTAGAAGAAACCATTTTTAAAACTAATTTAGAAGCCGCGCAAGCCATTGCTCGGCAACTGCGACTACGCAATTTGGGTGGCATTATTATTATTGATTTTATCGATATGAAAAGTGCTGAACATAAACAACAAGTGTTGCAAGCATTAGAACGCCATTTGGAAAAAGATCATACGAAAACGAAAATTACCGAAGTTTCGATTTTAGGTTTAGTTGAAATGACACGCAAACGCACGCGAGAAAGTTTAGAACATATTTTGTGTGAACCTTGTTGTGCATGCGGTGGACGAGGCGTTTTGAAAACAGCGGAATCGATTTGTTTGGAAATTTTCCGTGAAATTATTCGAGAAGTTCGCCAATACAATATGCAACAAATTTTGGTTCTTGCCTCGAATGAAGTGGTGGAAATGTTGCTCGACGAAAAAGCCGATATGCTGTCCGAATTAGAAACGTTTTTAAATGTACAAATTAAATTTCGTTCTGAAACTGGTTACAACCAAGAACAGTACGATGTTGTGTTGTTGTAATTTGTCTTTTTTCAAATTTTTCATCTAACAGATGAGCCACAACCTAAAATTGTGGCTCTAAACTTTTCTACTTTTCTAAGCTGCCTATTCGGCAGAAAACATAAAAATCGTGAAAAAAAGAGTACCAATTGATTTTCTAAGCTGCCTATTCGGCAGAAAACGTGATGGCACACAAAAGACTGTTAAAAGTGGTTTTCTAAGCTGCCTATTCGGCAGAAAACTATAAGCGGACAAAATAATATTTAAACCTTCATTTCTAAGCTGCCTATTCGGCAGAAAACTTCTTGGTCTTAACATTTTCTTATCCTCTTTATTTCTAAGCTGCCTATTCGGCAGAAAACTCCTAATGGTTGGTCAAATGGTTCAAAATTTGATTTCTAAGCTGCCTATTCGGCAGAAAACTTGAATAAAATGCCCAGCCCGAGTCTTTAAACTTTCTAAGCTGCCTATTCGGCAGAAAACAAATGAATCAGGAACGGTTGATTTGTCGCAGTTTTCTAAGCTGCCTATTCGGCAGAAAACGACCAGCTCAATTTGCTTTTCGCGGGTCTAAATTTTCTAAGCTGCCTATTCGGCAGAAAACGTGTGCCGGTTGGACGGATGATGCAAATGGACTTTCTAAGCTGCCTATTCGGCAGAAAACAATTACGCCGGGAAACTACTTTGCATCTTTTTTTTCTAAGCTGCCTATTCGGCAGAAAACCATTGCAGCCGCCTTTTCCGATACTTTTTTCTTAACTTTCGTTAACTGCATCCCATAACAGTGTTATAGGCGGGTGTATCTACCAATGCGAAGCTAAAAAAAGGCTTCGCTCTTTGTTTGCTGACAAAGGGCTTGGTTCTCGCCAT
>CAILJB010000026.1 GCA_903834465.1 uncultured Pseudomonadota bacterium | reverse complement strand
TATAGTTGGACGGCAACAAAAACTCGTAAAGGACATAAAGCATCTATTAGCTTCGAAAGTCTAAGGACAATTGACGTTATTAAGCTAGCTGATATTTTTAAAGAAAGACTTACACAAGACAGCTCTACATCTTTACCACTGATTGTTTATTACCCTGTTGAACGCGCAGTTGTAGACATCCCCTTAAAAATAAAAGCACGCCATAATTTTGAGCAACTTGACGGATATGATAATTCACTGAAAAAAAGTGCTGACTTTAGACGATTTTTTGAGTGGTTTCGTTATCGTGAAGATATTGAAAACGAGTGGTTTCGTGATAATCCTACTGTTGATCGCGCTTCGCATAGTCCTGATGACCAGTTAAAAGCTGTTCGCAACGCAATTAAATTATTTATACCTGAGTTTGACAATTTGCGAGTTGAAAGAAGACCGCGTTTGAGAATGGTAGTTAATAAAAACGGCAAAAAGCTAGATGTAGGACAACTTTCACAAGGCGAGCAATCGTTAATGTCGCTGGTGGGTGATATTGCACGACGTTTGGCAATGATGAATCCTGCATTAGAAAATCCACTCGAAGGTGAAGGCGTTGTGTTAATTGACGAAATCGATATGCACTTACACCCAACATGGCAACGTTCTGTTATTGGCAACCTCAACAAAACTTTTCCAAATTGCCAATTTATTCTAACAACCCATTCGCCGATTGTGATTAGTGAAACGCCGAATTTGCTGGTTTATGCGTTAGATGATGGCGAAATTACCAGATTAAATAACCTGTATGGCATGGATGTTAATGATGTGCTGTTATCGGAAATGCACGCCGACATTCGGAATGTTGAAGTACAGGGCGATTTTGATGTAGTGCTTAATTCATTGCAAGCGGGTGATTTAGAAAATGCAAAATTACGTTGTGCTGAATTACAGCAAAAAGTCGCCGTTGATAATTTAGAACTAAACAAAATGCAGTTATTGATTAAACGTTTGGAATTTCAACGTGCGAAAAATAACTAAAGGCATCGAACCAGCGGAATTAACGAATTGGAAACGTAAAAATCCACGCGGTCGGTATGATGATTTGTCGCACCTTGAACGTGGCGCGATAAATGAGGCGACGCGCAAAGAACAATTCGGATTGTGTGCGTATTGCTGCAAAAAAATCGGCGAAAGTGACAGCATGAACGAACACGTTGAAGCTCAAAACATAGCGAAAAATCGCACACTAGATTTTAACAATATCGTTGCATCATGCACCACGCCCAAACAGTGTGATGCCGCGCACGGCTCTCAACCTTTGCCATTAACACCGTTGATGGACGAATGCGAAACGGAATTGAAGTTTTATTTCTCTGGTGACGTTGAAGGTTTGACGGACAGAGCAAAACAAGCAATTGATGTGTTGAAACTGGACAATAAATCTTTGATAGCAAAACGCAAACAGCAAATAAAAACGTTAGTCATGCCACCCGACACGACGGAAAGCGTCCTTTTTTGGGATAGTGAAACGATTGAATTGTTTATCAGTGAGTGGCTTCAACAACCCGATGATGACGGGAAATTAGAGGCTTACAGTCCTGTTTTGGTGAATGTATTGAGGCAAAGGATTGTTATGCTTTGATTACAGATGCGATTGCCGACTTGGGCAAGCCTATCAAGCCTATTGAAATTAGCAACGTATTTAATGGGTTTCAGATGTTTTTATATTTACAGATTAAAGAAGTAATTTGCATAAAAAAAATTTTATTAAAATTTTGGGGTGAAAAATGAGTGAAAACTGGGACAAAGAAAAAAACTTGTGGGCAGAAAGAAAGTCACCTATCGAAAATCAAGAGCAACAAGATAGATGCGATTATAGTCGTGATAGAGCGCGGATTATCCATTCTGCATCGTTTAGGAGACTACAGGGAAAAACGCAAGTGCTTGGATTAGGAGAAAGTGATTTTTACAGAACACGGCTAACGCATTCGATTGAAGTTGCTCAAATTGCAAGTGGCATAGCGGATTTTTTGAGAGGTAAATACAAAAATGATGAAGATATTAACAAATATATCCCACCACAAAATTTAATCGAAGCAATTGCGTTAGCTCATGACATAGGTCATCCACCATTCGGGCATGGTGGTGAATATGCGCTAAATTATCTAATGCGTGATAACGGCGGATTTGAAGGAAATGCTCAGAACATAAGAATATGCACTAAATTGGGCGAGTATTCCAATACGAATGGGCTTAATTTGACTAGGAGAACATTGCTTGGACTTGTAAAGTACCCAGCAACTTATTCAGAAATAGTCAATAAGGACATTTACAAACTTGAAAAAACGCCATTAAACATTTCATCATTTAAACCACCCAAATTTAATTTTTATGATTGTGATCAATCAACGTTCGACTGGATTATGGAACCAGCGGATAGGCTTAAAACAGGTTTTTCAAAAGTGGAAAAAATTTTTGATAAACACGGTAAAACCCAGCATAAGAGTTTTGATACGACAATTATGGAATTGGCTGATGATATTGCGTATGGTGTTCATGACCTCGAAGATTCTATAGCATTAAAACTTGTAGATCAAAGTGATTGGGATAAAGAAGTAGTAGAACAGATAAAAGAATTATCCAATGGATTATCAGAGTGCATTGCTGATTTAACCGCGCAACTTTTTTCACGGAAAAAAGAAATAAGGAAAAAAGCAATTAGTTATTTAGTTAATTATTTCGTTACTGATAGTGAAGTGTGTAAACAAGAGAAATTCAGTCACGGTCTTTTTACACTAAAGGCTAAAATGACAAATGGTGTTGATAGCGAGTTACAAATTTTAAAAGATTTTATTGTGAAAAATGTGATACATACACCAGAAGTTCAAACCCTACAATATAAAGGGCAGCAAATGATTATTAAACTTTTTGAAGCAATAGATGCAAACCCTTCGGACTTATTACCTACCAAAGAGTACCAAAAATACAAGCATAGTGGGAATGATAAGAGAATAATTTGCGACTACATTGCTGGAACTACGGATGAGTACGTCACTAGACTTTACCATAAGATATTTACTCCATCGACTGGCTCTATTTTTGATCGATTGTAATTAAACACGCCGCCCACTTCAACAAAGCCTCACGTTTTTCAGGCATATAATCCCAACGGTCATAATGTTTCGCTGAAACATCGGTTAAAGCGTGATTCTGCACACGGTCACGCACCGTTTTATCAATCCCAATTTCACCCATGCGCGTTTTTGCTGTGCGGCGCAAATCTCTCGCGGTGAACGATTCAAAACCTGTCGCCTCGACAAATCGCGCAATGCAAAAATGAAAAAATTACGGCGTGGCGCGCGGTCACACGCGGCTTGCGCCTCTCGCACCCTCTCGCCACGCCGCTAAAACTTATCGAAAAATCAATATTGACTTACAAAACAAGCCCAAACCGAGCGAGCCGAACCAAAGCCCGAATAATGCGGTTTATAGC
>CAILJB010000025.1 GCA_903834465.1 uncultured Pseudomonadota bacterium | reverse complement strand
TGAGCGCGGCGGTTTGCGTGGCATCGTAATCACCTTTCGATTTCTTAACCCCCTTCATGTCTGGCGTGAACGGTGCAAATACCCTCGGCTTCACTAAATGCCCCTCGGCTATCAACGTCGCCATTGGTACGACCTGCACGATGTCCCCGTAAACTTCTCCTAACCCTTTACCATCTAAGCGTGTGGGTGTCGCTGTCAGCCCGATTACTGTTGCATCCGCATAATGTTTAACAATCTGCTTATACGACGCGCTACAGCTTAAATGCGCTTCGTCGATGATGATTAAGTCTGCATCCGGCTTATCTCGGTTAATCAACGTTTGAATACTGGCGACTTGCACGGTATGGTTATTTTTTCGCGCATGATTTGCCATAACGATGCCGTGGTCGATGCCAAAGTCATCGAGCTTCTGGCTGGATTGGGTAATGATTTCTTTTCGGTGAGCAATAAATAAAACCCGTTTCGATTTCAACATTGCCAGCCTAATCATTTCACAGGCTACTACGGTCTTACCCGCACCCGTACTTGCTTGCAATATCAGACGTTTGTTTCCCGCGCCAATGGATGCCCGTAAATTCTCAATGGCAGTATTTTGATAGGGTCGTAATTCAATCACTGCCCACCTCTTAGCCCGTTTAATATGGCGGTTAATTCCGTTGCAATCGCTCTGTTTTTTTCGTTTACTTGTTTGTCAGGATGTAAAAACTGAATCAAACGTTTTAGTTGTTTGTCGTCTAGGCTGTTGCTATTGCGTTGTCCATTTGCTACCGCCATTGCTCGTGCAGCCGATAATTGTATCTTTAGCAAATCATTTTCTGATTTTAACGCGCTAATTTCGTCATCATGCAATTGGTCACGCGCTCCAAGTATTTTAAAAAAGCCATCGCGCATTTCTTCTTTATCACGTTCCAATTTGGCTATTTTTCTAAGCAGTTTTGCATCGTCCTGTTTTGGCGCGGGTTTGGTGGTTATGTCATCAAGCGATAGTTTGCCATCTTTAAATTCGGTTTTGATTGTTGTGACAGCGTTCAAAAGCCGCTTATCAATTCTCACGGTTACGGTTTCAATGCCGCTTGATTTTGCCCCGCTGTTTTTTCGGTAGCCGCCTCGACCTGTTTTTGTTTGATTTTTGTCACAAGGTTCAAACGTGTTCGTGTTTGATTCAATTACTGTTTGATTTTTGTCACAGTCTTCAAAGATTGATTGTTTAGGATTCATTCTGATTTTTTAGGTAAGTTTGTCGGTAGGTGAAACGGGTAAAACCGTCATCATCAAGTTGGAAGGTAAAACCGCTTTTTTGAATTTTCTCAAGCATAAGAATTTTTTTAGAAAATGTTTTTGCGAAAAAAAGTCCATAAAGTCCATAAACGCCAAAAAAGTCAGTAACAGCGCGGTCTATAGCTATGGACTTTTGTTTTAAAAACTCCATAAAAAGTCCATATTTGCTTATAAAAAGTCCATGGATTTTTTTGTGGTGAAATGTGTTTATGGACTTTTTTATGGAGTTTATGGAGTTTTTATGGACTTTTATTTTAAAAAGTCCATGCTCGCAAGTCGCGCCATTGCTGGTTAAAATCCGTTTTATGGACTTTATGGACTTTTTTTTAGAAAACCTTTTTTAGAATTTTTTAGATTCAGGCAGTTTGTAGTTTTTTTGCAGTCTTATACCAACCATGTCTTCAAATTTTGCAAACCCGATTGACTGCATTCTCTTAGAGAAGTTGCCACGCCCTAAAACGCCTTTATAGCCGTAGTCTTGACAGAAACTCACATAATCACGATAGCAATCACTAACCGTCATCGTGTAAAAATTACCGCTCAAATGTGGCTTGATGTAATGCTCTTCAAACATCGAAACGTTGTCGCATTCTTTAATGAACTGCTGCTTAAACGCTTCACATTCCCCCGACACGAAAATGTCACGATTCTTAACCACCGCGTTTGCACCTTCAATAATCCAGTTCAGAACGCCTGCCTTATCCGCCAAAATCTTCTTGTGCAAATCACGGTCAATTTTTTCGTCTGAAATCGTTACGCCAAACGGCACAAATAAGAACCGTCGAAAGTAGCCCGTGGTATGTTCAACGTTGGCGTTATCGATTTTGTTAATGTTAAATATCAGTTTGGCATAATCACGCATTTCAAAATTCGAGCGGTAAATCTCCCGCGCGGCAATCGGTTCACCCGATGCCAACACCTTGAACGCATCATTTTTCAAACTTTGCATTGATATGTCAGTTCCGTAATTCACGACCTTATTAGCGATTTTGATTCGGCAATAACCCGTGTCCTTGGTCAAGTCTTCGAGTGAATAGGAACTCACGTTGCTATGACCAATCACGCCCGTTAGCACCTCTTGAAACACACTTTTGCCGTTGCGTCCTTCGCCATAAAGCAGAAAAACTAACTCCAGTTTTAAATCTTTGACAAACAAATAACCCGCGATTTGCTGCAATGTTTTTTGCGTATCTTTATCAGGTAACACATCGTTAAGGTAGGACAGGAATAATTGGTTTTGAGCGTGCGGGTTGTAATCAAAATCGAGTTGGTGGGTCGCAAAGTCTTTGCTATGGAATGGGTGCAACGTCGCGCCACTCGCGCTAAATTTGAGCGTGCCATTTTGCAGGTTGATGAGTGATTGCTTTTTATAATCGAGCTGCAACGCCGAGGCATCATGCACAAATTGCAAAAACAGCTTATTGATAAATTCAATCGAGCGGCTTTCAATTTCAGGGTAGCCAAACTTCACAATCAGCACCTTCAGGACGTGGCGCGTCGATTCGTCATCAATCGGTTGCCAATGCGTACCGCTGTAAATATAAAAGCACGCATCTTTATAGGTTAGATTCCAGTTGCGACTTTTTGCCGCCTCAAGGATGGCGTAGGATGCCCCCGCAATGGCGTGTTTTTGTTTGGGATATTCGTTATCGCCACCGTTCCACCCTAACGAGATGCAAACGTCTCTGATATTCACATAACCGATAGAATCAATAATCGAGTGAATCGCTCTTGATTTTGACGTGTTCGCTTCGGTACAAGCGGCTTTAAAATCCATGACGGTAGCAGTATTGGCGCGTGGTTTTGGCTTATTGATGGCATCCGGTGGAATTTGCTCACCAACAAGCAGTGGCGCGACTTCAAACTTAAATCCGCCTTCACTTCGACAATAATCTGGTCATCCAGTGACGGGTCAAAAACTGCCGCATTTTCAGCATCGGCGCGTGTTGCATAAATCATATTCATAAAATTCATTCCTTGCGGGTGCAAAGAACCATCAAACAAGGCATAATTAGCCCGTAT
>CAILJB010000024.1 GCA_903834465.1 uncultured Pseudomonadota bacterium | reverse complement strand
TATCCAAAATCAGGATAGTCCGAATTGAAAATCAAAAGCCGCTTCGCGGAAGGAGTGCTATCCATCCCCACCCAAGCCTATCAGCTCTGGGTGGGGAATTTCGCACGGTGAGTTAAAAAGCTGGTTAAGTCACAAACGGCGCGGCTTATAGGCTTTACACTTTATCATTATTTTTTATTTTAGATATAACAAAATAAAAATAACGATACCTGATAACGCTATTAGTATCATGGGGTGTGCAGTGGGAAGCGCAAAGTGTGTTGGGTATGTGTCAGGGAACGATGCCTGATAATGCTAATGATTACAAGTGATGTGCTGGGTGTGCCGACTGTGTCGGGTAAAAATACACACGGGAAAAGAATTTTTAAAAAATGTAGAAATAATTACATGCGCGTATACGCGCAATACCCAACACAGTCGGCACACTCAGCACAAGCCCCTAAAAATAAGGGTTTGTCGAGTGTCGTCGTCTGGCACATACCCAGCACACTTTGCGACTTACTCGTCACAAGTGGCGAAACATAAAGGTTTTGTAAGTATCGTTCCATTAAAAACAAAGGTTTTTTGATTGTTGCAAAGCTAGATACTACGCGCTTTCTAGCGATTTGTTAAGTGTGATTTTTAGTAATTTTTAGGGTGGTATTGATTGGGGTGTCGGCGAGTAAAAATGACGATTATGCCAATTGGCTACAGATTAGATACGGTGCTATTTTTCCTTAAATTTCAGTAACTTTTTCATATACTGTGAACGTAAAAAACGGGGCTTCGCTACCCGTGTGATCGAAAAAGCCAGGAAGTACCTTTTCGGATTTCTTTCGATTATGCACGTTTTGAAAAATGGCGTAAATCATTTACGCGACCCTGAAAACAAAAGGGGCGCGGGGCGAATAGGTCGAAAGTTTAGCCATTAGTTGCATAACTAGAATAGTAATTTAAGACGTTGGTTAAATGCTGATTCAAACTTACGCCTTCACGGTTCGCCGCTTTTGCCAAAGCACGGTGCAAACTTTTCGGCAAATGTATAACGCACGCGCCCGCTGTAGTTATCGGCAGGAACAAGCGGTAACGGCTAGTTTTACCTAGTTGCTCAAAGATGGCGGTGGTTGTCTCGATGGTATCAATGGCTAACGTATAGGCTTCGTCAAAGCTATTGGCATATTCGGCATTTAAAACATTCCTCGCAGATTCGACTTGTGAACCTACGTTTACCCACGGCATGGGTTCATTTAACAAGTAGTGGTTGGTGGAATTTTTTTGATTTGATTGATATAACTGTTGCTACTCCATCACCCTAAATTTAAAGAGAATGATATGAACTCAAATACAAATATTTGTCTGAGTTTGACTCTAATTGGTATTTTAAATGCGGTCTCTATGCCTCTGTTTGCGGAGGTTATTGACACACCACCGTTATCATCCATACCGCAAATCGCCAAGTCTGCTAAAACAAGTGAAGAACATAAGCAAGCTGCTGAAATCCAAAAACAACGCGCCGACTATCACAAAGCCATGGCGGAATATGACAAATCATTAGCGCGTGAATATAAAAATTTTGGTAATCATGCGTTGCACGAACATTATGAAAAATTAGTAAAACTCCATAATTCGTTGAGTAAAGAACACGCCGCAACCGCTTTAACCCATGAAAACGATGCAAAAGGTAAATATCATGAATGATAATACTAAGTCTTTAAAAAAAATTGCCGCAACGGTTTATCTGTGTCAATTACTGACATTTATGCTGGCTGGTGCGCCATTATTAGTTGGCGTTGCGATTAACTTTTACAACAAAAACGAAGCTGTTGGAACGTGGATTGAATCGCATTTTGACTGGCAGATAAAAACGGCTTGGATTGCTTTGGCTGGTTTTTCAATCGCGGGCATCTTGTTTGAGATGAATCTTTTTTTGAGTGTTGCTACTTTAATCAGTACGGTTACGTTAATGGTTTATCGCATTGTAATAGGTTGGAATGCCTTGAATTCCGATAAGTCTGTTGATAATAAAAATTAGGCATTGAGCCTTGGTATCACGGAGATTATCGGGATTAAATAGATTGCTTTGTATTCATCAATTATTCTCAAAGTTTTCCCCCATTTCCATATAAGTTAAAACACCGCCGCAGTCTTTTGGTGGAGCTGCATTTTTGCCACCAGTCTCAAGTTCTAACAAATTTCATCAAATTGTGCGTGATACCCCGTCTATTTAGGGCGAGGTAATAATCGCCAAACTCGTCTTCGTTCTGTCGAATAGATTATCTATCTAGCTAAAAACTATGCGAAAAATACTTGTTTTACGTTATTAAAAATTGATTTAGCTTGTCTGCCCCCTGTTTTACAGGCTCTCCACCTGTCTAACAGGTTCTATCACTGGTGTGACTTGATGGTATTTAATTTCAGTGCGCCTAAAATCGATACGACAGTGGCTCACCTAATTTAAAAATTAGAAATTAAATTCATTTTAGGAATCTAACGATGAAAACATCACCTCTCGACAGTCAATCACTCATTTCAACAACTTCCCCTGAAAGCAACGATACCGCCGCTCCGCAACTCACAAGTGTGACATATTCCAATAATGCGTCTGGCGTGTTACTTAACTCTTTTTCAAAACTGATTTTTAATACCCCAATTCAAGCGATTAGCGGTGATATTGTGATGAGCAATGGCAGCGATATTCGAACCATTGCCATTACGGATAGCACGCAAGTTACCATTAACGACAACGTCGTTACTGTAAAACCTAAAGATAATTTAATTTCCAACAGTGATTACACGTTCACAATTGAACCGGGTGTGCTTGCTGATAAAGTTGGCAATGCGTTCACGGGTACGAATACTGAAAATCTTGTTTCATTTACCACACAAGATTTAACCCCACCGAAGTTGTTAAGCGTGAGCAGTCAAGGGGGAGATGTCATTAAAGATGGCTCGATGGTGCTGATTTTTGACAAAACCATACAAGCTGGGAATGGCAACATTATTTTCAGCAACGGCACGGATGCTCACAAACTGTCAATTACGGATTCGCAAGTAAGTATTAACGGCAATAAAATCACCATCAATCCAAATACCGCTTTAGAAACGGGCAGTGATTACAATGTGCAATTGGACGCAGGTGCGGTCACGGATGCGCTTGGTAATAACTTTGCGACAGATGGAAAGGGCGTAGATTTTATATTTGAAAATGCCGATTCCTCTTTAATCAACACGCAAGCTCCAAAATTAACCAGCATCGTACCGACATTATCAAACTTAAAACTGATTTTTAATACCCAGATTAAAGCGATTAGCGGTGATATTGTGATGAGCAATGGCAGCGATACGCGCACCATTCCTATCGATAATAATCCGCAAATCACCATTCAGAAAAACATCATTACGATTAACCTCAAAGAAGATTTGGTTGCGAATAGTCATTACACGTTTGCAATTGCACCGGGCGTGATTGCCGATAAAGTGGGCAATGCGTTTGCGGGGAATATCGCAACATTCAATATTGTAAAGGCTGATACTGTGTTGACGGGTAAAGCAATTGATGGCTATTTAAGTGATGCGAATGTGTTTGCTGATGCCAATGGCGACGGTATTTGGAATCAGGGTGAATCAAAAACGACGACAAATGCTTCAGGTGATTTCACATTAACCAATGCGAAAGGTGCAATTATCATTTCGGGTGGAACGGATTTATCAACCGGTCAAGCCTTTAAAGGGATGTTAAAAGCTCCCGAAGGTTCAACGGTCGTCACACCGATGACGACTATGCAAGAAGGCTTTATTGAATCAGGGCAAACCGTTTCACAGGCTCAACAATCCGTTGCCACAGCGTTTGGTTTTGATAGCAGCAAAGTGGATTTGAGAACCTATGATCCGATTGTGGAATTATTGAAAACTGAGGTCATCGGCACTGTTAGTGTGGATAAAACGTTAACGACGCAAATGATGGCAAGCTCTGCTCAAATTGCTAATTTTTTGGTTACAGCCGGACAAGTGTTGCAAGGCGCAGCAGGTGGTACGGATAAATTATCGACACAAACGGCGGGGAATGCGCTTGTCACATCACTGGTTGCTGCAATTCAAAATAATGCGAAAACAGGGAATGGCAAAATTGATTTAGCGGATACGACGTTATTGAATTCCGTGTTAATTGAGGGCGCAAAAACATCTGCTCAAAATATGGTTGGCGATGTAACCAATTTCGAGGCGAAGATAGATAAAATAGCTAACACAGTTTCGGCTATTTTGAAGGATTCAGCCGACAACATTACTGCCGCCGTTAATATGAATGGTGGTGTTTCAAATTTGTTGACCAATCTCGATAAAGTGACTGCTTTTACGCAAGGCGATGTGGGTAATTCGCTAAGTGCAACGGCACAAACATTAGAGCCTACTGGTAGTCTGTCAGACAGTGCGTTGAAAAATCAGATAGATATATTTACGGGGAGTGTTGCCGACACAAGTGTTACAAATAAAATCGTTACACCGCTTTCAGGTATTTCATCGACCGATAACGCGGTTGTCAAAATCGCAGATGCTATTACAGCAAAAGAAATTATGGATGCCGCAGCCCAAACAATCGCAGATGCCGCAGCCTTAAAAATTATTACTGATGCGGCGGCACAAACAATCGCAGATGCCGCAGCGGCAAAAGAAATTGCGGACGCTGCCGCCCAAACAATCGCAGATGCCGCAGCTTTAAAAATTATTACTGATGCCGCTGCCGCAAAAGTTATTACTGATGCGGCTGCCGCGAAAGTGATTACCGATGCTGCCGCAAAAACAATAGCCGATGCAGCGGCGTTAAAAATTATTACGGATACAGCGACTGCGAAAGTTATTAGTGATGCGGCTACGGCGAAAACAATTGCAGATGCTGCTACGGCGAAAGCGATTGCTGATGCTGCCGCACAAACAATAGCCGATGCTGCAGCTTTAAAAATTATTACGGATGCTGCCGCTGCGAAAGCGGTTGCAGATGCACAAGCCGCTGCTAATGCCGCCAATTCATCAAATAATTATTATTCACCACCCGCAGACACCACTGCGCCGACTGCTACTTTAACTTACTCAAAAGATGGGGGTTCGACAACTTCAACCACTGCCTCGGTCAAAGATGCCGATACGCTTCATATTATTGCTACATTCAGTGAAGCAATTACAGATAACACGCCTACAATTACTATCAACAATGGCATTCTGGGTTCGACAGCCATGACAAAAACCGATAGTACGCACTATTTTTACGACCTCAATGTACCAGCAGGCGATATTGCAACGGCTACGGTCACAATTGGCGGCGCGAGGGATACCAGCAATAACCTCATTATCGCAGTGCCAACTAATGCGACGTTTGCAGTAGATAACACAATGGCGGTTATTACACTCACTACTGGCAACGACAGTCTCACTGGAACTTCGGGAGATAACATTTTTAATGGCACCTTCGGTAATGGAGCAGTGGGGACGTTTAATGGTATTTCCGACCATCTTGATGGTCTCGGCGGTATCGATACACTAAATTTAACGATTGGAAATTTCGCTACCACATCGGTGGATGCTGATTGGACGAATGTTAAAAATTTCGAAAAGGTTGTATTCAACACAACTGGTTCTGGCGCACAAACGATTACCACAGGGACACAATTTGATAGTGCATTCAGTGGAAATACAGATTTGACCGCGCAAACCACTAACGGTGCAATTACGATTGATATGCTTGCATCCAGTAAGCCTGCAACAGTCACCGCAACAACATCTGTTTTCGGGGCGCAGACTATTACAACAGGTTCTGGTCTTACTTCGGTGACAGCAACAACTTTTGAAGATGCACAAACTATTACGGGTGCAAATCTTCTCGCCGTGAATGCAACCGCCACTAAAGGCGCACAGAGTATTACGAGTACGGGTGCTGGTAATGTGACGGTGACAGCAATCGCTGCTTTGGGCGCACAAACAATTACAACTGGTGCGGGTAATGATTTAGTGACGTTGACAACAGCTAGCGGTCAATCGACTACTGTTACAACTAATGCGGGCGACGATACGATTATTGGAAGTTTAGGGAATGATATTATCAATGGCGGGGCGGGGAAAGACATCATGACTGGCGGGGCAGGAAATGATACTTTCGTATTCACTGTCGATTCAACAGGCACACCCTCAGCAACCAACTTCGATACGATTACCGATTTCACGTTGGGCGACAAGATCAGTGCAACCACTTTGATCGTAGGGACACAAACTGGAACACCTAGCACAACGGTCGCCACGATTACAGCTGGTGTTGCAACCTTTACTACTCCCAGCGACACACTAGCAAATCACATTATTTTTGCAGAAGCTGGGCTGGTAAAAACGGCAGGTGCGACGGCAATTTGGCAAGAAGGCGCGGATTCGTACCTCTTCATTTCAGATGCTACACCTGGTGTTGATGCTAACGATGTACTAGTGAAATTAACGGGAGTTACAGCAGGGGCATTAACTGTTTCCAGTAACGCGATTACTGGGGTGACTGACAATATTGCCCCAACCGTATCTTCTGTTGCTTTTACGGCATCGGCAGGTAGCGATAATACGTTTAAAACGGGTGACATGATTACGGCTACCGCGACCTTCTCTGAGGGGGTAGTTGTACAGGGAGGAACCACGCCAACTTTAGAATTGGATGTTGGCGGAGTTCCTAAAAACGCAACCTATGTATCAGGTTCTGGCACGACAGCGTTGCTGTTTAGTTACACTGTACAAGCTGGCGACACCGATACTGATGGGATTGCAATTGCTGCTAATAAACTTGTTGGAACGATTAAAGATTCGGCTGGTAATAGTGCTGTACTGACTTATTCGGCAGTAACGACCGATAACACTCGCATGGTTGATACCACCGCTCCCACGGCAATCGCAACCATCATGGCGTTGTCTGCCGATACCGGCACGGCGGGGGATTTCATTACCAACACCGCTGCGCAAACCATTTCGGGGACTTACACCGGCACCATCGGGGTGGGCGAAACCTTA
>CAILJB010000023.1 GCA_903834465.1 uncultured Pseudomonadota bacterium | reverse complement strand
CTTATAAAATGACTGCAATGAAATTACAGTTAGCCCAGACGGCTATGGAAAAAAGTGAAACCAATGTTAGTGAATTATGTAGGGAATTAGGAATTACACTGCAAACACTTTATCGCCATATTTCGCCAAATGGTGAACTAAGAAAAGATGGCAAAAAGTTACTCAAAATTCCTTAACGTGGTTGATATGCCATTTCGTGCGTCGACCCGAAGTTCGACGGGTAACTGTGCTAATTGCTGAGTTTGTTTCGCTTCGTGGTAACTTTGAGCGATACCGTCTTTGTCATCGGTGTAATCGTTTTTCAACAGGTACTTGTAAATCTGCTTGGCTATTTGTGGCGTGACTTCTACATTACCCGATTCTGTTACCAGCACCTTGCCAGCAAAGTATTTCTCATCCGCAATTCGTGGGCGTTCTGATAATGTTTCGCTAATATCTTTTTGTAATGCCGCCACGAAATCTTGATAACTTTCACTCGCAACAACTGTTAAAACATTGATGTCATGCACCGTCGCTGGGTCATCCATTCGGTCGCCGTGTTTATTCACGGCTAATCGCAAACCTCGTCCGACTTCTTGACGACGTGAAATACTGTTGTCGCTGTGCTTTAACGTGCAAATCACAAACACATTCGGATTATCCCAACCTTCACGCAAAGCAGAATGCGAGAAAATAAAGCGCGTGGGTTCTTCAAACGACAGCAACCGTTCTTTGTCTTTCAAGATTAAATCGTAAGCGTCAACATCATCGGTTTCGGAGGCTTTTTTGCCAACTACAGGGTCAACCAATCGCTTTGTTTTTTTGTCGATAGAAAAGTAACCGTTATGCGTTTTTGCAGCAGTAATGCCACGCAAATAATCGGTGTAAGGTTTATCGTCTAACGTTCCGAGTTCATTAACTTGCTCGTCATATTCTTCCTCGAACATTTGAGCGTATTCACCAACACTTTCACCGTTCTCATCGTAGCAACGGTATTTCGCTACTTCATCAATAAAAAACAAGGTTAAAACTTTGATGCCTTGACTGAATAACACACGCTCTTTTTGCAGGTGTGCTTTTATCGCTTCTCGAATTTGAATACGGCGCAACGTCGGCTCAGTCACATCGCCAGTTGCCTGTTCAACACCTAATTGTTCGCCATTTGTGAAACTGATAACCCCCACATTCCAGTCAATCTCACTGACCACAAATCCTTTGTATTGTTCCAAGCCATTCGACAATTCAAACAGGTTATCGTTGTTGTTAATTTTGCGAACAACTCGCTTAATAGTTCCGCTTGCTTGTTTCACTTCAAATTCCAAGCGTGCGACAGGTGGCTTGTGCGATTTTTCAATGTCAATCAGGTACAAATACGCCGTTGTTCCTGTTAGCCCTTTGACGCTGATACCGTTGACCGCAATCTTTTTTACCAGCTTTTGATTGTACGCATCAAGCGCATCTAAACGGTGAATTTTGTTGTAAGTGGTTTTATGCGTTGCTGAATAACGCAACATTGCCAACGGTTTGAACGCGATAAATGAATCCAAGGTTTTCGAGCCTTCCATTTTTTGAGGTTCATCGAGAATCAAAATCGGACGATTAGCCGCGATTACGTCAATCGGTTTGCGTGATTGAAAGTCGTCTAAGGCTTCGTAAATGCGGCGGTTATCTTTGCCAGTGGCGTTAAACGCTTGCACGTTGATGACCATGATATTCAGCCCAGCATCAGACGAAAAATTCTCAAGATTGTGCAGTTGCTTTGAGTTGTAAATAAAAAACCGTGCTTTTTTGCCGTAGGTTTCCAAGAAATGTTCTGCGGTAATGTTGAGAGATTTATACACGCCTTCACGAATTGCAATACTCGGCACAACGATAATGAACTTGCTCCAGCCATACTTTTTGTTGAGTTCAAACGCCGTCTTGATGTAGCAGTAAGTTTTCCCAGTACCAGTTTCCATCTCAACGTCAAGATTCACGGTGCAGATTTTAGTGCTTTCCAGT
>CAILJB010000022.1 GCA_903834465.1 uncultured Pseudomonadota bacterium | reverse complement strand
GTGCAACACAAGCACCCACACAAATTATTTTGATTTAGTTTTTAAAGAGCTTTTCGTTTCGTCTTAGCTGCGTTGCCGTAGCTGAGTTTTAAAATTATAGCGATTTTTTTTAGTTTGTCAAAAAGTTTTTTAAATTATTTTTATTTATTTTTGAGTTAGCTCCAGCGAATTTAATAAAATATCAATATTACTGTTTGATTTACAAGTATTTTCACTCAAATATCGCCGCCATAATCTTGCACCATATTCTCCATGAAACAAGCCCAATATGTGCCGAGTCACACTATTGAGTCGCACTTCTGACGCTAATTTTTTTTGAATATAAGGCAATAATTCGAAGATAACCTGCTCTCTTGATTTCATTTCTGCCGCATCGTCAAACAATAATCTATCTACTTCTGCTAATAAATACGGATTTTGATACACCTCGCGTCCCAACATCACGCCATCAACGTGTTTTAATAATTCCATTGAATGGTCTAATGTAGTGATTCCGCCATTGATAACGATTTCAAGTTGAGGGAAATCTTTTTTCAATTGAAACACGACATCGTAACGCAACGGCGGGACTTCTCGATTTTCTTTCGGTGACAAACCTTTTAACCATGCTTTTCGTGCATGAACAATAAATATATTGCAACCTGCTTGCGCGACCACATCAATAAATCGAGTTAATTCCTCATAAGAATCGCGGTCATCGATTCCAATGCGTGATTTAACGGTTACAGGAATTTTAACACTGGCTTGCATCGCTGCGACACAATCACCAACCAACTGAGGCTCTGCCATTAAACAAGCACCAAAACTTCCGTTTTGCACACGGTCGCTCGGACAACCGACATTCAGATTTACTTCATCGTAACCTGCTTCTTCTGCCATGCGTGTGCAAATGGCTAAATCACGCGGATTGCTACCACCTAATTGTAATGAGACCGGATGTTCTTCTTGATTGAATTTTAAAAAACGCTGCGTATTACCGTGAATCAATGCGCCTGTTGTGACCATTTCTGTATATAAGAGTGCATTTTTAGAAAGTAAACGATGGAAATAACGGCAATGTTGGTCAGTCCAATCTAACATCGGCGCAACACAAAAGCGGTGATTTAACTTTTCTTTGTTTATCATGGTTTGAGTTTGTTTGAATTTAAAAGTTTTGGATTGATATAGTACAGATAATTTTTTATCTGCCCAAAACAAAACTGATCCAGCTACACTAACTAGGACACAAAATTTTAAAATACTCTCTTAAACATTGAGGCATCCAAAATAGTAAGAAGGAAGTATACAGAATATTATGAAACTGTAGCCGTTAAGTTGTATCATCATGAGAAAAAGTGAGTCGTCGCCGACTTGGACGATTGATGGCAAAAACTGAGTTGCATTGTAAATCGGTTAAAAAATTCAATATCACTATAGATTCTAAACACAACAAAACGGTCTCTGATAACGTGCTAAATCGTAATTTTAACGTAGCATTCAGCCCTTACACATATTGTTTCAAGTTGCGAATAAACTCCCACCACATTTCCATCACCGGTAAAATCGACAACCGATTACCGCGTTGCACCAACTGGAAATCCGCTAATTCCACTTTCGTTTTTAAATTTTGCAACGTAATCGTGCGTTCAAATTTTTCTACAAACTGCACATCCACGCGCCACCAACGTGGATTTTCAAGCGTGCTTTTTGTATCAAAATACGGACTATTTTCATCCAACGCACTGTCATCGACATACGCCACTTTGACAATTTTCATCACGCCAACAATGCCCGCTTCTTTACAATTGGAATGATAAAAAAATGCTAAATCACCGACTGCCATTTCCCGCATAAAATTACGCGCTTGATAATTTCGCACGCCTTCCCACGGTTCTGTTTGATTCGGACGTTGCATCAAATCATCGATGCTAAACACATTCGGCTCAGATTTCATTAACCAAAAACGCATCGTTATTTCGCCAAATAAGTGTAAGAATTTAAACCAGCGAGCAATTCAGTTTCGTAAGTTTGTTTTTCCAAATTACTCAATGCACTGGCGGCGAGTTTTTCCCGATACGCTTGCATCAATTCATCACTGCTAATATGAACATAATCGAGTAATTCCGAAACGTCCTCGCCTTCTTGCAAATCTTCAAAATGATAGCCATCGTTGTCGAGTTTGATATTTATCGAATGCGTGTCGCCGAATAAATTGTGCATATCTCCCAAAATTTCTTGATACGCACCCAACATGAAAAAACCAATCAAATAAGGTTGTTCAGGGTTAATTTCATGAATCGGCAAAGTATGTTCTAAATTCTGTCCATCAATATAACAATCAATCCGTCCGTCTGAATCACACGTTAAATCTTGAATCACCGCGCGACGGGTTGGCATTTCATTTAAACGATGAATCGGCATAATCGGGAAAATTTGGTCAATTCCCCACACATCCGGCAACGATTGAAACAACGAAAAATTACAAAAAATTTTGTCAGCAAGTTTTTCGTTCAGCTCGTCTAAAATCGTCTCCTCACTTTGATTATGAGGATTAAGTTGCGTTTGAATTTTTTGGCAAAGTAGCGAATACGCATTTTCTGCCTGAGCCAAACTTGCCAGCGAACATTGGTCTTGAGCGAATTTTTCACGCGCTTGTGCCAACGCAAACTGAGCATCATGATAGGCTTCGACAGGATTGTGAATGGTCGGTAAATTTTGCAATTCTTTATCGTTGCGATAGATGGATTCAATATCAGTCACATCGCTAATCAACACCGCATGATGCGCGGTCAAAGCACGACCTGATTCGGTAAAAATATCAGGTTGCGGCACATTTTTTTCAGCACAAACTTCGGCAAAACCTCGCACAATATTGAGTGCATATTCATTCAGACTGTAATTTATCGACGATTCCCGCCGCGACTTGCTGCCATCATAATCCACACCCAAACCGCCACCTGCATCGACAATTTGAATCGCCGCACCTAAACGATGGAATTCGACATAAAATTGCCCAGCTTCTTTGAGCGCAACTTTAATATCGTGAATGTTGGCGATTTGCGACCCCATGTGAAAGTGCATGAGTTTTAAAGCACTTAATAAATTGGCTTGTTTCAGCCGTTCAATGAGCTGTAAAAGTTCGTGGGCGTGCAGACCGAATTTCGATTTTTCGCCACCGCTGTTTTGCCATTTTCCTGCGCTAATGCTCGACAAACGCACTCGCACACCCATTTGCGGTATCACGTTTAATTTCGCGGCTTCATCAATAATGAGTTCAAGTTCGAGCGGTTTTTCAATGACTAAATAAACATTCAAGCCCATTTTTAAACCAATCAACGCCAGCCGGATGTAAGCGCGGTCTTTATAACCGTTGCAGACAATCGTGCCATTTTTTGATTTTGATAACGCCATGACGGCTAACAATTCGGGTTTACTACCTGCTTCCAAACCAATATTATCCGCCGCTAAAATGCCTTCAACGACATGACGTTGTTGATTCACTTTAATTGGATAAACAGGCGTGTAACTGCCTTGATAATTGAGTGTTTCACGCGCTTTTTGAAAAGCTGCATCGAGACGTGTGGCACGGTCTTTCAAAATATCGATAAAACGTACTAAAACGGGCAACGATAAATTTTTATCGTTTAGCGATTGGGCAATTTCGTATAAATCAATTTCAATCACTTTGTCGGCAGACGGTGTAACGCAAACATTTCCATTTTGATTGATTGAAAAATAACCATCTCCCCATGAATTGATTGCGTAAAGTTGTGCAGCTTTTTCATTTGTCCAATGTGAACTCATTTAAACTTCCTGTGCTTGGGCTTATAAAAATTTTAAAACGTCTTCATTTGTGACATCGTCACCTAAAAAATAGCATTCTGAAATTTAGTTGTTGTTTTTGCGACATATTTGTACTGAGAAAATATTTTAGTAAATGTGAGGTGTTGCTATTTTTAAATTTATAACGTTTAGATTTCTTGCTATTTTCTTATCAGTCTAACATAACACAATATTTAAGAATTCTTAATGACGGACAATAAAAAAGCATTGTTGCTAATACGATACTTAATTGTTATTAAACAACAAAAATAAATAACTGTTGCCATGTAACCAAAATGTCATGGAAGGGTCATTAAACTGTCATTTAACTTTCGTATCTTCGCGCCAGTTTTTATATTTTAACTATACTAATTGAACGAGAAACCCATGAAATTATCAAAACTCACCTTTGCTGTCGCAACTGCTTTAACAGCAAGTGTTACAACATCAGCGTTCGCAATGGTTTTATACGTTGATAACAAAACCAAACAAATTTATACAGAAGCTGGTCCAGGTAGACAAATCTTGGGTTCATTTGAACAAGTGCAAGAAGGTATTCCAGTCAAAAATGGCGGCGATGTCAGTGAATTACGCGGAAAACTTGAATTACAAGACAACCAAATCAAAGCGTTAGAAGAACACGCGAAAGCCTCTGAAGAAGAAGGGATGGTTGAAATCAAAAAAGACGGCGGCATTGAATTCAAAAGCCGTGACGGTAATTTCAAAATGGCAGTCAACGGACGTATGCAAGTTGACTCTCAAGTTAATACCAATCAAAATTTGACCAGTAACTTCTTACCGGGTGCGGGAGCTCAAATGCCTGCAACATTAGATAATGGCATGGGACTTCGTCGTGGTCGTATCGGTGTTGAAGGTACGTTTTTCAAAAACACCGATTATAAATTTGAGTATGATTTCACCCGTGGCAATGGCACAACAGCCAGCGGCGTGACGGATGCTTTCGCTCGTTACAATTTCTCCACACCCTTTTCAGTTAAAGTGGGTGCGTTCAAAGAACCATTCAGTTTAGAAGAAGCAACCAGTAACCGCTATATTACTTTCATAGAACGAAATATGGCTGTTAATACTTTTGTTGATAATTTTAACACCTACAAAATGGGTATCGGTGCTAATTATTCTGCCGATCGCTGGCAGATTGGAACATCTATGCAAACGGAGGGTGTCGGTGCTTACAACAACGCTTATGGTACTAACGCTACACAAAGCGCACTTAATGCTCAAGGTGGTGTGAACCGTAATGGCGGTGGCGGTGATACGAGTTGGGAAGTCAACGCGCGTGTAACAGGTATGCCGTGGATGGAAAGTAATACCAAGTTCTGGCACATCGGTACTTCTGGGTCATATATTAACGTCAATAACAATTACAAATCTGACGGTTCGTACAGTAATGGCGGTATTATTTTCGCTAATGGTATCGGTAATAACGTGGATCGTACTGCGATATTGAATACAGGTAATTTAACCGGTGCAAAATTAGGTGCTGCACAAGCGCAACATCTTACCCGTTTTGGTGCAGAATCTGCGGTTGTTTATGGTCCATTCTCAACACAAGGCGAATATATACGAACAGATGTTTCAGGCACTGGCTATGGTAACGAATCATTGAGCGGTTACTACGGTTATGCAACGTACTTCTTGACCGGTGAATCTCGTAACTATAAAGCTAAAACGGGAGCTTGGGAACGTATTAAACCTACTCACAACTTTGATATGAAAGGTGGTTGGGGAGCGTGGGAACTTGCAGCAGGTTACGATTCTATGAATTTGAATAGTGGCTCAATTCAAGGTGGTCGTGCATCAACAGCTAAATTTGGTGTTAACTGGTACGTTAATCCGCATATTCGTTTGATGGCTAACTACATTCATGCGTTGGACATCAATACAGGTACGGTTGCAAATGCTAATAGTAAAGCATTTAACAATTCAGATTTGGACATTATCGAATCTCGTGTTCAGATTGATTGGTAATAAAAATTAGGTTTCATTAGCTTATGATTGCCTCGCTGACTAAAATCAGCGAGGTTTTTTTTCGTCTTTATAATTTTCATCAAAGTAGTACAGGTCTGCACAACATTGGTTATAATTCATCATTCTGTAATGGCAAATTGTTTACTCTGTATCTTTCAAATAGACATAACTAGGAGATGGTAATTATTATGAACTCACCCGAAACTAATTTGAATACGAATGCTTGGCGCGGCTTTGCCGCTGGAGAATGGCAACAACACGTTGCTGTGAGGGATTTCATTCAGGCAAATTACACACCCTACGAGGGAAACGATAACTTCCTTTCACCAGCAACTGCGCGAACTGAACAATTGTGGGATAAACTGTCGGCGTTGATACAAGAAGAACGAATTAAAGGTGTTTTAGATGTTTCTGCCGACATCGGTTCGTCTATCGTTGCCCATAAACCGGGGTACATCGATAAAAATCTTGAAATCATAGTCGGTCTGCAAACCGATGCACCGCTAAAACGTGCCATCGTGCCAAATGGCGGATTACGAATGGTGCAAGCAGGACTCGAAGCCTACGGTTTTAAACTCGATCCTAAAATTGAAGAAGCCTATCATTTGTATCGTAAAGACCATAATCAAGGTGTGTTCGATGTTTACAGTCCTGACATTTTAGCGTGCCGCAAAACAGGTATCATCACCGGTTTACCGGATGCTTATGGGCGTGGACGTATTATTGGCGATTATCGTCGCGTCGCGCTTTACGGCGTAGATTTTCTAATCAAAGATAAAAAACGAGAAAAAGCTGAATTAGATAATGTTGCTTTCAGCGAAGAGATTTTGCGAACACGCGAAGAACTTTCTGAGCAAATCAGAGCCTTAGACGAACTTAAACAAATGGCTGCAAGCTACGGTTTTGATATTTCCCAGCCTGCCGCCACAGCACAAGAAGCGGTGCAATGGACGTATTTTGGTTATCTTGCCGCCATTAAAGAACAAAACGGCGCGGCAATGTCGATTGGTAGAATCTCGACATTTTTGGATATTTATTTTGAGCGCGATATTCAAGAAGGACGTTTAGACGAATCAATCGCGCAAGAATTGATTGATGATCTTGTCATGAAATTGCGTATCGTGCGATTCTTGCGTACACCTGAATATGACCAATTATTTTCCGGCGATCCCGCTTGGGTCACAGAATCTATCGGTGGCAGGGGCGAAGATGGACGTTCTTTGGTCACAAAGGGAAGTTTCCGCTTTTTACACACGTTATATAACCTCGGTCCTGCACCAGAACCTAATTTAACTGTGTTATGGTCAACAGATTTGCCACAAGGATTCAAAGATTTTTGTTCTAAAGTTTCCATTGAAACCAGTGCTATTCAATACGAATCCGATGATTTAATGCGACAAAATTCAGGTGATGATTACGCGATTGCGTGTTGCGTTTCTGCGATGCGTGTTGGTAAACAAATGCAATTCTTTGGTGCGAGATGCAATCTGGCTAAAACCATGCTTTATGCAATCAATGGTGGCGTAGATGAAAAAATGGGCATCAAAGTCGCAAGCGGTTTTGAGCCAATTTCGTCAGAATATTTAGATTACGATGAAGTAGTCGCAAAATTTGACGAAATGATGGATTGGCTTGCCACGACGTATGTCAAAGCACTTAATGCGATTCATTATATGCACGACAAATACCATTATGAACGTATTGAAATGGCGTTACATGACCGCGACATTTTACGCACGATGGCGTGTGGGATTGCAGGTTTGTCAGTAGCTGCCGATTCGTTATCGGCAATAAAATATGCAAAAGTTAAAGTCATTCGCAACGAAGAAGGCATTGCCACAGATTTTGAAATTGAAGGCGATTATCCCGCTTACGGGAACAATGATGACCGCGTGGATCAAATTGCCGTATGGCTAGTGGAAACTTTCATTGAAAAGATTCGCAAACATAAAACCTACCGTAACAGTGTGCCAACCCAATCTGTACTAACCATTACGTCTAACGTGGTTTATGGCAAAAAAACAGGTAATACTCCTGATGGTCGTCGTGCAGGTGAACCTTTTGCACCAGGTGCGAATGCGATGAATGGACGTGATACCAAAGGTTTTGTTGCGGCAGGCGCATCTGTGGCTAAATTGCCGTACGCTTCAGCTCAAGATGGTATTTCTTGGACGGCAACATCGACACCCGATTCGTTGGGTCACACGTTGACAGATCGTGTAAACAATTTGACCAACTGCTTAGACGGTTTTTGTGCAGCAAACGGTTTTCATGTCAATGTTAATGTCTTGAATAAAGACACGCTTCTCGATGCGATGGAACATCCTGAAAAATATCCGCAACTCACCATTCGAGTTTCAGGCTACGCCGTGAATTTTATTAAGTTGACGCATGAACAACAGCTCGATGTCATTAACCGCACATTCCATATACATTGTTAAGCGTATTAAATTCAAATTATGAGTCATAATAAACCACTAGGCATTATTGCGCCCGCCTGTGTCGATGAAAATGGCAAACTTTCAGGGTTTGTACATTCCTTTGACACGGGGTGCGCTGTCGATGGCCCTGGGATGCGTTTTGTATTGTTCGTATCGGGTTGCCAGTTTCGCTGTTTGTATTGTCACAATCCCGATACTTGGAAAATGCACAACGGTTCAATCATGCACGTTGATGACATTATTGCCGAAATTAAAAAATATGCAGATTTTCTGCGTTTTGCTGGTGGTCTGACGATTTCTGGTGGCGAACCGTTGATGCAGGCTTATTTTGTTGGCGAGGTATTTTATCGCGTAAAACATGAACTTAAATTGCATACAGCGTTAGATACGCAAGGCTTTCTCGCCGCGCATTTGGATGATGAATGGTTTGATAATGTTGATTTAATTTTGCTTGATATAAAACACATTGATGCCGAAAAGTACGAGGTATTAACCTCAAAACCTCTGCAACCCACGTTGGATTTTGCCCATCGTTTATCTGCAATGGGTAAAAAAATGTGGATACGTTATGTTTTAGTACCCGGTTATACCGATGATTTTGATGATGTGGAAAAATTAGCAGATTTCATTGCCACGCTCAACGGTGTTGAGCGTGTTGAAGTGTTACCATTTCACAAAATGGGCGAACATAAATGGGATGATTTGGGGCTAGATTTTTCATTAAAAGAAGTTTTACCACCCTCTTCTGCATTGATTGAACGAGTAATTGGGCAATTTCGTAAACGTGAATTATTTGTTTGTTGAAAAAACTAAAAAATACCCGCTGACTGAAAAATCAGCGGGGCTTTTTTCAAATCAAATTAGGACGCAACATCGATGTTTTTCCTGTCATAACATCTAGCGTTTTCATTAACCGCGTAAATACAGATTCTTGAATGTATGGAATATTATGTTTTTCGCATACCGCTTTCACACGCGGCTGCGCTTTTTGATATTGACTGGCTGTCATTTCTGGCCATAAATGGTGTTCGATTTGATAATTTAACCAACCATGCAAAAAATCTAACATATTTGTACCACTCGGATAATTAACCGAACCGACAATTTGGCGTAAATAAAACTCGCCTTTTCCTTTCGCCTTACTGTCAAACATCATCACATCATCGCCGGTATGATTAGGCCCGATGACTAAAAAAGAATGTAAATTTGTTAAAATTTCTGCAAATAGCACGTTAAGGAAAACGTTCGTGACGGCAACAATACCTAACGGAATAAATAATAATGGAATGACCACAAAATGCACGAGACTGTATGGCAACATACAACTGAGCCATAAATCTTTGCCGGCAGGTTTTAACGGATTCCACATATCAAGTCGTGAAAGTTTCCCGCGTGTGCCACCGGATTTTTTTGCTTCGATGGCACGGTATTCTGTTAGCGTCGAAGAAGCGTAATAAATAATTTTCCATGTCGCCGCCATTATGCCTAATAAAACATAACGTCCCCAACGCGGAATGTTGGAATTGCGTAATTTTTGCATATTAAATTCCACTTGGTCAGGATCAATTTCCTCGCCCAAATGGTAGTGATGAATATCGTTGTGTTCAACATCCCACGCCGCAGGATACATCCAATCTAGCCAATCCCAATAACGTCGCCAACCTTTCGCAAAACCTTTGCTGGTGTAGTGTTTCGGAATGCCATCAATTTTATCATAGCCGCGATGCAAAATATGATGAGCAACAGTTGTCCAGCGGGTAAAATTTCCCTGACTGATTAAATAGGCAGAAATAGGGTTTGGAATTATCCATGCTGTGGCATATCCCAGCCCTGTGCAAAGTCGTCCCCAACGCTCAATTTTTTTTAAATGGTGAAAATCGCTCATGTCGGTTTTACCCAAAATGTCGCGTTGAATGGCATTGATGTCCAGTGCTAATTGCTCTCGATCAACAGCCTGGTATTTTTCTAGGCTCAAAACTTTTTCTCTTTTGTGGTTAGACTACAAACACGATGTGTTAAAAATCACTGCTAAATTTTGCGTTTATCAGTAATGAGATAACAAATGTGTATACGTTATATTTCAGGGAAAATATTTAGTATCAGAATGCAGAGTCCAAATTTCATTAGTCTCCAAAACGACTAAACATCCTTTTTCTTCCCGTTCGGTAGCATATCGTATAACCCCAGCTTGTGTCTAAGCACATTACGACTAATATCTAATAGTCGAGCCGTTTGCACTTGATTTCGTTCGCAAAATTCAAATGCTGAACGAATAACGCTTTCTTCAATGATGTCATAAAGTTTAGAAGGGCTTTGTTCGTATAATTTGCCCAGCGCATTTTCTAAAGAACTCGTCGATACCGTGGATTTACTTTTAGATACTCTAACGCCAGACAATTTAAAATCATCTGGTCGTAATTGTTGGTTCACCGGGCAAATTAGCAATGCACGATGTATGGCATTTTCTAGTTCACGAATATTTCCAGGCCAATCATAATTCAATAAAGCTAATTCTGCCGCCGGTGATAGTTTTACTTCCTCATAACCTAATCGGTCGGCGTATATTTTTAGAAAATGTTTTGCTAGAGGCAAAATATCACCCGGTCGCTCGCGTAACGGTGATAACTGTATCGTTGCGACATTAAAGCGATAATATAAATCCGCCCGAAAATGCGAGGCTGCCACCGCTTCTTCTAAATTGATATTTGTGGCGGCGATAATTCGTACATCAACAGGGATTGATTGCCTAGAACCGACCTTTACCACTTCGCGTTCTTGTAATACGCGCAATAATTTGGCTTGTAAATTCAGTGGTAAATCCCCCACTTCATCCAGAAATAAGCTGCCTTTGTCAGCGGTTTCAAACCAGCCTATTTTGTCAGTAAGTGCGCCCGTAAATGCGCCTTTTTCATGACCAAACAGCTCACTTTCAATCAAATTTTCACTCAATGCAGCACAATTTAATGCCCCAAACGTTTTTTTACTTCGCTTGCTGATGGCGTGTATGTGTCGAGCGACCAATTCTTTTCCAGTTCCCGTTTCACCCATAATCAATACTGTCGCATCACTAGGGGCTATGCGTTCAATTTGTTCGAGCAAACGCTGTGAAATGGGGTCTTCGAATACTAAAGCGGTAGCTCGAACGGAGAGTATCAAAGAACGTGATTGCTGTTCATCAAATGCCAATAATGTCATGCGTTTTATCCTTGTATTTAGCGTAGCGGATAGCATCTATCCTTGATGACAAAGCATCGCGTATACAATGTTAAATATCAAGTTTGAGTACACGTTTTGCATTTTGAAATAGCACAGCATCCAATACCTGTTCGTTTAATCCCAACGTCATAAAATCTTCGACAGTTTGCCCCATTGCGCGGAATGGATAAGACGTTCCAAACAATAATTGGTCTCGCATAAAACCGTTTGCCGCTTCAATATACAAATTTCCACCAGGAAGAAAAATATACATATCTGGGACAACATAAACATTTTCATAACGGAATGCGACTCCAATCATTTCACTTACATACGGATAAAATCCGTGGTAGCAAACAATAGACAAATTCGGAAATGCACGCGCTACTCTCCCAACGGCGGCAGGATTTGCATAATCTAAGTTAGGCGTTGTCGGCCCTGACATAAGAAAAACAGGAATACCTAACTGATTACATGCGTCATAAATGGGAAACAGAAGCGGGTCATCTACATTGAGCGGTGGATTTCCAAACCCTGGTTCAATGTTGATACCTGCAAGCCCTAATTGTTTTATGGCTCGTTCAATCTCAGTAAGCGCATTTTGCTTTTGTGGATCGACAGAACCTATGCCAATAAGCTCTTTGTGCGAACTCGTGATGTCAAGAATTTGGTCATTTGACGTAGTAAGTGTTGGCGTGTCACGTCCTACAACCACAGCAGCAGTTATACCCACTTCGCGCACTTCTTCAACAAAAGCCTCGACCGTTTTTGAGCGAGTGAAATGCTCATCATTTTTTGAACCGACACGACGATTGAGCCATTTTGCCACCTCATATTCGTTCGTGCCTGGCGTTGCGCCATAAAAATCATGTAAAAACGATGGGCGGCTACGCATATCGATTATTTTTCTATTCATTTTGTTTGTGTCTCAAATTAAGGTAAAAATACGATTCATTAGGCGGGTATTGTTAATACACGCCTTAATATGTCTTCTTGTAGTTTGATTAAATTAGGATTGTCGCGGTGCCGTGGACGCGGCAAATCAACCTTCACATCCAAGTCAATTTTTCCATCATCCAAAAGAATAACTCGGTCAGCGAGCATCACGGCTTCTGAAATATCGTGCGTGACCAAAATGGCTGTGAATCCCGTTTCTAACCAAATTCGTTCTACTAATTGCTGCATTTCTATTCGCGTTAGCGCATCCAACGCGCCCATCGGTTCATCAAGCAATAACAATCGTGGTTCATGAACCAAAGCCCGTGCCAAAGCAACACGTTGTCGTTGTCCGCCCGAAAGAACGGATGGCCAATCCTTTGCACGCGATTCAAGCCCGACATGGTTTAACGCTTCTAACGCTTTGCCCTTCCCCGTTTTTCCTAAACCCAATTGGACGTTATCCACGACGTTTAGCCACGGTAATAAACGTGCTTCTTGAAACATCACTCGCGCATGACCATTGAGTTTACGATGAATTTTACCATCGTAAAAAACCGTCCCTTGATCGGGTTGATCCAATCCAGAAATAAGCCGCAATAACGTACTTTTGCCACAACCGCTTTTTCCAACAATCGCAACAAAAGTTCCGGGTTCGATAACAAGATTTAAATTTTCCAAAACAGTTAAATTACCGAATTGTTTGCTCACTTGTTCGAGTTTGAGAGTGATACTCGACGTGTTTGTGAAATCTGCTGTCGTTGTCATAGAAGAATTTTTAAAATGGGTTGTAAACGCTTTCATTGCCGAAATCCCGAATGCCATTGCAATAAACGAACTTCCAGAAAATGCACACCCATATCGGCAAGTTTTCCTAGCAGTGCGTAAATCAAAATCGCTAAAACCACGACATCTGTTTGCATAAATTCCCTTGCATTCATTGCCATTTGACCAATACCCGATGTGGTTGCAATGGTTTCAGCCACAATTAACGTCAACCACATCAATCCCAAGGAATAACGCAGTCCGACCAAAATAGAAGGTAACGCGCCTGGAAAAATGATTTGGGAAAATAATTGCCAATGATTCAATCCATAGACGCGCCCCATTTCCAGTAATTGTGGATCAGCCGTTTTTATGCCGTGATAAGTGTTGGCATAAATGGGAAAAAATACGCCTAACGTGACCAAAAATACCTTGCCTTCTTCACCAATTCCGAACCAAATAATGACTAACGGAATCAACGCTAAATGCGGAACGTTTCTAATCATTTGCACCGTGGTATCCAAAAATCTATCCGCCGTGCGAGACAAACCATTAACAAGCCCTAAAAAGAAACCGATACTTCCGCCAATTAACAGTCCCCAACCTGCACGCTCTGAACTGGCAATAATGTTTTTTGCTAATTCACCCGAAATACCTAAATCAATCGCCGCCTGAACAATCTCGCGGGGTGACGGTAAAATTTGAGAAGAAAGCCAGCCATTCTCGCTGGCAACGTCCCAAATTATCATAAGAAAAATTGGCAACACCCAGCCCGTTATTCTGCCAGTCAATTTTGACCAGTTAATACTCATGACGCAGATTCTCGCAATCTCGTTGTAATATCGACGTGTCCCGTATCACCCACAGGACTTAAATAAACCACAGAGCCTTCTTTATGTTTTCCAGCGTTAATCGGGAGTAAAGGAAACAATAATTCGGCGACACGATAGGCTTCTTCCAAATGCGGGTATCCAGAAAGGACAAAATTATCGATACCCAAATCCGCATATTCTTGAATTCGTGCCGCCACGGTTTCAGGATCGCCAACTAATGCTGTGCCAGCTCCACCACGCACTAAACCAACACCTGCCCATAAATTTGGCGAGACCTCAAGTGCTTCGCGGGTTCGAGACGCGCCCCAATCCGTTAATGCTGCCATTCGTCGTTGTCCTTCGGAATCAGAACGTTTGAAGGCTTTCTGCGCTTTGGTTATTGCGTCATCATCAATGTGTTTGATTAACTCATCGGCGGCAGCCCAAGCTTCGGCATCGGTTTCTCGTACAATGACATGTAAGCGCAAACCGAAACTCAATGTTTTACCATTCTTTCCAGCGCGTTCACGCACATCGGCGATTTTTTCAGCGACTTGAGCAGGTGGCTCGCCCCAGCTTAAATAAACATCCATTTGGTTTGCAGCAAGTTGGTGTGCGGGAACTGATGAACCTCCAAAATATAACGGTGGATGCGGTTTTTGTACCGGCGGAAATAAAAGTTTTCCACCTTCAATTTGAATATGTTTACCTTGGAAATTAACTTCTTTACCTTCTAATAATTCTCGCCAAACGTTTAAAAATTCTTCGGCATATTCATATCGATCATCATGCGATTGAAATATACCGTCTCCTGCCAATTCAGCAGAATCACCACCAACGACCACATTTACTAAAAGTCTCCCGTCAGAAATTCTATCCAGTGTCGATGTCATCCGTGCTGCCGCCGCAGGCGTTAATAATCCCGGTCTTAAAGCAATCAAAAATTTAAGCCGTTTCGTAACTGAAACCAGTGAAGACGCAATAATCCAAGAATCTTCACAGGTGCGACCAGTGGGAATTAAAACCCCTTCATAACCTAATTCGTCCGCTGCACTGGCGATTTGAGTTAAATAATGATGGTTGGCTGGGCGCGCATTTTTAGACGTGCCTAAATAACGTGCATCGCCTTGTGTAGGTAAAAACCAAAAAATTTTCATATAAAATTAACCTCTAAATGGATTTGTTATTCGACTAAAATCGATGTCATGAGAAATACTTAAAACAATTACTTATTTTTAGGCAACCAAACAGCCTCTTCAACATTGATTTGTTTTGGCAGTAATTTGATAGCAAATAGGGTGTCTGCAATTTTTTGTTGAGCGGCAATCACTTCAGATGTCATAGATTCTGGACCATAGTTACTACGGCGTAAGGCTTTTTCTAAGATGCCCGCATCAACACCCGCACTTGCAGATAATTTTTCAGCTGCCGCAGCAGGATTGTTTTTAATCCATTCATTAGTTTTACGAACTTCATCCAACACGATTTCGATGACTTCTGGGGATTTATCGATAAAATCGCGGCGGGTGGTATAAAACCAATAATTGTTTGCAATGCCTTCTGCATTCGTTAAGGTGCGTGCATTTAACTGTGTTTCAGCCGCCGCGTAGAAATAATCCCAAATAGACCATGCCGCAACATCGCCCCGTTCAAAAGCAGCTCTTGCATCTGCGGGAGCTAAATAAGCAGGCGTAATGTCATTCAATGTCAGTCCAGATTTTGCCAAGGCTTGAATAAGGAAATAATGGGCATTTGTGCCTTTTCCAACGGCTACTTTTTTTCCTTTTAATGCTGCGACATCTTTCAATTCAGAATCTGCTTTGACAACAATGCCTTCGCCTTGTGGTGAAGCAGGTTCGTTGGCGACATAAACGATGGACGAACCTTTAGACGCTTGCGCGAAAACAGGCGGCGTTTCACCGGTCACAGCAAAATCTAAACTCCCCGAATTTAAGGCTTCAAGCATTGGCGGGCCGAATTGAAATTCTGCCCAATTCACAATGACTCCGTGTTCTTTTAGTCGTTTTTCTAATTCGCCCGTAGATTTAAGAACAATTAAAGTGCCGTATTTTTGATAACCCAGATTTATTTGTTTTGGCCAAACCGTTTCTGCGGCATAGCAACTGTATGAAAATAAAAATGCTGCAATCAATGTAAATAAACGTCTTGAAATTATTTTGTTCATAAAATTTTCCTCGTTAGTGAATGTGTTATTTAGGTTCGATTAAATTTAAAGAAAATGGTTACAGCCAGTGGATTACGTCAAAAAAGAGGGCGGTATCATCAATCCCAAAATCGTGTTGCACGCGAAGACTCGATTCAAGATTGTTAATGCGTTTGTGATAACCGACTGAACCTGTAATACCGCTTTGTCCAGGTTGTGGATTGTTAAAACCAGCACCAACAAATAACCCATTTATAAAACTATCTGTTCCCAATATTTGCCCTGGATAAATAGCCGTTTCCAACGTTTCAGTGCGTTTAGCATTGGGTAACGCTGAATGAATGTAACGAAAATTGACGAATTCACCGACTTCCCATGCAGTAAGGCGACGATTGAAATTTGGCGTTAAATAACCCAGAGGATTTGAAAATTCCACACCTGTTGGTCCCATTGCACGACCTAATCTGGCTTCATGACCTAAAAAACCTTTGCGGAAACCTAAACTCCCCGTCACCATTAAATCTTTAGAGCCATTCACTTTGCCAATCGTGTTATCAACATAAAAAACTTCAAGAGCAGGACGGATTTTGTCAGCACCTTGGTCTGGTGCCACATAACCAAATGTGCTGCGCCATTGTTCCCCGTCATTTCCCCACGTCGCCATCAATTGTTTGTTATATAACGCGACATAACCACCTGGATAATCTTGTCCTTGAAAGGTTTGCCATTGTGTAGATACGATGTATTTAATGTCTTGCCATTCATTTCGATAAGAAATTTTGGCAAATTTAATGTCTTGATTACTGAGATTTCTATCTACAAAACCACCGCCAAATCCTAAACCAAAAGGTAAACGATATTCGCCTTGCACCTCGGTTTGTTTACTGTCGCCTTGAAGCACTTCCTGTGCGCCAACAATTAAATCGCCAAGTTCAGGACGGGTTAATAATGGACGTGCAAAGCCACCAAAATAATTGAGGTCTTGCCCACCGTTTTCAGAAATTTGAACACCGTGACCACCTTTGAAAACAGGTGTCCAAATCATACTATTGACCTGAAAATCGCCATTATCATTGCGGTTGTAAAAAGCATCGATTTTGCCGCCTTTAAGATAGGGCGAATCCGTATTGTCAGCGTGTGCATAAGATTGAACAGTGAGTAATAGCGTAAACAGTAGCTGGTTAGCTAATTTGTTTTTCTTACGCTTAACGGAAGTTGTTATTCCGTTTGTCTTCGAATCAAACATAATAAATTCCTTGCACTTAAATCCATGATGACAGAAAGCCTCACAGTAATAGTGCTGGTTAAAATGACTGATTTTTCAGGTGGGATAATGTAAAATGAACCTGCGACAGTTTCTTTAC
>CAILJB010000021.1 GCA_903834465.1 uncultured Pseudomonadota bacterium | reverse complement strand
TCTTGTGCCGAAATTTCTTTTTTGTTTATGTTTTTCATATCATCTTCACTTGAACAAGATAACAATATAAAAGAGCAAATAATTATCAAAATTTTAAACATTGTTTTTTATTTAACCTGTTTCTCTCGTGGTAAAAAAATCCCTTTGATGCAATCGGGATTTATGATGCACAACTGAATATGATTGTGGGTTTTAAAGCCTGCGTTTGGGTAAAGTTCTTCGCCCTCCCAAAATGCGGCTCTGACTGAATCAAAATAAATACCTTCATCTGCCGCCATTTCGAGAGCATAACGAATAACAGCACAATCTAACTCACGTTTTTTAAAATCAAAATCGTTTGCGCCAAATGGTGCATTAGTTGGGAGTTCTTCCCCTGCTTCTTTTAGCGTCAATTCTAGTTCGTTGTAAGCATTGCGAAGTAAATCCAAACACTTTTTATCCAGCAAATCTAAGCAGTTTCCCAAATCAATAATTGCACCGATAACAAACGGATTTTGAATTGTTGAATCTTTGCGGGCTTGGCTTTCTTCTGCGTATTGGCGGGCGCGTTCAAAACTGTTTTCCCAAAAATACACGCCATGACCTAACCAGTCATAACTATTTTTGCTGTGTTTTAACTGAGTTTCGTTATTTAAAACAGCTCGACCAATGGCTTCATCTAATCCGTGAAAACCGAATACATAAGCAGGTTTTGAAGAATACAAAATTATTTCCCCGTGTTGGCTTTACGCGCTTTGCTTTTCTCGACGGTTTCAGGTCTGAAATAGTCTTTATGATAATTGCCGTTTTCATCAAGGATTTTTGCTTTGATTAACAAGGCGGCTCTTTCTTCTGGTGTTCTTGTTTTCATAGTTTTTCTCTTTTTTCTTTTTATCTAATTAAGCGCGGCGGCTGCTTTACCCAGCCGTTTCGTCTAAATGATCGTTAATTACAAGTCCATAAAGTGGAAATTTTTTGTTCTCAAAAACATAGTATTTTTTATTACTCCTTTGAATTTAAAATTCTGCTAATCATTCCCTGAGTTATACCGAACTTTCTCTCGAGTTCCTTTTGTGTGTCTCCTTTGTCGTGTAGTTTTTTAATTAGCTCATCCCTGTCTTTTTTATCCATTTTGCTTGGTTCAAAAACCACCATTTCACTAAATCCACTTCCACTTTTAATATGTTTTTTAACGGACTCTACTGTCCCCCCATTACGAGTAACACTAGCTTCTAAAATACCGTCTTTATATTGAATACAAAATCCATCTTCCCGACTTACTTTTTCTATACCCAATACTTTAAAAAAATCATTGACTGGGCTGGGACTGGGACTGAGTTGTGAAGTTAATTTTTTCATTTGAAATATCGCCTTTTATAAAGTAATTGAATATCATTAAATAATAGCATTCAATCTTTAAAAGAGTAAATGTTTTTACCTTTTTAAAAAAGCGCGGCGGCTTTTTCGCCGCACCTCGCACCGCATAGAGTAGAGGCGAATAGGCGGGGGTCGCCGCGATTGCTTAAAGATAAAACAAATGTTTGAGAGCGGCGTATCCCCCGACCGCCTCGTAGCGCGGGGCATCTTTGCGTGGCGCGGGTGCTTTTCCCGCATTTGCCCGCACCCGAATCTAAAAGATTAACGATTGTTTCGATTCTCGAATCTGCTTTTTATCCAATCAAGCCCTGACCTTTTGCTTTTTTTGTTTCAATTCGGTTTGTTTGGGGTGGCGCGTGATTTACTTTGCAACGGGTTTGTCGTACCATTTTTGCTACATTATTAGGAGTTTGAAATGCAAAGACAAGAAATAGAACGCAGCCTTTATCAACAAACCCACCAATTACCCACTGAAGATTTGGAAGACGTGTTGCGATTTGTCGAGTTTGTGCAATTTAAAAACAAACGTCAGATTGATTCTAAATCGCCTAATCGTGTAACGATTCAAGCAATGGAATCCGCCGAACGTGGTGAATATGAAGCGGTGAGTTTGGATGATTTACGCCAGCAATGGGACGCAGCGTGAAAACAGTTGCTCAAACTTCGCAATTTAAACAAGATTTGAAGCGTGTGAAAAATTCGGGACGTTATGCCGTCGATGATCTGCTGGTTGTTGTCGATTTACTTTCACGAGAGCAACCGTTACCTGAAAAATACAAAGATCATTATTTAACGGGCAATTGGAAAGGGCATAAAGAATGCCACGTCAAACCCGATTGGTTGCTGATTTATCAATCGACTGCGGACAAAATTGTTTTAACTCGAACGGGGTCGCACAGTGAATTGTTCTGATTTAAACGAGGAAAATGCACGGGCGGTAAAGCGTGTTTTGTCTGCTCAGTTGCAAGCGTTCATGGATAAAAATGAAATTTCAAAAACAGAAATGGCGGCAAACTGTCTATTTCGTTGGTGCATTAACGTGATTGAAGAAACCCGCGAATTTGATGCCGCCCGTTATTTGGATAGTGAAGAACTCATTGCCGAATATCTTAACGCCGCCATTGAAGACGGCAACCCTGATTTATTGCGGATGGCATTGGATAACATCGCCAAAAGTAAGGGGCTTGGGCGAATGCTTGAAACTAATTGGCACTAACGCCGATAAATCGTATTCGGTTAAATCGGCGGTATCGATAAAATCCTCTGCGTCGTTATCCGTTTTAAATTCGGGTAATTTCTTTTTCATGCGCTTGCCAATTCCTCGCGTAACACTTTACGCAAGATTTTAACTGTCAACGGCGAGGTGCTGTCTTTTAAATCAGCCTTCAATGTGTCGTTAATCAAGGTTTGATAACCTTTTCCCGCTTTTTCGGCGCGTTGTTTAAATTCGTCCAAAATATCGTTATCCAAAAAAATGGTGATTCGACTTTTACCCGTATCACTTACCACCGCGCCACGCTTGCCTTTTGAAAAATCATATTCTGCTTTCATGTCTTAGTCCTCTTCGTAAGCACGCCGCTCGTGAGGCTCGGCGGGACGTGCTGAAATAACGCGAAT